>JAICWL010000016.1 GCA_025934835.1 Fimbriimonadaceae bacterium
CGCCGCTTACGCGTCCTTCGTCGGCAGTTCGTCCCTAGGCATCCGTCGTGCACCCTCACTAGCTTCTATAAACAAGGCACAAACCTTGTCGAGTGCTCGATGCGCTTCTGTCAATGCGATATTTCAGACTGTCAATGTGCCGGCCCGCTCCTAGAGCCGGAGAGCCCGAAAGCGCTCCAACCTCGAACCGGGAGTGTTAATGGTACCCAAGCCCACCTCAAATTGCGCCACCGGTGGGCCGGATATTCATCGTTCCAATGATTTTCCATACGCCTCAGGCCTTTGGCACGCCTTCGCCGTGTTCATCCGATAGGTCATATGGCACGACATTCACACGGCCGTCCGGTTCCAGCACCGCAAATCGAAGCTCGAGTGGGCTCCCCACCTCGCGCTCGCGCAGCGCCTCGTATACATCGTCGTCCGACATGCCGATCCGCCGCAGATTCTCCTCCACCAGCTTTCCGTTGTGCACGAGAACGACCGGGCCGGCGCCGACGAGGTGGCGCAAGCGCTTCGACCGAAGCATCGCCATCGTGATGAGCTTGTTTGCTGCGAGCAGCGTCATCGCCGACACCAAGCCGGCTTTCAGCGAAGTATCGCCCCGGATCATCGCTGTCTCCACAGCGCTGCCCAGCAGCGCGAAAATCAGCAGGTCCAGCGCGGAGAGCTGCCCGAGCGAGCGCCTCCCCATAACTCGCATCAAAGCGACCAGAAATAGGTAGATAATCAGCGTGGCTGCAGCCACCATCGAGAGCTGACCCGTCGTCTGCATCGATTTCTTACTTCAAGGCGTCTCTGGAATCGCTAAGCTGAGTGTAGAGCAAATGACCTGGCTTGGGCATGTTTTCGACCACCCCGATGCGGCTGGAGCGCTCGTCATCGCCCTGAAAGCAGCGGTCGTGTACGCCTTCCTGGTCGCCGGACTGAGGCTTCTCGGCAAGCGAGAACTCGGCCAGATGAACCTGTACGACCTAGTTCTGATCGTCGTACTCGGCAATGCAGTTCAGAACGCCATGATGAACGGCGACAACACCCTGGTCGGCGGCCTCATCGCCGCGGGAACCTTGCTTGTCCTGAACAAAGCCCTGAACATGGTGATTCGGCGCTCCAGACGCGTCGAAAAGGCACTTGTCGGCCACGCGGTGCTCATCCTCAACGAAGGCAGGCCGATGCTTCCCCAGATGCGCGCCGAAGGAGTGAGCTTCGACCAGCTCATGCAAGCTTTGCGCGAGCATGGCCTCACGAGACCCGAGGAAGCGCACCTCGCGATCCTCGAAGTCGACGGCACCATCAGCGTCGTTCCGAAGGGAGCGTCGGTGCTACAGACCAAGCGGCACTTCAAGGCCATCCGACTTCCCTGACCCGCATGGAAACTATCAGCCTCGAAGTTCTTAGCATCTACGCCGCGAAGGCCGCGGTCGTGCTGATCTTCCTGCTCATCTTGTACCGATGCCTTGGCAAGCGGCAAGTCGGCCAAATGAATGTATACGATTTGGCAGCGATCATGGCTGTATCAAATGCCGTGCAGAACGCCTTGACCGCAGGCAAGGGAAACCTGAGCATCGGCCTTGCCAGCTCCGCCACCTTGCTGATCCTCGGTTGGCTGCTCACAAAGCTATTTCGCTCTTCTCCGGAAAGCAAACGATTGCTCCTCGGGGTTCCCGTGGTGCTCGTTAGCGACGGTCACGTTCTGCATCAACGGCTCAGAAACGAAGACGTATCGACCGACGAGCTTCTCGCAGCCATCCATCAGCATGGTCTAGAATCGCCAAAGCAAGTCTGCCTGGCGGTGCTCGAGCTCGACGGCTCGATCAGCGTCGTGCCGATGGGGCGCAAGATGGAGATCAACCCCGAAGTCCAGCAGTAACGGTTCCAACCTATGCCAAACACTCACGCCTCTCGACTTGTCATTTTCGCTTTAATCGCGACTCTGCTGATCCCGATCGCGTCCGCACAGGACCCCTTCGATGGTCGCGACGAATACCCGCAATTTCGAAATCTCTCAGGTTTACCGGGCGGGCTCTTCGGCGTCCTGCCGAGCGGCAAGCCCGGAATTGGCGGCGCGCTCGCGCTCAGCACTCCGATCGCCTACTCTCTCGCCAACGGCCGGCTCGCGCTCGTCGGCGCCGACATGAGCTTTACCGACCGGCCGCAGTTCATCGATCCCCACGGCGAGGATGCCAATCCCAGCTCAAACGGAACTCTCGCGGGCATGGTGGGTATCGGAGTCCCGTTCGGCAATTTCACCGTGGCCGATATGGCGCTCAGCTCCAAGCTCGATCAGGTGTTCAACATACACTTCACCCCGAAGCTGAACAACCGGGGCGTTGGCATTGGATTGGGAGTTCAGGATATCAAGGGGCATGGCGGCGGTGGCGGGGCGGTCATCGACCAACAGGAGGGCACGCACAGCCAATCGCGTTACGCCGTAATCACCCATCCATGCGGACGCAGCGGCTACCTATCAGTGGGCTGGGGCGACGGCAGATTCCGCAGACCATTCGGAAGCGCGAGCCAGGGCATCTCGAAATGGGGCCGGGCGCTGGTCGAGTTCGACGGCTTCAACTGGAATTGCGGACTGGCGGCCAAGCTGGGAGCCTTCGAAGGAGCACCGGATCGGCCCGTCGAAATCAACGGATTTATCGGCCTGATCCGAGGTGGGCACACCACGCTGGGCCTCTCCGCAACATTCTAATCTCGCCTAAGTAGAAACCAGCTCGTAAAGCCCGGCATACGCCCCACCGCTTTGAAGCAGTTCGGAGTGCCGGCCGGTCTCCACGATTCTTCCCTGCTGAAGCACGGCGATCTGATCGGCCGACTGGATCGTGCTCAGCCGGTGTGCGATCACCAGCGTCGTGCGGCCTTTCATCAGCCGGTCGAGCGCTTCGCGAACCAGCGATTCCGAGCGGTTGTCCAAAGCGGAGGTCGCCTCATCCAAGATCAAGATCTTTGGGTCCTTCAGAAGGGCCCGCGCGATCGCCACCCGCTGTCTCTGTCCACCCGAGAGCGTGACGCCGCGCTCGCCGACGAGCGTGTCGTACCCTGATGGGAAGCTGTTCACGAACTCGTCGACGTTCGCATCTCGAGAAGCGATCTCGATCTCCGCGTCGCTTGCATCGAGCCTTCCATACCGAATGTTCTCGCGGATCGTCCCGTTGAACAGAACCGCGTCTTGCGGCACGATGCCCACATGCTCGCGAAGCGAGCGGCGACGTATATCGCGCAGCGGAACTCCATCCACCGTGATCCGCCCAGACCGAGGCTCGTAAAATCGATAGATCAGGGACGCGACGGTGCTCTTGCCCGAACCACTCGGGCCCACAACCGCGGTGACGCGCCCTGCGGCCAAGGTCAACGAGAGGCCGCAGAGAACGTTCGTTTCTGGAACGTATTCGAAGTGAACGTCTTCTATTCGAACTTCGCCGGGACCTGCGGGAAAATCGACGGCTCCAGCACCGTCCGGCTCTTCCGGTGGAGTGTCGAGAATCGAAAAGAGCCGCTCGGCCGCGCCGACCGCCCGCTGCAGTCGCGTGTAGAAGCTGGCGAGCTGCGCCATGGGCTGCGTGATAACGAACACGATCATCAGGAAGCCCACGAGCGCTCCCAGGCTCATGGCGCCCGTGAGCACCCCGCGCCCGCCGTACCACATCACCCCGATGAGCATTAGGAAGAACCCAGCGCTGGCCACGACACCCATAACGCCTTCCCACATGGAGCTGCGCATATTCAGGCGAAAAACACTCTGAAGGCGCTCTGCGGCCCGATCGTTCTCGTACGGCTCGCGAGCGAATGCTTTCACCAACCGTATATTCGCAAGCGCCTCGGTCATTGCGCCGATCGCGTCGCTCAGACTATCCAGCCCTTGGCGAATGAGCTTTCGAAGATTCCGGCCGAGCACGACGAACATCAGCATCATGGCGGCAAGCAGCCCTACGACCACTAGCGTCAGACGCCAATCCATCCACACCGCAATGACGACTCCGCCGAGCAGAGTCAGGAGATTGGGCACGAACCGTACGACGTCGTCCGCTAACGTCGTCTGAAGCAGCGTCACGTCGTTCGAGAGGTAAGAGCCGAGATCGCCGGAGCGTGTCTGGTCGAAATACGCAACCGGCAGGATCTGAAGATGGCTGAACAGCTTCTCGCGGGCGTCCATGACGATGCGGTTGCCGGTGTATGCGCCCAGCATGAATTGTGCGTATGCGACCACGGCAGATACCAAGATCAGCGCGCCGATCCCTATTGCGAAACGGTCGAGCTGGCCGACGTCCTTTACGCCCGTGATCTGGTCGACTCCTGCCCGGGCAAGCAGGGGGATCGCAAGCGACACGAGGCTCGTGAAGAGCGAGAGAACGGCCGCTCCGAACAAAGCGAGCTTGTATGGCGAGGCGAGATGCAAGAGCCGCGCGACGCCCGAAAACGTCAGCTTGGGCGGAGGTCCGGCTGCGCCTGCAGCCAATTGAGCGGATGTTCGCATGCCTGGTCTTTCCGAAGAGTACTACGCTGGAACGGCTATTCTTAAATCATGCCGCTCTTAGTCGCCGTCCTCGGCCCGACGGCGTCCGGCAAGACCTCGTTCGCGGAGGCAGCGGCAAAAGTTCTTGGGGCCCAGCTTATCAACGCGGACGCCTTTCAGGCGTACCGTGGCATGGATATCGGGACCGCCAAGCCAGTCTGCAAGGACCGGTACGAGCTCCTCGATATCAAGCAGCCGGACGAAAACTACGGCGCCGGCGAATTCGTTCTCCGCTCGCAAGAGATCCTTGGCCGACTGTTTTCCCAGGGTAGGCATGCGGTCGTAGTCGGTGGCACCGGGCTCTATGTTCGTGCGCTGTTCGAGGAATACCAGCAGATGGTCGGTCCACCTGACCCCTCGCTTCGCGAGCGTTTGAATCGTCGGCTTGCGACCGACGGCTTGGCCCCGCTCGTGGAAGAGCTTCGCGAGCGAGACCCGGCGGCCGCTACGAATATCGATCTGAACAACCCGGCCCGCGTGACCCGCGCGCTCGAGCGAGCTCTCTTTTCCGATACCCCGCGGGCACCGAAGCTCCCGGAATTCGAGAAAATGAAACTGGCCCTCGACGTGCCCAAGCTCACGATCGAAGACAGAATCGTGCGGCGAGTCGAAGCAATGGTGCAAAATGGTTGGGTCCAGGAAGTTCGACAACTTCGTGAACAAGGTTTCTCGCTCTCAGACCCGGGCTTGAGGGCGATCGGCTACGCACAGATGTGGCAACACCTGGACGGCCTTTTGGGTCTGGACGATGCGATCTCGGCTACGGTGGGCGCAACGACGCGCTACGCCAAGAGACAGCGGACCTGGCTTCGGTCCGAACCCAATCTTAGTGTGCTGGAGATTGTGGATGAGAGCCCGCTCAGAGTAGCGCAGGAACTCTTCCGCCCATATTTGCAATAGGAGCCATATCGGATGGGCAAAGCTATCAATTTGCAGGACATGTTCCTGAATCAAGTGAGAAAGGAAGGGATCGGGGTCACCATCTATCTCACGAATAGCGTACAGCTCCGCGGGCAAGTCCGCGGATTTGACGCATTTACCGTTCTACTCGACACTCCAGGGAAGCCGACTCAGCTCGTTTACAAGCACGCGGTCGCGAGTATCGTGCCGAGCAAGCCCGTAGGATCGTACAGGCCCCACGGTGAGCACGAGCGCGACGAAGATCAACAGGAATGATCCCGTTCGTCAAGATGCAAGGCATCGGCAATGACTTCGTCATAGTCGACGCCTTGCGCTCCCCCCTGCCCCTTGGAGACGTTCCCGCCTTCTCGAAAAAGGTCTGCGACCGCCGGTTCGGCGTCGGCGCGGACGGGCTCATCATCATCGAACCGGGCGAAGCCGCGCCGTTTCGGATGCGCATGTTCAATCCGGACGGCTCGGAGAGCGAGATGTGCGGCAACGGCATTCGCTGCTTCGCAAGGCTGCTGCGACTCCACGGTCACCTGAGTTCGGACCGGGTGGATGTCGAGACCGGAGCGGGCATTCTCGATCTGCAGCTTCTGGATTCGAACTTGGTCAAAGTGGCCATGGGGCCAGCCTCGTTCCTTCGGGGCGAAATCGGCATGACGGGCGATCCTGCAGACCAATTCGTAGAGCAGCCCGTGGGCCATGGCTTGCTAGGCACGGCCGTATCCATGGGCAACCCGCACCTCGTCATTTTCGTGCAGGACGTTGCTAGCGTGCCCCTCGAACTTTGGGGGCCCGAGTTGGAGCATTTCACCGCTTTCCCCCAGCGCACGAACGTGCATTTTGCCCAGGTGCTCGATTCCGGACATATTCGGCAGCGCACCTGGGAACGAGGGGCGGGAATCACGCTCGCTTGCGGCACAGGGGCGTGCAGCGTCGCGGCTGCGGGAAACCTGACCGGCAGGACCGGCACGCACGTCCAGATCGATCTTCCAGGCGGCTCTCTAGATATCGACCTGCACAATTTCCAAGTCTCGATGACGGGTCCGGCGGAAATCTCGTTTACCGGCCAAATCTGTGAAATCTTGGAAAGATGAACGTCCAGCCGGGCATCATCGTCGTCCTGAACGGTGCCCCTCGATCCGGCAAGTCCAGCATCGCAGAGGCGATCCAAGATTCCTTCCCTGGCCTATGGATCCACCTCGGTGTCGACGTCTATGCCGGGCACGTCACACCCCCTCGCTTCCGCCCCGGCATCGGCCTTCGGCCCTATGCCGAGCGCCCAGATCTGGAGAAGCAGATCCCATCGATGTTCGCCGCACTATACGAGTCCGCCGCAGCGCACAGTCGGCTCGGAATCAATGCCGTCCTGGACGTCGGGCACCATGACGCGTACAGCGAGCCCCTGAACACCTTGCACGACAGCGCGCGGCGTCTTACCGGTCTGCCGGCCGTCCTCGTCGGAGTTCGCTGTCCGCTTGAAACAATTCTGGAGCGACGATCCATTAATCAGCCTGGTCGCGAGGGTGTGTATGTGGCGCCAAGCGAAAACGAGCCGGTGCCGGGCCCGGTCCTGCTGTGGCAAACGGAAGTTCACCGGCCAGGTATCTACGACCTCGAAGTCGATACCTCGCTCGCTACGCCGGCCGAGTGCGCGGAAGTTATCCGAGCCTTCTTGCAGCGCGGCATCCCTCGGCCATCCGCCTTCGAACGTCTTGCTTCGGAAACCGAGAAATGACGATCGGGCCAAGGACCCTCGACGACGGATCCTGGCGCCTTGGTTGACATGCGGCTGTCGGAAGCCGACATAATCCGGCCATGTGGGGAGCCAATTCGATCCTCGGAGCATTGGCGCTCGTCGGTTGCGCGATGCAAGGCGCGGCGCCGTCCATGCCGAAGCCGCAAGCCGCGAAAGAGATCAAGTTCACCGCCGCCGACGGCGGGACAGTTTTCGGCGACTTCTATGCGTCGGCTAAGCCGGAGTCGACTCGCGTCGTGCTGATGTTTCACCAGGCAGGGTCGAATGCCGCCGAGTACTACCCCATAGCGCCGAGAGTCGCGGCTTTGGGCTTCGATTGCCTCGCGGTGGATCAGCGCTCGGGCGGTGACATGTGGGGCGTCGCTAATCGCACGGCGGCACTGTATCCCAAGCCGCCAGACTACACCGCGGCGTATTCCGACATTCTTGGAGCGCTCAGCTGGGCGCAGGACCAGCACTACAAGACAATCATCGCCTGGGGTAGCAGCTACAGTGCATCGCTCGTGCTAAAGCTTGCCGCCGAGCACCCGGAGCTCAGCGGCGTCATCGCATTCTCGCCCGGCGAGTATTTCGGGCAGCCGGGGCTCGTCCTCGGGTGGGTTAAACAGATCAAAATACCGATGCTTCTCGCCTCCACAGAGCCAGAAGCGTCCAACTCCGTACGGGCGTTCTATAATACATCGCAGCGGCCCGGCGACCTCCTCGTCATCAGCCCCAAAGGCATCCACGGCAGCTCGACGCTTCGGCCGGATAAGGAGCCGAACGGCAGCGCGTTCTACTGGCAGAACGTCGAATCATTCCTGAAGCGATTCGAAAAATAGCTACCGCGCTGTCCAAGCTCCGTAGAAAAGCTCTCGTGCGCGCTTGGCGGCGGCCAGTATGTCGCCCTTGCCGGCTACGTTGATGTGCCCCATCTTCCGGCCCGGGCGAGACTCCTTCTTTCCGTACCAATGCACACGGGCACCGGGCTCTTCCAGGGCCGCGGCGAGCGCCGCACGATACTCGCCGGTGTCCACCTGCCCCAAGAGATTCGCCATGCAGGTGGGCTCGCCTTTCGGCGGCGCGAGCGGAAGACCGAGAGCAAGCCGTACATGCTGCTCGAACTGGCTCACGCCGCCCCAATCCAAGCTGTAGTGGCCCGTGTTGTGCGGTCTCGGAGCGATCTCGTTCACGAGCAGGCGCCCATCGTCCAGCTGGAAGAGCTCCACGCCGAACAAACCAACGCCGCCGACCGACTCCACCGCGCGCATGGCGATCGCGCTGCCGTCGGCATCACAAGGGTAAACCAAGTCGCAGACGTGGTCGCGCTGCACCGTCTCCATCGTGGGAAAGCTTCCCGATCCGCGCTCGCCTACATACGCCATGACAGCGAGTTCGCGTCGGAATGGCACAAACTCCTCCACCAGCCAGCCGCCCGAGCCCCATTCGCCTCGAAGCGCCTCGAGGTCCTGAACGTCCTTGGCGTATCGAGTTCCCCGGCCGTCGTACCCGCCGAATCGGGCTTTGATCACCACGGGAAAGCCGAGCGCCTCGGCATCGACGATCGAGCCAAGAGCCGAGGCGCGGGGTGCCGGAACGTTGAGTCTCGCCAACGCCTCGCGCTGATTCAGCTTGTCCTGAATGGTCGCCAAACAATCCAGCCCCGGCATGAGTACGGTCTCCGACGCTCCGGCGATACGGCAAGCTTTTCGGATTGCATCCGCCTCGATAAACTCGTTCTCGAGCGTCACCCGCCCGCAACTGGAGATCACCGATGCGATCTTTGAGGGATCGTTAAGAGCACCGACCAAGCTTGGCCCGATTTGCGCTGCCGGACTCTCCGCATCAGGGTCCAACGAAAGGCACTTCAGGCCCATGCGTTGCGCTGCCATGATCGACATCCGCCCAAGCTGGCCGCCTCCTAGAATTCCGAGGTCGTACACCACGGCTGTGATTATGAGTGCCCCGAGCAAGTAACCTGAATCCATGATCGCCGTGGTGTTTCCGGGTCAGGGCTCTCAGCGGCCGGGAATGGGGCGCGAGCTTTACGAACATTGCAAAGAAGCTCAGAGCGTTTTCGCCCGGGTTCGTGCTGCCACGGGTATCGATGTGGCTAAGCTTTGCTTCGAATCTGACGAAGACACTCTCAGGCTCACCCAAAACGCGCAGATCGCACTTTACACGTGCTCGCTTGCCGCCTGGTTCGCCCTCCAAGACCGGCTACCGGACAACCGTTATGTCACGGCAATGGCCGGGCACAGCGTCGGCGAATATGCCGCTTTGGCCGGGTCGGGCGCCCTCGCGCTCGAAGATGGCGCCCGACTCGTCAAGCGCAGGGGGGAATTGATGGCCGAATGCGGACGTCAACATCCCGGCTCCATGGCTGCGGTGCTGGGCCTCGATCGAGGCGTCCTGCAGGATGTCTGCCGTGAGGTCGACGGCATCGTCGTCGTGGCAAACGACAATTGCCCCGGCCAACTGGTCATCAGCGGCGAAACTGACGCCGTTCGGCGATCGGGCGAGCTTGCCGTCACGCGTGGAGCCAAGCGAGTCATACCTCTGAACGTGAGCGGCGCATTCCACAGTCCGCTCATGGAGGAGGCCGCTCGGGCCTTCTCGCAAGAGCTAGCCAGAATTGAGTTTCATCAGTCACCGGTTAAGGTGTACGCGAACGTGACTTCCGAGCACGTGGACAGCCCGCAATCGTGGCAAGCCCTATTGGCGCATCAGCTCGAGGCTGCCGTGCGGTGGACCGAAACGATCACCCACATGCTGCGGGTCGGAGTCGACAAATTCGTGGAGTGCGGCAGCGGCGAAGTGCTCTCAGGGCTGATTCGACGCATCGACAAAGGCGCATCCACCTATTCCGTGTCCGACATGGCGAGCCTACAAAAGGCGGTCGACGAGCTAGGCTAGCCGTCGCCAAAGTATTCTCGCGTGATGGATTTTTCTGGCAGGGTCGTCGTCGTCACCGGAGCGAGCCGAGGCATTGGTAAGGCGATCGCAGCACAGTTCGCTTCATGCGGCGCAACGGTAGCGTGCGTTGCGACGACGCTTGCTGGAGCGGAGGCAGCGGCCTCTTCGATTGGTAACGGAGCCAGGGGCTTCGAGTGCGACGTGAGCAACGCCGAAGAAGTGGCCAATCTGTTCGAGAGCGTCCAGGCTTCGCTGGGCGTGCCTGCTGTACTGGTCAATAACGCCGGCATCGCGCGCGACACGCTTCTGATTCGCATGAAGGACGACGATTGGGATCGCGTTCTGGACGTGAACCTCAAGGGCGCGTTTCATTGCATAAGGGAAGTGAGCAGGCCGATGATGAAGGCCCGCTATGGCCGCATCGTGAACATCGGCAGCATCATCGGCCAGACCGGCGCGGCGGGCCAAGCGAATTACGCCGCCTCGAAGGCCGGGATCATAGGCCTGACCAAGTCGGTCGCCAAAGAACTCGGCTCACGGGGCATCACGTGCAATGCGGTGTCGCCCGGATTCATCGAGACCGACATGACCGAGTCGTTGCCTGCCGAAATGCGGGAAACCGTCGTCAAAACTGCCCCCGCGGGACGCCTCGGGGTAGGCGAGGATGTAGCAGCCGTAGTGCTCTTCCTCGCTAGCGAGGCGGCCGGTTACGTAACGGGCCAAAACATCACGGTAGACGGCGGTTTGACGCTCTAGCCGCTGCTCGCCACGCTGACGGCAAAGGTGAGCTTGCGCCCGTACACGGCGGCGCCGACTAGCACGGGCCCCGGCGCCAATGAATGAAGCATCCCGCCTTGATCGATCCAAGCGCCGCCGGTCGCATTCCAAACAATTTCGCTGTTCGAAGCGGTCGTTCCATCGGCACGAAGCACCTCGAACTGCGCGCCGCTCCCCATCTGCAGGCTCTTTGGGCCCTCGATCTTCAGTTCGCCCTCGTAAGGCTGCTCATGGGGCCCCATTATCACGATCCCATTGGCAACGTACCGCTCCTTCCCATCGCTCGGCCGGTTCACTGTGAGCCCTCGCACGTTTAGCGTCGAGCTGCCTCCGCCGTCGAGATTCATCGCGTCCACGCAGCCGTAACGAATCATCAGCTCGGCGAGGTCGGGAAGCGTCAGGCCGTCACCCGTTTCCTGACGGCCGTCGACTTCGACGAGCCAAAGGTCGCCGCTAGCTGTCCGGCCGATAGCCGAGCGCGGATGCTTGTTTTCCGTAAACGACGATCCGAATCCTTCCTTCGCGCCGTCGATCGAGATCTTGCCGCCCCGCACGAGCATCGGCCCGCCACCGATCACATTGTCGTACTTCTCCCAGTCGAAGCCGTCCACCCGCAGATGGATGGCTATTCGCCGTCCTGCTGCGAGGCCGCTCAAGTCCTGCCGCCTCGTGCCCCTTGCGACCAGCACAGCTCCGTTCATCGGCACTGCCGTGTCGGTAGATTCGGCGCCGACGCTCTCGACGGTCGCAGTTACTGCCGCTCTCGGCCCCCACATTGGCTCGCGCGTTCGCAGCTTCACAACCATGCATTGCGCCGGATAAGACACAATGCCACACGCCGGAGTTTCGAGCACGAGCTCGTCGTTTCCGCATTGCTGGTTCACACCAGAAATAGCGATCGCCGTGCCGCCTTCGGGAATTACAAATCCCTCGAACGTAGTCGGTCCCATAGCCGACCCACCGGGCCCCCAGGCAAGAGCGGCTCGGTCCTTGTAGGGCGAGCTGAGAAGCTCGCCGTTGCGGACCATCAGGCCGAGCGGATCGCCGGTCGGAGTGGTTCCATACGGGAAGAAGTCGCCGTTGATTCCCGCGAGCGCGTCGGCGCTAGAAACCATGTCCGACACCCGCCCCCGCCCGTGGTACTTCCCCGCTTCGAACACCGTGCCTCCCGCAAGCGCTGTCACGGCGTGCGTGACCGGGCTACCGAGGCTCAGACGAACTGCCTGGATCACACGCTTCCGGGTGGAGTCCACTTCCATCCTGTAGGTGAGCCCAGGGGCGATCGGCTTTTCCCAGACCTGAGTTCCCGGGCCCCCGGCCAACGTGACCGCCGCGCATAGAGCCGCCAGCAAATAACCGATTACTCGCACAACCCCTCCAGATACGTGACGTCGCCACGGCCGGCGTCCAGCCTCGCGCGCACTCCCAACGGGACTGTGAGCATATTCTTGGCATGACCGAACGGATAGTCGATGACCATCGGCTTGCCGAACGGGGCGAGCCGCTCGGTCACGATTTCACGCCATGGCCTCATCCCGATGTCCTCGAAATGCTTCTCGTCGGCCCGGGTCATTTCGCCGATGATCAGCCCTGCGCAGCTCTCAATGGCCCCGGCGTTTATTAGATGCGTGAGCATGGCGTCTACGCGGTGCGAAGGATCGTCGACCGCTTCGATGATCAGGATCCGCCCCGTCGTGTCGAGCGCTTCCGGGGTCCCCAAGGTATCGGTAAGCAGACTGAGGCAGCCGCCGACGATCGGTCCCTCGGCGATGCCCGGTACGACGGTTTCGGGCTTCGGCGCTTCGTCCGGCACGCGGAGGTCGTCGCTGAGAACCCTTAGAAACGACTCATAAACCCATGGCTCCCGGGGATAGTTGAGCGTGATCGCCATCGGCGCGTGAACCGCGGGCACGCCACGGCGGGCCAGCGCCACGTGCAACGTCGTTACATCGCTGAATCCGATGAGCATCTTGCGAGCCCTCGCCATCCGGTCGATGTTCAGGAATGGGAAGAGCCGAGCGCAGCCATACCCTCCTCGCGTGCACAACACAGCGGCGATCTCATCCGAGTCGAATGCAGCCTGCAAGTCTTCTGCACGGCAGGCATCCGGCCCAGCCAGATATTGCTCGGCATCCATGGCATGCGGCATCAGTCGAGTTCGATATCCCGCGTCGTGCAGCAGACCGGTCATAAACTCGAGCTTCTCTGCAGGAATCGGAGAGGCCGGGGTTACGAGTGCGATCGTGTCCCCACGCGACAGCTTTCGCAGTTTCATTCCGACCCTAAGTATGCCAGCGGCGAGGTGTAGGTCAATGTTCCCGCGTCCGCGTCGAGCGTCGCTTCGATGCCAAGGGGCAGGGTCAGCATGTTGTCCACATGGCCGAACGGGTAGTTCGTGATGATCGGGATTCCCAAGCCGCCCAAACGCTCGCTCACGATCTGCTGCCACGGCACGGTCTCGCGCTCCGTCTTGCGCTCGTTCGTACCGGTCATTTCTCCAACCACAATTCCGCGGGCCCCATCGAGAGCGCCAGAATTCAACAGATGCGTCAGGTTCCCATCGACGCGATAGTCCTCCTCGCCCACATCTTCGATCAGAACGATCTTGCCGCTTCCATCGAACGCGTGCGGTGTGCCGAGCGAATCGGTCATCAGCGTGAGACAGCCGCCGGCAACAACTCCTCTGGCCGTGCCGCCAACCAACACATTGCCGGCGGGCGCCCGCTCGCTAAGGTTTCCGCCACCTCGAAGAACGCTGAGGAAAGATTCCGCAACCCAGGGAACCTTGTCGTGCTCGAACGATACGACCATCGGCGAGTGGGCCGTCGGCAATCCTCGCAAGTTGAGCGCGAAATGCAGAGCCGTGATGTCGCTGTAGCCCATAAAGAGTTTGCCCGAGGCCGCCATTGCGTCAAGGTCGAGGCGCGGAAGGAGCCTGGCCGCACCGTATCCGCCGCGCACGCAGAGCACGGCGGCTAAGGTGGGATCGTCGAATGCCCTTTGCAGGTCTTCGGCTCGCTGGGCGTCGCACCCGGCCAAATAGCCATCGCTGCAGAGTGCGCTAGGCATGAGGACGGGCTCGAAACCCTCCGAGCGAAGAAAAGCTATTCCTCTGTCGAGCCGCTCCGGAGCCGAGGCGGATGACGGGGACACGAGGGCGATACGATCGCCCGTTCGGAGGGCGCGAGGTCTTGGCGGCACGGCTCAAGTATGCCCATCCGAAGCGCCGAACTCAGATACCCTCTTATGGTGCTCGACCCCACTAAGAGATTCTCATCCCGAGTCGCGAACTACGTGCGATACCGCCCGGGCTATCCGACCGCGATGTTCGACGAGATCGCCAGGTCGTGCAGCGTGGGACCAGGCGCCGTGGTCGCCGACATCGGCAGCGGGACCGGGATCATGACCAAGCCGATTCTCGATATGGGTGCGACAGTCTTCGCCGTCGAGCCGAATGCCGAGATGCGTTCCGCGGCCGAGACCGAGCTGGAAAGCTATCCCAATTTCAACTCCGTAAACGCCAGAGCCGAGAACACCGGACTCCCGCCAGGAAGCGTCGACCTCGTCACAGCGGGCCAGGCGTTTCACTGGTTCGACCCCGAACCGGCCCGCGAGGAGATCGTCCGCATCCTGAGGCCGCCTGGCTGGGTCGCGCTCGCGTGGAATCAGCGGGCGAACGAGCGCGAGGGTTTCTCCGGGGAATACGAGGACCTACTGAACGAGCACTCCCCGGAGTACAAGCTCGTCACCCACCGACAGACCGACGACGACGCGATCGGCCGGTTTTTCGCTCCGGCTGCGATGAGACATGAAGTGTTCGAGAACAGTCAGACCCTGGACTACACAGGCCTGGAAGGGCGACTGCTCTCCAGCTCCTACGCTCCGGAAGCAGGCCAGCCTGGGCACGACGCGATGATCCAGGCTCTAAAAAGGTTGTTCGATCGATATCAGGCAGGCGGAACAGTCACGTTCCGCTATGACACGCACCTATTCCTGGGCGCCTTGCTCTGACTGCTCGCTCTCGGGCGTCGGGCTCACGTCGTGGAAGACAAAACGTGCGTTCCCGAAGGCCACTTCCTGGCCGTCGTGGATATCCGCGTCTTCGATGCGCTCGAAATCGCCGCCCTGCACCACGAACGTGCCGTTCGAAGACCCGAGATCGCGAACCTTCCAGCCGCCATCTTCGCAAAGGATCTCCGCATGCTTCCGCGATATGTACGAGCCCTCGGGGATCGGTCCCAGGTCGATGTCTACGGGTCCGACCGACGGATCGAACCTGCCAATGACGCAAGGAGGATTGATCGGATACTCGATGTCCGTCTCCGCGCCCCCACGCTTCAAAACGAGCTTCCCGAGCATGCACATCGCCGGTGAGATCCCTTGCCCGGAAAGATCGCCCTGAGGCGAGCTCCAGCCTTCCGATGCCAAACCGACGTGGGCCACTGAGTCCTCAGCGGTCTCTTGGCCGTTTGCGGGCGTTCCGCCTTGCGACTCGGTGTTGCTATTTTCCAGGTTGTCGACCATGATTCGTCCTTCTTGCTGCGAGCTCGCCGATTCCGATGATCGCACCCGAGATTACCAAGCCTGGCAGTAATGTGCCAATGCTGAACTCGTACGATGCGCCATCGGCCCCTTCGAGGCTCTTCGGGGGCGGTCCGGCAAATAACCTCCACGTACCCGAAACTCTCATCCATCCGACCTCATAGAAGGTGTTGTTAGTTCGCTGTGCGTATAAAAGCCACGCGAAAGAAACCGCGAATGCGCAGCACATCGATGCTACGATCGCCGACCGGCCGCACCTCGCCCTTCCCAAATAGGCAAGCGTCACCGGAATTAACAGCGCCCCGATCACACACCCTCCCCACGCATACCAGAGGTCGACTACGCTGTCTATGGTCAGGGCCAGGAATGCCGCAAGTATCCCGGCAGCCACCACGCCGAGTCGCATCCAGCTCGTAATCGTCCGGTCCGAGGCTGTTCGGAAAATTCGTCCCGCAATCTCCCGTCCTACCGTCGCCCCGCTCACAAGTGTATAGGCAACCATCGCCGAAACAATCGTGCCAAGCATCCCGCAAAGAAAAACAGCCTTCAGACCGGCCGGCAGCACCCTCTGGCCAAGCTCGGGGAAGATCGTCAGCGGCTCGGCCGGCAACGGCCGCAGCAGGGCCAGCGCGTACAGCCCGGCGCTGATCGACAGAAGATCGAAAAGCGCCCAAAATCCAACCGATATGAGTACTCCGCGACTTCCGGAGTCTGGAGTTTCTGCCGATGCGACCCGTTGGTGGAATGCGGGGTCCACGAGCGTCCACGCCCCCAAAACGAAGAAACTCACGACCACGGCGAACGGCGAACCGCCGGTGAATGTTAAGAGGTTCTTGTCGCTGATCGAGGCTAACGCTTGCGCCGGAGGATAGTGGATAAGGCAGTACGCATCGATGGTAAAGAACCCGACATACATCATCACGAATGCCAGCAGCGCAACGCGTACGTCGGCTAGTAGCCCGCCCTTGTACAGAAGCGCTCCGCCTGCCACCACAGCGATCGCCACACTGGCCGAGAGGGGCCAATTCGTTAGCTCGCGAATCAGCACGCCCACCATGAGCACGTGCGCGGCGGGCACGGCGAGTAGAAACACCAGCCCTGCCGCCACTAATCCCGCCGATCTTCCCCACTTAGATTCCAGCCGCTCCGGCAAGCTGAGCTGATCGCTCGCCCGTACCTTGCGCGCAAACGCGAGCGCGTACACGATGGCGAACACGTAGTACGGCACTCCCAGGAGCAGCCAAGTGCCCACTCCGTAGTAGCTCACAGACTCGCCGATGCCCAGAATGCCGCCGTACCAGGTGCAGACGAGCGTTGCGACGAATGCCGTCAGCGTGAGATTCCTCCCCGCGACCAGGTATTGAAGCACGGAAGCCGAGCGAAGCCGCGCCGAGAAGCCGAGAACCAGGATCGCCAGCACGAAAAGGCCAACGACGGCCCAATCGATCGGCGCGAGCGTGACGAGCGCGAATAAGCTCACGGCTCCCAAATAGGCATCTCCGATTCAGCGTATTCGACGAAGAGGATTGCGCAGCCTTCCGCCACCTTCGCGCTCACCGAGGCGGTGGTTGCCCGATTCGAAATACTCACGCGCTCCCCGGGCGCCAGTAACGCCTCCGAAAGCGGCCAAACCACCCCGTCGAGGTTGACCCCCGCACACAGATTGATAGGAATCAGGGAAACTCGAGAGCCCTCCTTCGCCGCTACGCGGATTGAGCTTCCTGATTTCAACAGCCACCCTATGCCTCGTCGATAGGCAAACCGCACGTCGAGAGAACTCGAAGCCGCACTCGAATAGGTCGCGAGGATATGATCCGGCAAATCCCCCTCGACGCCTGTCAAAGTGATTTGACGCAGCCCCAGCGAGGCGGCCAGCCGCAGTAGCTTGTCGCAATCCGTACTGTCCTGTTCGGGGTCTTCGATCACCGATAGCAAACGGCTCCGGCCGGCATCCGAAATCGAGTCGAGATCTCCGATCGTCACCCTTGGCGTCGCTCCCACGGCAAGAAGAAAATCGGCTGCTCCGTCTGCAGCAAGCAGCACCTCGGCGCTGTCTGCCCAGGCCCGAAGCAGGAGTCCCGACATATCGCGACCATTCAAAACTCCGAGGGCTCGAGTGCGCGGCTCCGCGTTCATATCGTATCTTCCGAAGAGCGTGACAGAACCGGAGCGGTTGTTGTAGACGCCTGTCATACAACTTCCTTGGAGCAGCAGAAATCGGATGATTTAACATGAAAAATCTCGAAAATTCATCATGTTTCCGTGTCTCTACTTAGAATCTCCCTCTTATGGGTTTTTCTTGCCTACAGTCAGTGCGCCAGCCTGCTTGGAAGTACCGGCCTGCGTGTGTATAATCCAAGCCCACCCCGCCGGAGTTCGCCAGCACGAACCATGAAAAACCAGTTCACTCTCGAAGACACCGACGATCTGATCGTCCTGAAGCGAGCGTGGGATGGTGTTCTGAAGAGACTTGGGAACGAAGTGCCTTCCGCATGGCTCGACCGCTTCATTCGGCCGCTGACACCAGCCTCGATCGATGGCGATACCGTGCACGTCAATGTGCCGGGTAGGTTCGTAATGGAGTGGGTCCGCGAGCGCTACCTGACCACCCTCCAGGGACTTTTGTCCGACGAAATCGGCAGACCGGTCACCATCGAGTTGCGAACCGAGCTGCGGGATAAGGCGCTGGTGGCCGTTCGCCCCGAGCCGTCGGACAACGTCATCTCTACTTCCAGTCTGGAGGAAACTGCATTCCGGCCAAACGAACGATTCACTTTCGAAACCTACGTGGTCGGACAGAGCAATAGGCTCGCCGTAGCCGGTGCGCGTGCGGTCGCTTCGAAGCCCGGCAGCAAATACAATCCGCTTTTCATCTACGGCTCTTCCGGCCTGGGGAAGACCCATTTGCTGCACGCGATCGCGCGAGAAGTGCTGACGGCAAATCCGAAGTTTCCTCTTGCCTACGTGAGCGCCCAACGCTTCGCCGAAGAGTTCATCACCGCGCTTCAAAACGGCAAGACCGACCAGTTCCGTCGCTCGCAGCGCTCGGTCGGCATGTGGCTGGTCGACGACATCCAGTTCATCGCCGGCAAAGATAAGACCCAGGAAGAGATTTTCCACACGTTCAACTATCTGCACTCGCTGGGAAAGCAGATTGTTCTCACGTCGGATCGGCCGCCCCGCGACCTCTATCTTATGGACGAAAGGCTCAGGTCGCGATTCGAAGCGGGGTTAGTCGCCGACGTGCAGCTTCCGGATACCGAAACCCGCTGCGCGATCCTCCTCAGTAAAGCCGGCCAGGAGAGCGTCGCCCTCGGCCACGATGTGGCGATGTATCTGGCAGAGAATGTGCCTGGAAATATTCGAGTCCTCGAGGGCGCGCTGACCAAGCTCTCAGCGCAGGCCAGCATCTGCGATTCCGACTTGAACATGGAGCTCGCCCAGCGCATGGTCGAACAGTACTACCGCTCAGGAGTGCTAGCAAAGCCAGGCTTCGGCCAGATCGTCGATGCGGTCGGCAGACACTTCCGAATCCCGTCCGATGAAATCAAGGGCACTTCCCGCAAGGCTCCCATCGTACATGCTCGACATATCGCCGTGTTTATCACGCGCGAGATCACGGGAGATTCGTGGAAGCACATCGGTTCGCTATTCGGAGACCGCGATCACACATCCATGATGCATGGATATCAGAAGATCTCGGAGATGATGCACATGGACAAGGACCTGCGCGCCACGGTCAAAATGCTCATTCGCAACCTGTATCCCGACGCGTAGAGCCGGACGCAATCAGTCGCTCGAGACAAAAAGCTTGCCGCGACGTGCGAAAGGTCCCACAAAGTTCGCACGATTTTCACGAAATCTTCCCTCAACCCGATAAATCGAAGACAATAGGATTGGGGTGTAAGGGATGAATAGACAAAATCGCAAGGTGATATGTGCGCTGGACACCGTCGATTTGGACGAAGCGCTGAGGATCACCCGGAAGCTTGCTCCGTTTGTGGGCGCTTTCAAAATCGGTCATGGGCTCACGTTGCCGCACGGCCTGCAGGTCGTCGACCGGCTCCGAGACGCAGGCGCCGATCGAATCTTCCTGGATCTCAAGTTCCACGACATCCCCAACTCCGTCGCCCTTGCCGTATGCGAAGCCGCTCGCCGCGGCGTGTGGATGCTCACCTTGCACATCTCCGGCGGTCCGGCGATGATCACGGCCGCGGTCGAAGAAGCGCTCAACTGCGGCGATGAGAATCGGCCGCTTCTCATGGGAGTTTCCGTACTAACTTCGCTCGATCAACACACCCTAAACCATGATCTTGGAGTTCCCCGCACCATCGAGGAGCACATGGTCGAGCTATCGAGACTCGCCATAGATCTCGATATGGACGGCGTCGTCTGCTCGCCCCATGAGATCAAAGCGATCCGGCGTGCCATCGGCCACCAAGGAATCATCGTCACGCCCGGCATCCGCCTGCCAAACACGAACCACCACGACCAAAGGCGCGTCGGCGATGCCAACCAAGCTCTCGCGGAAGGCGCCGATTACCTCGTAATTGGTAGAGCGCTCATCCACAGCCCAGACGTTGAGGAGACCCTGCATCAGTTCGGCCTAATCTGCGCCTAGCTCGGCGTAAACTTTCGGAGGTGCCTTCCAAACCTCTGGATCCATTGCTCGGTTGGTACAGAGCGAGCAAGCGTCGGTTGCCTTGGCGCGACCGGCCCGATCCATACGGAATCTGGGTCAGCGAGGTAATGCTCCAGCAAACCCAGGTGTCCACGGTTGTCCCGTACTACATTGCCTGGATGGAACGCTTCCCCACGATCGAGGCGCTCGCCAGATCAACCGAGCAAGACGCTTTGGCTATGTGGCAGGGACTCGGTTACTACAAACGCTGCCGGCAGCTTCGCCAAGGCGCGATCTCAGTCGCTCAGAGCGGCATGCCCAGCTCGGCGGAGATGTGGAGAAAAGTGCCAGGAGTTGGGGAATACACCGCTGCAGCCATCTCCAGCATCGCTTTCAGTGAGCCGGTCCCGGTCGTGGACGGAAATGTGCGGCGCGTCTATTCCCGATACTCGGGTGACCGTTCTTGCGGCACGAGATTGCATCGTGCTGCGCTCGCTTGGGCCGCGGACGAACTCCGAAGCACAGGGCCCGGCGAATGGAACCAAGCCCTGATGGAGCTTGGCGCCACGGTATGCAAGCCGGTGGCTCCGGATTGTGCTGCTTGCCCGCTTGGTTCTACTTGCGAAGCGCGGCTTCGGGGACTTCAAGGCGAGCTGCCGACGCCCGCCGCTCCCGCTAAGCCATTGCGCCTCGCTCACTCGGCATGGGTGCTGCTTGCTGGTGACCGGCTCGGCGTTCGACGGATTCCCCCGGGCCGATGGTGGGAAGGCATGTGGGAGTTTCCTCGCGCAGAAAAAGGCCGCGAATGCGAGCCGGCCGCTCTCGCAGATCTGCTCAGATCCTTGCCGGTCGAAAGACTTGGCGTCGTGCGGCACTCGGTGACCAATCACCGTATCGAACTGACGGCATACGCGGCGCACATTCCCGATTCAAGCCCCGAGCTCAGGTGGGGCATGCCGGGGGAGATTTCGGCGCTGCCCATGCCCTCCCCCCAGCGCAAAGTGCTCCAACTCGCACTGCTGCACTTCGGCCTAGCGGAATGATCGGTGGTTGAGCACTCGGCGTCGGGTTGCGCTGCCCGTCACTCAAGACTCAACACCGAACACTAGGCAGCTGACACTAACACTCGGCCCACGGCTCCTCCCCTACTCGATCTCCAGCGATCGGAACCTGCGCTCGGTGCTGTCGACGTTGTCCGACAGCACTGCGTAGGCCCAGTGGACCAGCTTCTGGATCTCGGCCGCCTGGCCTGCCTCGGTCGAGCCGGGAGGGAAATTCTGTGGGCTGCTGCGCTTGTTGAGGCGCTCGAACGCCTGACGCACGTCGGCGAAGCTGGCCGAGTTCGATACGCCTAAAATCTGGCGTGCACGCGCCATGTTGTCCGGGGTGGGAGTGGCAAGAACCGGCCTCGGCTCGGCCGGAGCAGGCGCCGGATCTTGCATGGCCTGGTTCAGCTCCTGCTCGGCAAAGGTCTCTTCGACGCCGCGGATCCTGTCCCATTCAGAGCCGACGTACGCTCTCAGGAGGTCGTATGCCCGCTTCCCCGTGCTCACCGCCACAGGATACCGGTCACCGAGGCTTTCTACCCAAAACGGACCCATACCCCGCATACAATTAGATGGTTAGCTAAATATCTCAGCGATACACCCGTGGATGAAGTCTTTAGAGCGATATCGGACCCCACCCGGCGGCGGATTCTCAGCTTGCTTCGCGAGCGCGACATGACCGCCGGCGAGATTGCCGACTACTTCCCGATTAGTGCAGCCTCCATGTCGCACCACTTCCGGGTGCTCTCGCACGCTGACCTCATCGAGAGGCGCCGCAGAGGGCAACAGATTCTCTACTCGCTGAACACAACGGTCCTGCAGGGCCTTGCGGCCGCGCTGATGGACCTCTTCGATGTCGGGATTCCCGACCCCAAACCAAGCCATGACCCTTCGTAAATCCATCCTCGCCCAATTGGGCTTAATGATTCTTTCCGTCGTGTACAGCGTGGTCTACTCGGCGATTCTGCCCGACCGCGTCCCAACTCACTGGAACATCCACGGCCAAGTCGACGGCTACGGCAGCAAGTGGCTCCCTTTGCTGATGGGTCCGTGCCTGGTCGCGATGGTGCTCGTCTTTACGCTTATCCTGCCCGCCCTCTCCCCTAAAGGCTTCCGCATGGACCGCTTCGGCCGGACTTACGCCTACGTCTTCCTACTTTGCTCGGTGCTGATGGCAGCGCTGCACGCGCTCATCGTGCAGGGAGCGGCCGGCTCTTCGATCGCGATCAACCAGGCGCTCCTCGCGGTGGTTTTTCTCTTCTTCGCGCTCTTCGGCAACGTCATGGGCAAGGTCAAGCGAAACTTCTACGTGGGGGTGCGAACCCCTTGGACGTTGGCGAGCGAAGACGTTTGGGATGCCACCCACAAGTCGGCGGCCAGGCTCTGGTTTTGGGGAGGGCTCGTCGGGGTGCTTCTCGCCATCGTCGGAACCCCGCTTGCCATCATGATTGCGCTCCTTCTCGGTATGGCCTTTTGGCCGGTCGCAGAATCATATATGATCTATCGACGCATGGAAGGGGGCGCTTAGGTCCGTCCGACCCGATTGCAACCCCGAGCCTTCATAATGCGATAGGTTCTTTGCGATTCGATGATCACTGCCGAGGCGCCGACCACGCCCGAACAACCGAGGCAATCGCTGTTCAGGCGGATTTCCAAACTGCTTCTGATCGCGCTGTGCGCGGAAATCGGCTATGCGGTGCTCAACATCGCGACCATGCCGGTTTATCTCGCCGGCGTCCCTGAAGGGCATAGCTGGATACCGAACGGACGCGGCCTCGGCGAGGCGATCATCGGGTACGTGCTCGTCGCGTTCCTGCTTAGCGAGGCGGTCTTCAAGAGCCCGATGGGCCATCTCGCGGACCGCTATGGGCCGAAGCGGCTAATGCTGATCGGGCCTTGCATCACGGTCTGCACTGCGCTTCTTACTCTCGCTGTGCCACATGGAGCCGGTGCGTGGGAGGTAATCGCGCTCATTTTGCTGCGCGTTCTCGACGGGATCGGAGCCGCAATGCTCTGGCCGGCAGCGTTCTCCGCCGTCGGAGACGCCGTCGAGGACGGAGAGCGGCAGCAAGCCATGTCGATGCTCAACATCTGCTATATGCTCGGCATCGCGCTGGCGTTCCCGATCGAAGGCGTGGTGAACGACTTGGCACACGTGCGCTGGGCCGGCTTGATCCTGGCGGCCGTGCTGTTCGCATTTGCCGCGCTGGCAGTGTGGAAATTCATTCCCAGCGACACATCGCATCCGCTCGCTCACACCGAGCACAGCGAGATAGGCATTCGCGACTTCCTCGAGTCGATGCGCCAGATCCCGCAGTACCTCACGCTCGCTGTGATCACGTTCGCAGGCATCGGCTTTCCGATGGCCATCTTCAAGATCTTTCCGATCCAGGAATTCGGCTACAGCGAAACCCAGGTGGGCGCTCTGATCTTCCCGGGCGCGGTGGTCATGGCCGCAGCCAGTGTGCCGATGTCGAAATTCGGCGAACGGATAGGCCGCATACGTGCCGTGCATATCGGCATGGCCTTGTGCGCCTGCGGGCTGTGGGCGATCGCTTCGGGGGCGTTCGTGCCGGCGCTGCGACAGCCTTGGATTCTCGCCGTCGGCGCCGTGCCTGTTGGCATCGGATTCCTCTTGGCCATTCCGGCGTGGATGGCGAGCGTCAGCGACATCAACCCTGCTCGGCGCGGCGTCAATCTGGGAGCCATCATGACCGCTCAGGGCGTTGGAGCGATCATCGGAGCGCCGATCGGTTCGACGCTTTATGAGAAGCTCCAGCCGCTTGGCGTGCAGCTTCACTTGGGAGCCGACTTCGGCCGTTACTCGCCCTTTGTATGCTGCGCAGCCTGCATCACCATTGGCTGGCTGGTCGGGCTGCGCATCCTGCACGAGCCGGGCACCCCCTCCGCTGTCCGGTAAACTTGTCGCCAGTTCATGGAGTAGAAATGGCAACACGAGTAGGCATCAACGGTTTCGGACGCATCGGAAGGCTTTCCCTCCGCACCATCCTCGAGCGCCATCCCGAGGAGATCGAAGTCGTAGCCGTCAATGACCTGACGGATACGGCCACGAACGCCTTCCTGTTCAAATACGACAGCACTTATGGGCCATTCAAAGGAGAAGTCGGCCATGGCGAAGGTTCGCTGACCGTCTGCGGCAAGCCGATCAAAGTTTTCAGCGAGCGAGACCCGGGAGCGATTCCCTGGGGCTCGGTCGGAGTCGATATTGTTGTCGAATCCACCGGTCTGTTCACAGACGCCACGAAGGCGGCCGCCCATCTGAATTCCGGCGCGAAGAAGGTGGTCATATCGGCCCCGGCCAAGAATGAGGACGTCACGATCGTGCTCGGCGTAAACGAGGCGATGTACGATCCAGCGAAGCACCGGGTTATTTCGAACGCGAGCTGCACGACGAACGGTCTCGCTCCGGTTGCCAAGGTGCTCCACGAGCGCTTCGGCATCGACAAGGGGCTGCTGACGACCGTCCACTCCTACACGAACTCTCAGAAAACCCAGGATACGGCGGCTAAGGACCTCCGGGACGCGCGCGCAGCCGCTCAGAACATCGTGCCGAGCAGCACGGGCGCGGCCAAGGCGGTGGGACTCGTTATTCCGGAGCTGAAGGGCCGTTTCACCGGAATGGCTTTCCGGGTGCCGACCGCCACGGTCTCGGTCGTCGACTTCACTGCGCTGCTGAACAAAGAAGCGAGCATCGAAGAGATCAACCAGGCTATGTGCGAGTACAGCAGAGGACCGATGAAGGGAATATTGGCCTACTCGGACGAGCCGCTCGTATCGACCGACCTCAAAGGGAACCCGTATTCGAGCATCTTTAGCTCGGTCGACACCGTCGGTGTGGGAAATCTAGTGAAGGTCGTGAGCTGGTACGACAATGAGTGGGGCTACTCATGCCGGATAGCCGACATTCTGAAGTTCATCGCCGATAAGGGGCTCTAAACCCTCCTTAGATCAGGGGCCCCGCCAATCTGACGGGGCTTTTTCCTGCTCACCTCTGGTTTCATGGGTCCGTGGGTCCAGAATTCTACGAACGGCGCATGGCCCCGCTCCTGACGGGCAAGAGCCCCAAGCTCGTCGCCCGTCTGCCAAGCGGCTTCGTCGTCATGGGCGACGCCCAATTCCTTCCCGGCTACGTGCTGCTTCTGGCGTACCCCTACGTAAGCCAGTTGAACGACCTCGAGCCAGACGCCAGGCGCGCTTTCCTCGTTGATATGAGCCTCGTCGGCGATGCCGTCCGAGCGGCGACAGGCGCCAAGCGAATCAATTACTCGATTTACGGCAACCAGGATCCGTTCCTTCATGCGCATGTCGTCCCGCGCTTCGATTCCGAGGATCCGGGGCTCGCGACCTTGCCGCCGCTCTCGATCCCGGCTGAGATTCGCGACGCCCCCGTTCACTCGTTCGATCTCGAGCGCCACGGCGCAATCCGCGATAGAATCCGCGACGCGCTGCTGGCACTCGACCCGGCACGATACTAGGTGTGGTACTCGGCGTTGATCCGTACGTATCCGTAGCCAAGGTCACACGTGTAGATGCTCTCCGTGCTCCCTGCCCCGACAACGAGATCGACCAAGACGTTGTCCGACTTAAGAGCCACGGAAACGTGCTTGGGGTCGAATGGCGCGGGCCCGCCGTTCTCGAACAACACATGCTCGTCTCCTCCCGCGTGTAGCGAAAGCCGTACGTCCTCCAGGCAAAACGGCACGCCCGCCCGCCCGGCGGCCATGAGCAGCCGGCCCCAATTCGGATCGCAGCCGAACATCGCCGTCTTGACCAACGGCGATTCTGCGATGGTGCGCGCGATCTTTTTCGGATCTTCGCTGCCCGTGACGCGAACCTCGATTAGCTTCGTTGCGCCCTCGCCGTCACGTGCGACCTGCTTCGCGAGAGAAAGGCACACGGACGAAATGCCCGCTCGCAATTCCTCCTCCGACGCCTGGTAGTCCGACGCCCCGTTCGCTATCACCAGCAGCATGTCGTTGGTCGAAGTGTCCCCATCCACCGTCATGCAGTTGAACGAATTGTCCGCGGCATCCCTCAAAATAGAAGCGAGGTCCAAACCGTCTACAGCCGCATCTGTGACGACGAAGGCAAGCATGGTGGCCATGTTCGGCGAGATCATCCCAGAGCCTTTGGCGACGCCATAGACGCTGGCCCGTCCAGCCGGGGCGCTCGCTTGCTTCTCGACTAAATCGGTCGTAAGAATTGCATCCATGAACGGCCGGGGATCGTCGCCCAGCAAGCCGGCAGCCTCCTCGACGCCGCGCTCGACCTTCGACATGTCGAGGATCTGACCGATGACCCCCGTCGAAGCGACGCCTACCTGGCCCGGGTCCAAACGGAGTGCGCAAGCTGCCAGTTCGGCCATGCGAGCCGTATCGCGTTCCCCTTGCAGCCCCGTGCAGCAATTCGCATTGCCGCTATTCACCACAATCGCCCGCATGCCGCCCTTCGAGACGACTTCCCGGGTGTAGTCCACGCACGCCGCTCGGACGTTGTTCGAAGTAAAGACGCCCGCGCTCGCCGCTGGCCTGTCGGAAACCAACAGGCCGAGGTCGTTCCGCTTGTTCTTCAAGCCGCACCGCACACCTGCAAATCGAAAACCCGCTGGGATCATGGCCACACCCCGCTCACCGGCAACCCGGTTTCCTCGGGCAAACCCGCCATAATGTTCATGTTCTGGATCGCCTGCCCTGCGGCGCCTTTCACTAGGTTGTCGATCACGCTCGACACCACCGCAAATTCGGTGGACGCGTCGTAGTCCACATTGATGAGGCAAAGGTTCGAGCCGTGAACGAGCTTCGTCGACGGCGGCGAGCCGACCACCTGCACGAACGGCCGACCGTTATAGAACGCTTGGAACATCTCAGCGCTGGGCGGCTTCGTCACCTGCGCATGAATCGTGGCTTCGATCCCTCGCGCCGCCGGGATCAGATGAGGCGAAAATCGCACAGGGCGACCGGCCATCTGCTCGATCTCCGGCGTGTGCCTGTGCCCGACCATGGCATACCCCTTGAAGCCGCCGCTCAGCTCGCTGAAAAGATAGTCCGTTTCCTTGCGCGAGCGGCCCGCCCCGGATACTCCCGATTTGGCATCCACGATCGGCGTGCCGACAACCGTTCCGGAGGCGATCAGCGGCATGAGCGCCAGGAGCGCCGCGGTCGGATAGCAGCCGGGATTCGCCACGATCTTGGCGTCAGCAAGCTCTTCGACGTCCGTGAGTTCGGGAAGTCCGTAAACGGCGCGCACGTCAGCAGCGCCTTTCGGCCGCTCCCTTTGATAGAACCTCTCGTAAACCGACGGTTCTTTCAGACGGAAGTCGCCGGACAGGTCGATTACGCGCGTCGTCGCGAGCAGTTCCGGAGCGTGCTCCAACGCGAATCCGGCTTCCTGGCAAAGGAAGGTGAAATCCGCCCGTAGCGACGCCGGATCGAAGTCGCTGAGAACTAAATCGGTATGCAGCCAGGGGCACAGTTCGGAAAGTCGACGGCCCGCGCTACGCCCGGATGTCGCCAATGCGACCTCGGCGCAAGGGTGGCTCGCAAGAAGGCGCACGATTTCCGCACCCGCGTATCCGCTTGCCCCCACGACGGCGACTCTCAGTCCTCTGTGTGCCATGGAAGCTACTCAGGTTACCTGCACGCCACCGACTGCGATGCGGATGGACCCATCTGCGGCAGATCACCGGGTCCGGCCGCTACAAGCTGCCGACAAGCCCGATGAACAGCCCGCGCAGTTGCCCCGACCCGGAAGCGAAGTAGCTCAGCTCCAGGTTCGGGCTGAGCTGCCGTAGAAACCCGCCCGTAAGCGGCGTGCCCACGGCAAACATCGCTACCGAACCGCTGTCCCCATGGAACTCGACGGCTCGCGGCTCGCAGTGTGAAAACCCTGCCCCAAATTTGCCGTACAGGCCGCTCTTGCCGAAAACGTGACGCACCGTGCCGAGCAGCCGGTAGACGTCCCCATCGGAGTCGCTGCCGTGGAAAAGTCTGCCGCCCCCGAACCACTGAAACCCGACGGCAACATCGGTATCGAACATGCTGTAGATCGGAAGCTCAGCGCCAATAAACGGGCCCTCCAGATGCGTATTGTTGCCTCGGAAGTCTGTGAAGTCGCCGCTGAAGCCATAGCCGGCTTCGACGCGCACCTTCAGCACATTTGGCGTGGCGCCGGGAATCTGAGCGCCGGCATAGCCGAAGGCTAAGGCGCACAACGGGACGAGCGCGATGCGATTCATCGAGGCCCAGTCTATCATGCTCCGCTCGGATGCTTCTTATGGAGGTCCGTAACCCTTTGAAAGTCCCGCACAATCCGATAACATGTCGCTTCTTCGAAGCACGGCGCTATAATCTGCCCGCCCAGCGGGGCGCCGTCCTCGAACCCCATCGGAAATGCCATTGCCGGCCACCCCAGAAGGTTCGGCGGCGAGATCATTTCGCCGCCCATGTTCACCCAGGTCTTGTCCAAAGGCTGATCGACCGGCACCGCTTTGTGATAGAAAACGGGCGTGAAGATGCAGTCGCATTTTTCCCAGATCCGATTCGCCTGCAGCGCCTCGTTTCGAAGCCTCATCGCCCACAGGTAGTCGATCGCCTTGGTCTCCAGCGCCGCTGCGAAGCCCGCCACTTGGTCCACATCCTGGAGCATCTGGAATCGGTCGCTACGGATAAAGTTCTCGTGCGCGCTCGCACCTTCGGCGTCCACAATGATGTTCATCGCGGTTTCATACGGCAGATCGGGCATAGCCACGTCGGCTGTTTCGTAGCCCATCTTTCTGAGAGTGTCCAGAACAAAGTGGTACGACTTCTCCGCCGCATCCGCCTTGTTCTTCGCAAAATCCTCTTTCAGCAGGCCGATCTTCGGACGCTTTCCGGAGCGCAGACTCAGCTTCTGATCGAGTGTCGATGGGTCGTTGGGGTCCTTCCCCGCAATCGCGCTCAGGACGAGTCCGCAGTCCTCCGCCGAGCGGCAGATCGGCCCGATCTTATCGAGGGTCCAGGCTAGCGCCATCGCACCGTGGCGGCTTACCCGGCCATAGGTCGCCCGAAATCCTGTGCAGCCGTTGAACGCGCTGGGGCAAGTGATGCTTCCGCTCGTTTCCGTGCCAATCGAATAGCCCACGCAGCCGAGCGCCGTGCTTATGCCGCTTCCGCTGCTCGATCCACCGGCCCATAGCGAAGGGTCCCAGGCGTTCTTCCCCGGCCCCATACGGCTGGCATTCGCTACGTTGTAGTTCCCTCCGCCGGCAAGCTCGATCATTTCGAGCTTGGCCACCAACACCCCGCCGGCGTCTTGAAGCCTCGAAACAACGGTCGCGTCGTAATCGAAAACCTGGTCGGCATGTCCCGGCGAGCCCCACCGGGTAGGAATCCCCTTGGTGGCAAGCAGGTCTTTCACTCCGAATGGAATCCCGTGCAGAGGGTTGCTGGAGCTCGTCGCGTCGGCAGCTCTTGCCTGTCGCATTGCAAGGTCCTCGGTCAGCTCTGCTACCGCATTGTGGGCGGCTCCCAGCGTTCGCAGCCGCTCCAGGTACATCTGCGTGAGCTCTACCGAGGAAACCTTCTTGGATCGCAGCGCAGCCCCGAGCTCTCCGATGCTTGAAAATGGATCGACGCTCATGCCGATGTCCGCTCCCGACCGCTTGGAACAAAGCGCATCGCCGGCTCGCTGTTCTCAGTTAGTTTGTGCTTGAGCCTATCGTCCGAATTGCCACGGCTATTCTTGACGGCGTCTGCCAGCAGTTTCTTTGCCTCGTCGCTTAGCGGCTTGGCGAGCTGCTTCTGGATGTCTTCAAGCAAAAAGGGCGGAGCCGCTGGTCGCTCGTCGCCTTGCGCGGCGACTATAGCCGGCAGCGCCGTGGCGGCAGCGAGCGCAGCGCCCGACTTCAGAAGTTGGCGCCGAGACTGGTCTGCTTGCATGGCTTACGGTTCTACATCCTGCCCGTGGGTTCCTGCCAACCCCGAGCAGATAAACTGCCCACTTCAGCGATGACGCTCACCTTCCCTATTCGCAGCGACAAGCTCTCGATGAACGTCCACGTGCGAGAACACCTGCATCACGAGCTTTCCGACTTCCAGGCCATCGATATTTACGACACCGACGTGTTCGGCCGGGCGTTATTTCTCGACGGCCACATCCAGCTCACGACGTTCGACGAGGCCGCTTACCACGAGTGCCTGGTCGATATTCCGGCCCTGTCTCTGTCCCAGTTTCGCCGCGCCCTCGTTATCGGCGGTGGCGACGGAGGCGCCCTCCGCGAGCTTTGCCGTCACCGATCGCTCGAGCATGTGGACGTGGTCGAAATCGACCCACGTGTGGTCGCAGTTTCGAAGCAGCTCTTGCCGACGCTGAGCGCGGGTGCGTTCGAGGATCCGCGCGCCTCGCTTCACATCGAGGATGCCTTCGCCTTTGTCCAGCGCCCGGAATCGCCATACGATCTCATCGTGGTCGATTCAACCGACGTTTACGAAGACGAGGAAGGTGAGCTCAGCGAACGGCTCTTTACGGACGAGTTTTACGCCAAGCTGTCGGACCTGCTCGCCCCGAGCGGCATGGTCGTCACACAAGCGGACAACGTCGTGTTCTGCCCTGAGTCCTCCGTCGAAATCGACCGTATGTTCGCACGCATTTTCCCCGAACACGGTTCATATCGCGGCCTAGTCCCCTCGTTTGGCGGCTATTCAGGGTTCTGCTGGGCGAGTAAGGGCGCCACTTTACGCGAGGGTTTCGAACCAGGTCCCCTGCACTTCTCTTACTTGAACGAGGCTACGTACGCTCTGGCGTTCTCGCCGTTGAGCTTTTCGGCTCATGAGTAGCTGGAGCCGCGCCTATACTCGCAATCGATGATCCCGATCTACGTCGTAGATGCCTTTACCGACGAGCCGTTCCGCGGCAACCCCGCTGGCGTCGTGACGCTTGGCGCAAACGATGCCCTCACCGAACATCAGATGCAGTCCCTGGCAGCCGAAATGAAGCATGCGGAGACCGCCTTCCTCACTCCGCGCGGCTCGGACTGGGGCCTTCGCTGGTTCACCCCCACTACCGAAGTCGATCTCTGCGGCCACGCGACCCTCGCTTCGGCGTTCGTGCTTTGGAACGCAGGGCTCGCGCCTGAAACCGGGCGAATCACTTTTCAAACGCGAAGCGGACCATTGCTAGCCTCGCGCGCTGGCCAGTTTATCGAGCTCGACTTTCCGGCCGAGCCCCCCACGATGGCAGGGGCCGAAGTAGAGGAGCGCGTCCAAGCCGCGCTCGGCAAAGCTAAAGCGAGTTGGGTGGGTTCAAATCGCATGGACGCGATGGCGATTCTCGATAGCGAGCGCGCGGTGCGCGAGCTGCACCCAGATATCGAAGCTATCGAGAGGCTGGACTTTCGAGGGCTCATTGTCACCGCGCAGTCCGATTCCAGCCAATACGATTTCGTTTCGCGCTTCTTCGCTCCCGGCGCCGGCGTGGTCGAAGATGATGCGACAGGATCGGCCCACTGCGCGCTAGGGCCGTATTGGGCAGAAGTATTGGGCAAGGCCGACCTGAAGGCATACCAGGCTTCGCCCCGAGGCGCGGAGATCGGGGTCCGCGTCGCCGGCCCTCGTGTCCATCTTCTCGGCAAAGCGGCATTGGTGCTCGAAGGAGCTCTTACTTGCTTCGGTTCGTAAGCGTCGACACGCCGAACGATCCGCTGGTATCAGTCGCCCGCAGCCTGATACTGACGTACGCGGAAGAGTTGGCGGTCGACCTGTGCTTTCAAGGCTTCGACGACGAGATCGCGAATCTCCCAGGCAAATACGCTCCTCCTTCCGGGGTTTTGCTCCTCGCGGAGAGCGACCAGGGATACGTCGGTTGCGGAGCGCTTCGCGATCTCGGCGACGATGTCTGTGAGCTGAAGAGGATATTCGTCGCAAAAGAGCAACGCGGACAGGGCATCGCTCGCGCGCTTTCCTTAGAGTTGTTGACCCGAGCTCGAGCCGGAGGATACAGTCGCGCCCGGCTGGACACCCTTGCCCGCTTGACGCCGGCCATCGCGCTCTATCAGAGCCTCGGATTCCGCGAGATTCCACCTTACAACTTCAACCCGCAGCCGGATATCAAGTACTTCGAGATCGACCTCTAAGACCTGCCTACTTGAAGAACGCGAATGTTTGCAGCTTGTCGCGAACGGAGGCCAAGAACCTTCCGGCCAGAAGGCCGTCCACGATGCGGTGGTCGTAGGTGAGCACCAAATGCATGACCGACCGGATAGCGATCATATCCTCGACGATCACCGGCATCTTCTGGATCGCGTACGTGCCCAAGATTGCCGCCTGGGGGGCGTTGATCATCGGGGTCCCGAAGAGCGCGCCATAAGTGCCTGGGTTCGTCAGTGTGAACGTGCCGCCCTGTACGTCGCTCGGCTTAAGCGAGTTCGTCCTGGCAGCTCTCGCGATCGCTTCGAGGTCCTTGGCGATATCGATCAGCGACTTCTTCTGGCAGTCTCGGATGACCGGCACGATCAACCCTTCGTCCCCCTTCGCGCCGAGCGCCACGGCCACGCCGATGTGCACGACGTTGTTCATCGTGATCTGTGCTTCGCCTGAAAGGCTGGCGTTCACGAGCGGAACCTCCATGAGGCTCTCGGTAACGGCCTTGATGAAGAACGGAGTGTAGGTCAGTTTCACCCCGTACGTCTCTTGGAACGTCTCCTTGTTCCTTTCCCGGAAGTGCACCATGTTCGTCACGTCGCACTGCGTCACCGTCGAGACGGTGGGCACCTGCGAGCTGCGGACCATGGCGTCGGCGATCATCTTGCGCATCCCCGCGAGCGGTACGATCTGTTGATCCGGCCCCGCGACGGTGGGTTTCGGAGAGATCGGCTGAGGTGCTGCCACCTTTGGCGCCGCTGCGGGCGCCGTCTTCCCCCGAGTGGACAAATACGCCTCGACGTCCTTCTTGGTCACCCGACCGCCTTCCCCCGTGCCTGAGATCGTCTCCAGCTCGGCATCGGAGAGCGAGTTCTTTTCGGCGATCGCGCGCACTACGGGCGTGAACCACTTCCGGTCGCCCTCCTGTGCGCCCGCAGGCGCGGCAACAGTCGGCGCCGGCGCCTCGGTCGCGGATGTCGGACTCGCTGCCGCCGCCGGAGGTGCGGCTTGCGGAGCAGGGGCAGGCTCTTTCCCACCGGATTTTTTGGCCGCGGCGTTCTCCTCGATCTCGCCCATTGCCGCCCAAACTTCCACCGGCGACCCCTCCGGAATCAGTATCTTCAAAATGCCGCTGGCTGGGGCTTGCAGCTCGGTGTTGACCTTGTCCGTCATGATCTCCACTACCGGTTCGTCCTCTTTGACGAACTCACCCTCTTGTTTCAGCCAACGACTGACGGTGCCTTCGTGGACGGACTCCCCTAGCTCCGGCATGATGATCTGGACGGCCATGGCCTATTCTACCGGCGAGATCGACGGAGCGACCGGTACATTCAGGGTGTGGTAACGGTCGTAGGAGCGGGCTTCGCAGGTGTAGAAACCGCCTGGCACGTAGCCAACGCCGGACACCCCGTTCGGCTATACGAGATGCGTCCGGCGAAGATGACCCCGGCGCACACCACCGGCCACTTCGCCGAACTGGTCTGCTCGAATTCCCTCAAATCGAAGCTGCCCACGACTCCGGCCGGCCTTCTGAAGCAGGAAATGGCTGCATTAGGTTCCCTCGTTCTCGCGGTGGCTGCCCAGCACGAAGTCCCCGCCGGGGAAGCTCTGGGCGTCGACCGCGACAAATTCGGCGCCTCAATCACCGAAAGGATACGCGCGCATCCGAACATCGAGGTCCTCTCAGACGAGTTCACCCCCGAAATGGCCGAGAGGCTTCTGGAGTTGGGCGCACAGATCGTGCTGGCAACAGGACCCCTGACCACTGAGCCCCTCGCAGCATGGCTCGATGCCCGTACCGGAAGGGATCGGCTGTACTTCTACGACGCGGTGAGTCCGACTGTCGAGGCGTCGAGCATCGATACCGATATCGCTTTCGCACAGAGCCGGTATGACAAAGGCGGCGACGACTACTTGAATTGCCCGTTCGACCGCGAATCTTATGAGCGCTTCGTCGACGAGCTGGTCCGAGCCGAACGTGCGCCTGCTCACGCCTTCGAGGCAGGCGGCAGGCGAGACGGCGAGCCGACCTTCGACCCGGAGGCGGCCTTCCTGGAAAAAGTCCGATACTTTTCAGGTTGCATGCCAATCGAAGCGATTGCAGAGCGCGGGGCAAGGTCGCTTGCATTCGGCAACTTCAAGCCCATCGGCCTGACCGACCCACGCACGGGCTGGCGTCCCTACGCCGCGCTTCAGCTTCGTCCAGAGAATTCCGAGCGCACGCTCTATTCGCTGGTCGCGTGCCAAACGAGGCTCAAATGGGGGGAGCAGAAGCGTGTCTTTCGAATGGTGCCGGGCCTCGAGCGAGCAGAATTCGTGCGCTATGGAGTGATCCACCGGAACACCTATCTCGAAGCTCCGAGGTGCCTCGATGCCGAACTTCGGGTGCGGTCCGTTCCTGGGTTGGTCGTCACCGGACAGCTCACCGGCGTGGAAGGATACGTCGAATCCGCGGCGATGGGAATCTACGCAGGGCGCCAGCTCGTAACGCGCTTGGCTGGGCTCGAGCCCTCAGAGCCACCCCGCGAAACTGCTATCGGTTCGCTCATCGCGCACCTGCAAGACCAGACGCCACGAGACTTCGCACCGATGAACGTCAATTGGGGTCTACTGCCGGACCCGCCTGGCTCCGTTCGCGACAAGGCAGAAAAGCGCCGGCGCAAGTTAGAAGCCGCCCACAACGCGTTCGAGACCTGGCTTCACGCCGCGCCGTCGACGTCCTCATAGCTCAGCCCCCGAGCAGGTTCGGCCGATGTCGTATCCCAATTGTCGCAGTCGAGCCGTCTGCAGTGGATCATGCGCTGGCACTCGCCGTCCGCGTTCTCGACGTCTGCAATCCTCGCAAAAGGGCAATCAAGGCAAAGCTCTGGTTCGAGCAATCGAACAATCTTCAGTTTGCGTGCCATCCGTGCATCCCACCCAGCGACCCTCGGGCATCCTTGACCGGGTAAACCAATCATCGGAGCGAACGTTTGCAGCGGTCTCTGCACGATTGCCAGTATTCTCCTGGGCCGAGGAAGGGCTGGTGTTTTCGCGGAGGAACGGTGGAACGAATTACGCCTAAGCGTGCTAAGGGCTCGGGTGAGCTCATTTCTTGGAACGAGCGCCAACGGCGCATGCGTGCCGCGCTCGAGAACGCCTGGCGCGAGGCGGAGAACGCCCCCGAGGATCCCGGACTCAGAGAAGCCTACGCCGAATTACCCAGAGCGCCGATCCGACTCATCGCGTGTCCTCTGAAGAAGGATGTGAATCAGGGCGGCCTTCTAAGGCTGGCGGAAGCTTTCCGCATCGAACGAATCGACTTTACGCCGGAAGAGGATGGAGCAGTCGATTTCGCCGGCAACCGTGGCACGCTGTCTCGGCAGCCATTTCGCTGGCTTCGGGCCGAGGAGGCGGTCGAAAGCGCTCGGCGCGATGAATATCGCTGCTACGCCTTGACGCTAAGCGTAAGTTCGCAACCGATCCGGCAGGTTCGATGGAGCTTCCCATGCGCGCTCGTGCTCGGCCAGGAGCGCCTGGGAATTCCGAAGGACATCGAGCAAATGTGCGACGAAAGCGTTGCGATTCCCCTGTATGGTCTCGTGACCTCGCTGAACGTCACCACCGCCGCAGCCATCGCGCTGCATGAAGCCCACGCGGCGTACGTAGCTCAAAACCCGGAATTCGTCCCGGCGAGGAACGCCAGCCGTGAGCTCCTTGGCCTCCCGCCAATCGATTACATGTAGCTAAGAGCCGGGCGGAACGTCCACGATCAGAGTTACCGGGCCGTCGCCCACAAGGCGCACCTCCATATGGGCGCCGAACCGACCGGCGCCAACCGCTACGCCGAGGTCTTCCAGCTCATGGATAAGCAGCTCGTAGAGCTCCTTCGCCTGGTCGTATGCCGCAGATTCGGTGAAGCTCGGGCGCCGATTCTTGCTCGCATCACCGTAGAGCGTGAAATTCGACACGACGAGCATCGCAGGAGGAGACTCGAGCTGCCGTATGCTCAGGTTCATCTTCCCTTCCGCGTCATTGAAAATACGCAGGTTCACGAGCTTGTCGGCGAACTTTCGGACCTGCTCCGGGCCATCGTCTCGGTGTGCGGCGACGAGCACAGCCAGCCCGCGCGCGCACGACCCCACGGCGCGCCCGTCGACGCGCACCTCCGCTTCCGAAATGCGTTGGACCACTCCCCTCACGGGCTCAAAGATACCGGCTCGGCGTCTACATCCCCACGCCGGTGTAGTGCTTCAGACCGAACTTCCACAGGACTTTCGAGGCCCCATAAGCGAGTCCGACCCAAATGAGCTGCGCTCCCACAGTCGATAGAATCTGAGGGCCCGTGACCCGGCCGATTAAAATCTCGGTGGGCGCGCCGGTCGTGTAGTAGAACGGCAGGAGCTTTGCGAGTGACTGCGCCCAGGCCGGCAGCACCGCGATCGGGAACAGCCGACCCGAGAGAAACAGAGTGGGCACGTAATACAGCTCGAAGATCGACGTGACTTCCTGGAAGAACAGCGCGAGCATCGCCATCATCATCACCGTCGTGAAGCTGACCAGATGCCCCAGAATCAGCGATACCCAAAACTCCCATCCCAAATAGAGCGTCGTGTGGGTGATATACGAGCTGTAGATCGCCAGGAGGCCAACGAACATCGGAGCGAACAGAATCATTCGCAGCACGCGCCAGGAGAGATTTCGGAAGAAGCAGATCTGGTAGTAGCTGATCGGCCGCACGAGTTGGGTCGAGAATTGTCCCTCCTTGATCTCCATCGCCAGGTCCCACATGATATGGCTGCTGATGAAGTTGCCCAGAAAAAGCAGGCACAGGTAGTAGAGCACGAAGTCGCCGCTCGTATAGCCGGCGATCGGACCGCTGTGATCCGCCTTCGCCCACATGAGCGGCATCGTAAGGGCCGGCACCAAGTCCGTCGTGATCCAAATCAGCGCGCTGGCGCGGTAGGCCACGCCGTCCTGGAAGTAAATGTTGAAGAGCGCGGCCCACTTGCGCCACGTGAGGGCCGCCCCTCCGCGGGAAGCTGCTATCGCGCTCGTGAGATTGCCTCCGGATTCATCGTTCGAACCGCCTCCGGCGGCCGAACGAGGTTACTCAAATCGCCGCGCTAAGCGGTGATGCCTGCGGGCACCGAGGCCAGGTCTCCGGTTCTCGGCCCGATAAGCTGCCGATAAATCTTCTCGGTGTCTCGCTCCATCGTTTCAGGCGAAAACATGGTCCGCTGGCGCTCGAGGGCTCGCCGGCCCAACTCGGCCATCCGCTCAGGCGCGGCGAGTAGGCCGGCGGTCGCGTCCGCCAAGGCTTCTGCCGAGCGGGCCCCGACCATGATTCCGCAACTGGAGTCGAGCACCTCGGGAATCCCTCCGACGTCCGTCGCGACAATCGGCAACCCGAGTGCCATCGCCTCCACCAGGGCGATCCCCATCGCCTCTTTCAGCGACGGGAACAAGAAGAGGTCCATGGCAGCCAGGTACCGTCCGACCCGTTCCTTGTAGCCGGCGAAAATGACCTTGTCGGCAATCCCAAGCTGCCTCGCAAGTGCGCGGCAAGACTCGAGGGCGTCACCTTCTCCCACCACGAGATAGCGCAGACCGGCATGAGTGCCGGCGAGCTTCGCGAACGCCTGAAGCGCATACTCCACGCCTTTCATAGGCGTGATCCTGGACACCGTCCCCAGCACGAAATGCGAGTTGCTCAATCCCAGCTCCCGTCGCACGTCGCACCGGTCTCCTCCGGTAAATCCGTAATCCAGCCCGTTGTACACGACCGATACGCGACTCGGCGAAACCCCTTGCCGAAGGAGATGCTCCTTGGCTCTCTTTGAGACTGCGATGAGGTGGTTCGCCGCCGAAAATGACAGCTTGCCGCTCATGCCGTGCACTGTGGCTACCGAAGGAATCCGCGCCAGACGCGCGGCGATAGCTCCATTGACGCTCGAAGTCGATAGGTGTGTGTGTACGATGTCGAAGCACCCTTCGAGCATGAAGCTGCGCATTTGGACGACCGCCTGGAGATCGATCTTCGTCCGTACGCGGATTTCTCGAACCCCGAAGCCCGCCTCGCGCACTTGCGAGCCGAAAGGCTTGCCCTTGAACGTCAGAAACTCAACGCGGTGTCCCTGTCGCTGCTGGGCGCTCGCCAAGGTCATCAAGCTCTGCACGGCGCCATAGACGGCTTGAGTCGCGCTACAGACTTGGAGTATAGAAAGCTTGCGGCTATCAGGCATTGCGAACGCTCCTGACGAGCTTCATGAGCAAAACCGGGCCGACCGTGTCGCTGCGCACATTGACCCTGCGCAAAGCGAATCGATCGGTGAGCGGGGTGTTCGCACCCTTCTCCGTCGAACAAGCCATACGGTAACCCGCACGCTGGACCATTCTCATGATTTCCGTCGATTTGCGACCGTACGGATAGCAGAAGGATCTGATCGGACTGCCTAGCGCTTCTTCCAGCGAGCACTTCGAGTCCGCAATTTGACGCCACGCCTCCTCCGGGTCGATGGCCGTGAGGTCGACGTGATCAAGAGTATGGGACCCAAACTCCACACCCAAGCCGGCAGCCTCGCGGATTTGATCTAAATTCATCAAGGATTCGCGCACGTCCCCCGCCGATTGATCCCAGACATTCGAGCCGCCAATCTGATTTGCAACCAGGAAAACAGTCGCTCGCATCCCCGCTCGAACCAGGGGCGGCAGGGCGTTTCTAAAGAAGTCCTCGTAGCCGTCGTCGAACGTGAGCACGATAGGCTTGCGCGGGATCTCCATGGATGGCTGAAACAGCTCGGACAGCGGCGTAGTCTCGAATCCGAGCCGACGCAGCACGCGCAAATGCCGCTCGAATTGCCGAGGCGACACGTATTGACCGGCGACAATCGAGTCGCGCTTCTTGGGCGCGATTCGATGGAACATCAGAATCGGAACGCGGAGCGATTGAGCCATGGGGTGGGGCGTCAATTCACATACGTCGCATACGGCTGATTATTGTCGCTCGCCTGAGGCCGGATTACGCCATTTTGTGGTGACTGGAGCAAATGCCGGACCAATCGGGTCCGGTCTACTCCGTCCTCGGACGGCCCTCGCCCTCCTGAAGGCACTTGAGCCTGGCCCTCAGCTCCCTACCCTTGTGCTCGTTGATTCGAGCGAGCAGGGCGCCTCCCACGATCATGGCGACCAAGAGCAGCCCGGAAACCAGGATGAACATGGCGCCTTCGCTGTTGTGAAGCAGTACGAAGCCTCTATTTCCCATGTCGGACCGGATACAAGGATACCCCGGCGGCCCCTCAGCGGGTTCGGCCGATGCGGTTCAGCGGCAGCCAAATGAATTCGGAGCGCCCGATCACGTCGTCTTGATCGATGAGACCCCAGCACCTACCGTCGAACGAATTGTTACGGTTGTCGCCCATCATGAGGTAGTGATGCGGTGGGATCGCCGCAGGAGGAGCGTTGAGCAAATAACTCATTCGTTCGTTCTCCTCGCTGGTGAGCTCGTCTCGCCTCTTGAACGCGCCTACGAACGGAGAGCTGGGGTCGTCTGTCGGACTTACTCCGATTGCATATTCCCTGGCGATACCCGAGCCGTCGTAGTTCGGCTGGCCCTGCACCGTAATCACCGGCACGTATTTGTCGTGCCACGGAGCGTAGGGCCCCATGTAGTGGACGATCTTGAAGTCGGGCATTCCACCCTGCACGTCGCTCGGCGGAATCTCCTCGAAAGTCTGCCCGTTATCGGGCGTGTGCGAGAAGTGCTTGTAGCTGGCGTCCGCTGCGTCCGGAACGCCGTTTCGGTAAAGAATGCCGTTCTTGATCTGGACGACATCGTTCGGCAGCCCCCTGCACCGCTTGATGAAATCCACTTTGACCTGCCCGTCCGGGCCGATCTGATCCTTGGAGGCCGCATACACCGGCGGCCGGAACACCACGATATCGCCGAGCTTGGGAGTGCTGTAGCGGTAAATCGCCTTGTTCGCAACGATGAAATCGTTCACGTACAGCGTTGGGAACATCGACCCGGACGGAATGAGGAATGCCTGCACCAGGAACGGCCTGATGAGCATGAACACGAACACGCCCGCATACACAAAGGCATCGAGCATCTCGTTCAAGAACCGAAATACCGGGAAAATCCCCGTTCGCTTGTGAGGCGGCGTCTTCAGAAGAACCGGATAGATCGCCAGCCTGACGACCGTAAGCACGGCCACGAAAGCCACGACCTGGCTGAGCGGCGTGCGCGCGAGGTTGTCGATAACGTCGCGAAAGCCGCCGGGCTCCGCTTGAGCGATAGGCAGCAGGTCGTTGATCAGCGGCACGGCCTAACGTCGCTCTCGGATTCGTGCGTCCTTTCCGACCTTGGTGCGCAGATAGTAGAGCTTGGCTCGGCGCACCCGGCCCCGGCGAACGACTTCGAACTTGGCGACGTTCGGCGAGTGCAGCGGGAAGGTTCTCTCGACTCCTACGCCGCTCGTGATCTTGCGCAGCGTGATCGTCTCCGCGATGCCCCCGTGCTTGATCGCGATACAGAGGCCCTCGAAGATCTGGATGCGCTCCTTGTTGCCCTCACGCACTTTGACCGACGTGCGAACGGTGTCGCCCGGGCGGATGGCGGGCAGGTCCGTCTTCTTGAGGTCCTGCACGACGCTTTCGAGAATCGCGGCTTTCGACATGATGGCTTGAGCGGCGGAAGCCGCATATCAGGGCTGACCCGTCCGAGCTTGTCTCGGCTGCGGGCGCAACTCAGGAGGATAGCATATCCAGGTCGCTCTTTTCCAACCTGGCACGGGCCAAAAGCTCCGGTCTTCGGCGCAGCGTGAGGCGCAGCGATTGCTCACGTCTCCACCTGCGTATCGCCGCGTGATCGCCGCTCCGCAATACCGCAGGAACTTCGAGCCCCCTCCAGTTTTCTGGCCGCGTATAATTCGGCGCGCTCAGCATGCCGTCCGCGAAGCTGTCCGCCTCGATGCTCCGCTCGGACCCGAGCACGCCCGGCAGCAGCCTTACCACGGCATCGGCGATGACCAGCGCCGGAAGCTCGCCGTTGGTCAAGACGTAGTCTCCAATCGAGAACACATGCGTCGCCAAGCTGCTCTCGACCCGGTGGTCGAAGCCCTCGTAATGCCCGCAGAGCAGGGCGATGTGCTGAAAGCCCGCCAGTTCGCGTGCTGCGCTCTGGTCGAACAGCGAGCCCGTGGGAGCGGTAAGCACGATAGCGGCGCTCCCCTTGCGAGCGTCGAGGCTCTCCAGGGCAAGCGCAACCGGCTCCGCCCGAATCAGCATTCCCGCTTCCCCGCCGTAGGGAGTGTCGTCGACCTTCTGGTGCGCGTCGTAGCAAAAGTCGCGCGGATTGGCAATAGAGAAACGAACTGCGGCTTTCTCGACCGCGCGCGCCATGATGCTGTCGCTCAGCGCAGCCTGCACGATCCCAGGAAACAGCGTCACGAAGTCCACGCGGAGCATCGCCAAAAGGTACCGGAATTGGCGAGCAGCGCCCGCATTCTCAGGTGACCTGAAGGGCAACGCGCATAGGTTCGGGCCTGGGCGTTCGACTCGCCACTCAAAACAAAGGGACCGGACAAGGCGACGGCGCCGACGAGCGATCCGCAAACGGCACGCCCAGAACCTTCGCGTAATGCATTCCAGCCTGATACAGCGCGCCTGCCCGAAAGTTCAGGGGTTGGCCGGGCGTCAACGCATAGGTCTCGTTCTGCAGCACCATCAACGGCTCGGCGCCCCCCTTCCAATACAGCACGAGGTGATACGTCACGGTGCCCGCCGACGAGCGCGCATTGAGCTCGGAAAGAAGAAGAATCGCCTCGAGTCGTGATAGAGAACCGTACGTCGATTGCGGCAGCAGGCCCGGGCCCTGCCGACGCCGGTACGTCCGCTCCCGAAGGTCGAAGCTGATGCGCGCCAGCGAAAGGTTCGCGAATATCGCCGCGAACACCACCATGCCGCCGGTCATCAGGAACCACCATTCACGCCCGGAAGCCACCGGCAACCCAAAAGTCCCCGCCGCCCCGAGCGCCAGGAACGCGCAGCCGGCGGCCAGCGTGCCATTGATTAGCGCGAAGTAAGCCGAAGGCGGCGCGAAGACGAGGCCCTGATTCTCCTTCACGAACCGGCCCGTCAAGGGGGTTTCCAGCATGAATGAAAGAAGAGTACCGGCGCAGATCAAGCAGCTTTTCTAATGCTGGACTTTCGAATGATCCGCGCAAACGCCAGCGCCATTTCTGGGTCGAACTGCGACCCGGCGTTCATCTCGATTTCGTTCAGTGCGAAGTTCACGTCCATGCCTTTGCGGTAAGGCCTGTCGCTCGTCATCGCGTCATACGTATCTGCAACGGCCAAATACCGGGCAACTTTCGGGATTGCTTCGCCAACCAGGCCGTCGGGATACCCTTTTCCGTCCCATCGCTCATGGTGCGAGCGAACGCCAGCGACCAGATCCTCGAGCTGAGGCACCTTTCGGACGATCAGCTCGCCAAGCACGGGATGGGTCATCATCACCCGCTGCTCGTCTTCGGTCAGCCGTCCAGGCTTAGCGAGGATCGCGTCGGGAACGCCGATCTTCCCGACATCGTGGAGCGTGCCGGCCTTGCGCACGCGCTCGACCTCTTCGGGGCTCTCGCCGAGGAATTCTGCAAGCTCCGCAGCATACTGGGCAACCCGCTCTGAGTGACCTTGGGTGTACGGATCCTTCGCGTCTACGGCAGCGGCCAACGCCTGAATCGTCGCGACCGACGCATCTTTCATATAGCGCTGAAGCTCGAGAGCGTCTGCCGAGGCTGAATCTTCGGTGGAGTCGAACCGTGAGCACCGATCGCGGCCCAACTGCTTGGCTCTCGAGAGTGCCAACTCGGCAGCGACCAGCAGCGCGTCGGCTCCGCTCGTTTCGATCGACAGTGTTGCCGCCCCAGCGCTGAGCGTAGCGCCCTGCAGCCCGGAACGGATCCTATGGTAAAGCTCTTCAGCGCCGTCGAGCGTCTCACCGGGTACTGCGACTGCGAACTCCTCGCCTGCGTACCGGCCCACCACCGCGCCCTCAGGAGCTTTCGCCCGGACTAGCCTCGCGATCTCCCGCAGAAGGGCGTCGCCGGCAGCCATCCCGTTCGATTCGTTGAAAGCCTTGAACTGATCGATATCCAGCAGGAGCAGCGACAGATGGCCCCCGTCGGCCGAAGCCTCTTCCACTGCCCTATCGAGCCGCTCGCGGAAGCTCCGATGATTGTGAAGCTCAGTGAGCGGGTCGAGATCCAGCATTGAAAGAAGCTTGGCCTGCGCCTCCTTCAACGACCCAGTCATTTCGTTGAAAACGTTCTGCAGCAGGCCGATCTCATCTTTCCTATCGACGTGGAACTTCTCTGGCCAGCCGCCCGATTGCAGCTGGCGAGCGGCGGCGACAACGCCGTCTAGCGGCTTGGCTAGCCCCTTTGCGAAAATCGACCCCGCAACGAGCGCCACGAGCGCCAGAAACCCAAGGATCAAGCCGAAGGCGAACGACAGACGCTTGTACGGCCCTGCGACCTCATCGACTCGCCGAAAAGTCACTATCCCTTCGTGGTCTGCGGGTTTGCTTCCGGGAAGGGCCGCGTACAGGGCGATATAGTCGGTATCGGCCAGCGATACGGTGACCGGCTCGCGCTCCGCTTTGGGCAGGTCCGCGCCCCCGGCGTTGATCGACCCGCCAACCGGATTGCCATGGTCGGTGAACACGAGGTCGGTTCCAAGAGATTGCTTGAACTCCTGGGCCCGGTCGCTGCCGAAGCGCAAATAAGACGTCACCGCTCCCTGAACGAACGCATCCTCTCCGACGCCGATCTTCAGGGGCTCCGAAACGGCGAAGAGTAGCTCGCCCCCGCGATTTACAATCCCCGACCATCCACGCCCGGCCAACGCTTCACGAATCGGCGAGTCGTCTCCTGCGGCGTCGCCGGCCGCGCCCAGAAGCTTTCCATTGCGGTCGACAATCTCGAGCCCGTCCACTCCGGCATCCCGGCGTAGCTCTTCAGCGGCATCTGTCGCGGTCTGCGCATCGCTTTCCACGAGCATTCGCACCCGCGGCGTTGTGGACATGAAGGTCGTGATGGACCTCAGCACGTCTCCCTGGTCTTTGATGAAGGAACTCACCGCCGCAGTGGCAAATTGCGAGTCCTCCCGCGCGCGCTCGTCCACTTGCTTTGCCGCGAGCACCTTGAACACGAGCAGCACCGAAACCCCTAGGCCGATGCAAATCAGCGCGATGAGCCTGCGGAGATTGGACGAGATCGAAGACTGCATCACCTATCGGCCGGTCTTCACTTCCAGTTCGGCGCCTGGTTGCACAGAAACGCTCTTGGTGAGCTTTTCTCCGCTCTCGTGCCATACGTTCAGCTCGTAAGAGCCCGCCGGAACATCCTTGATCGAGAATCGGCCGCGCGAGTCGGCGATCGCATAAAACGGTGTGTCTACGACCATAACGTACGCGCTCATCGTCGGATGAATGCTGCACATCAACACGGCCAAGCCGGTTCTATCGAACACCTCGGTCTTCGTCTTCCCCCGCGCGTACATTCCGAGGTCGAAGCGAGCGCTATGAAACTCGGTGAACACGTTGTGGAACACGGTGTCGTTGTTCGGAAATTGCACCCGGGTTCCGACAGTGACGACGCTCACGTGCGGGAAGAAAGTCTTGTCGCGCTGATCTATGACCGCATGTGCCATCGGCCGCGACCGCTCCGCGCCTTCCAGGAACACGACCGCGCTGCGGCCGAATCGACCGCTGGAAAGCGTCACGACTCCGGTCACCGTGCCTCGTGCGCCGCCGGCGAGCACGAGCATTGCTAGCAAACTCATATCGTCAAAACCTCACCTGGAACATCGTCCTAATCGTCCAGCCGTCGAGCCCCGAGGACGCGATGTAAAAATTCGGGGCGCCCTGCATCCATCCGTAATTCAGATTCACTGTGATCGTCGGTGAAACGACTTGACGAAGGCCGACGGTGTGCAGGAAAGTCCGCGAGCTGTACTCGGAGACCATCTCGGTCCGACCGACGAGCTGCGAGCGCGGGAGGCCAGGAAGCCTATACTCCGCGTCGACGTAATAGCCGGAACTCGGCCCCTCTTCACTGTCTCCTCTCATGAACTCGCCTCGCACCAGCGTATGAGGAGTCGCCCACCTCAGGTCCAACCCGTAGACCTTGGAGCTGTTGCGCAAGGCGGAGAGGTAATCCAGACCGAGAATGACCTGCCCCCGATTCGTTTGAAGTCTAAGGCTGGAATGGTCGAGTCGCTTCGGAAGAATCTGTTGGGTGCTTAGATCGGAATCCATCAGCGCCGCCTGGAGCTGCAAGTCCGGAGTGCCGCATGTGTACTCGAGCCCCGAATCGTCCCGCACCAGTCGCAGCCCATCCCCCATGTCCGCTATCTTGATAAGCGGCAAATGATTGAAACCGTTGTACAGGAGCTCCGACCAGTCGCTAAGCCCGAATTCGGTGCGAATTCTGCCCAGCCGCAACATTCCCTGCTTCAGATCGAACCGCGCGCAGAATTCGTCGAAAGTGCGCTTGCCCTTCATCTCCTCGTAAGAGAAGGTAAATCGCGTGCGGTCGTCGAGCTTGGCCGTGGTCTCGTCCCACGAAAGGTAATGTGACGCGCCGGCGGTGCCACGGTTCGCGGTGAAATACGACTCGAAGGTCGACGAGACAGGCTCCTGTGCTCCAGCCGAACCTGCCAGCGCCACCGCTGCAGCGACCCAAGTTGCAAGGTCCAATCGACGCTTCATGGTCTTTAAGCTTCTTATCGGTAGGGCACTAACGATTCCTGCACAAGCGCCTGCGGCATCTTGCAGCGAACCTCTGCGCCCGCTCGCCTAAACCGCCCGGTAAGATGAGCCTGTGGAAGAATCCGTCCCCAAGCCGCCGGCTCCCGAAGAGAAGAAGGAGAACAAGTACCCGATCGAGGTCGACAAGCCGCCCGTCGTAACGGAACATCGACTCGGCTCGCTCGAGTACACGGCGACCGCAGGGATGCTTCCCATCCGCTCCGAGCTCGGAGAGGTCGAAGCCGGAATTTTTTACGTCGCCTATACGAAGAAGGGAGAATCGGACCCTTCCCGAAGGCCCCTGACGTTCTCATTCAACGGCGGCCCCGGCTCGTCGTCCGTCTGGCTTCACTTGGGCGTGGTTGGACCCAAGCGCGTCGCGCTCCAAGACGATGGCTGGCTGCCACCGCCCCCGTTTCGGCTCGTGGACAATGATCAGAGCTGGCTGCAGCACTCCGACCTAGTTTTCATCGACCCGGTAGGCACCGGATACAGCCGCCCAGCCACCAAGGAGCTTGGAGACAAGTTTTGGGGACTGAAAGGCGATATCGAATCGGTCGGCGAGTTCATTCGCATGTACCTGGCTCGGAACGACCGCTGGTCTTCCCCGCTTTTCCTCGTCGGCGAAAGCTACGGCACCACACGAGCCGCTGGTCTATCTGGACACCTTATCGACAAGGGAATCGCGTTTAACGGCATCACGCTCGTCTCGTCGATCCTGAACTTCCAAACGGCGCGTTTCGCAAAGGGCAACGACCTCCCCAACATCCTATTCCTACCGAGCTATACAGCCACGGCTTGGTACCACAAGCGCCTGCCCGAAGACCTCCAGAAGAATCTCGCCGCCACGCTCGAGCAGGTCGAGAAATGGGCATCGACGGACTACATTTTGGCCCTGTCGAAAGGCGACCGCCTGACCCAGGAGGAACGCACCGAGGTCATCCGCATGCTGAGTCGTTTCACGGGCCTCAAGCCGGAATTCATCGACAACAGCGACTTGCGCATCAACATCCACCGGTTCTGCAAGGAGCTGCTTCGGGACGAGAAGCGAACCGTAGGACGCCTCGACAGCAGGTACAAGGGTATAGAGCAGCTTGCGGTTGGCGACACTCCGTCGGAGGATCCTGCCGGCTCGATCTTGCCTGCCTACGCGGCCACTCTCAACGACTACCTGGGCAGAATCCTCGGATACAAAACCGATCTGCAGTACCACGTCTTCGCCCCGAATGATCCGCCGCTATACAAGAAGTGGGATTGGGGCTCGGCCGGCCAGGGATATCCGGACACGAGCGAGTCGATGCGCAAGGCCCTGAGCCAAAATCCGCATATGAAGGTGTTCATCGCCTCGGGCTTCTTCGACCTCGCGACGCCTTATTTCGCGACCGAATACACGCTTGCGCACATGGAGCTCGATCCTACGCTTCGAAACAATATCTCGACCGGCGAATATGAAGCGGGCCACATGATGTACGTCCACAACGAGTCGCTCGGCAAAATGCAGTCCGACGTCGCGAAGTTCTATGCATCCGCTCTCGGCTCCTAAGGGCGCGGCGGTGCTTGCACTGCTTTGCGTTCGCAGCGCCTCGCCTGCGCCCGAGATCCGGCATGGTCTGCCACCGAAGACAATCGCGCTGACTTATCACGACATCGTGCCCCGGCGCGATTCCACCGCCCTTTGGTTCGATTGCACACCTGGCGAGCTCCGTGCGCAAATCGAGTGGATGAAGAAAAGAGGCGCCCGGTTCGTGTCCGTCGCGCAG
>JAICWL010000108.1 GCA_025934835.1 Fimbriimonadaceae bacterium
CATCAGCCGCTCCCGTTCGGCATCGAGTCCGCCCAGCCGGTGCGCGATCAAAAAGTGCGACTTCGCCTCCGGGAGCCTTTGCGCATCGAAGAGAGCGGAGCCGAGAAGCCATCGAAGCAACCCATCCCTCGGGCGCTCGCTGACCGCCATTGCCGCCTGCTTCACTCCGTTTCTATGCTCGCCCCTATTCTCAGAAAGAGCCGCGTTGGCATACGCGTCTAACGTGTTGAAGCCTTCGTCCGGTGGCTCCAGAACAGGAGATTGGCCGAGCGGCCGGTAGTATTTGAGCACCAGCCTATCGCCTCGAAGCACATCCGACCTTGCGCCCACCTTGCGCGCGACGGCGATGTACTCCCCGATCGTCGTGAGGTTTTGTTCCTCGGTCGAGCTCCATTTGTGTGGGTACACATAGATCGAGCGGTACACCTCGAGCGCTTTGTGGTACTCGCTGGCGTCCCGGTACATTTCTGCGAGATCGCTAATGGGGCAGGTCACTAGTTCGTGCCGGGCGCGCTGGGCCTCAAGCATTTTGGCGGCCTTGCGTGGATTCTTCTCGGCCTTCCACGTCTGCAAGGCTTCATTCGTGTGCGATCTTGCCACCATGAACCGTTCATGCTGAGCCGGGGAAATCCTGGTCTTCACTGTGTTCTTGGTGGGCCGTCCCAAATCTGCCGCCAAAAAGCCGATAGCGCATACCGCGCAAGCTGCAGCTACGCAAAATTCACCAGGTTTCATGTTAGTTCTCGCTACTTACGAAGACGTCGTCCCACTGGAGGGTCCATTCTGGCCAGTTGGTGTTGCCGTGGTCCCAAGTAGAACCTGTGAGCCACGGCCAGGGGCTAGCGGTTGTGCTTCGGGTCGGACTGGCGTCCCAACCCCAATTGTCGTACACGAGCGGAATCCACTCGGCCGGGTCGCCGTCTCCGGTCAAGACCGCAGGAGGCTGGTACATCACATGCATGTAGAAGTTGTCGTGAACGTCGAAGCCGATATCCGAGCTGATGCCGACGAAGCTTGGCGCATCAACCGCTTCTTGGGTGTATTCGTGGGTCGAAGTACTGTTAGCTTGCCACGCTGTCTCAATAAACGGCCACCCGGTCGGAAGGGAACGATTATAGGGCGTATAGGGCCAAGACGTATCGAGCCATCCGGACACGTTCGCCGGGGTGACCCAAAGATAGGAATAGGTCTCGCGCCGGCGCAGCAGGCTGTTGATCATCTGGGTGTAGCCCCACTGGCCGTAGCCTTCGCCGGTCGTCAAGCTGAAAAGCGCCTCCGCGCCGACGGACCCGGTCCACGATATGCCGGTAGCATTGTCGGTTTGGACGCCGTCTACCTTGCCACCCGAATCGGTGTGATATCCGACAGAGGCGCCGTGGTCCTGGCGCACAAAGAAGTACGGCCCCCAGACCTTGAGCACATTCGTTGCCGTCACATTTCCGACGGACTGCCCGGTTCGCGGGTCCTTGAGAACCAGCGCGCACATCGGGTTTTCGGTAAAGCAGGCGCCGTTGCCCGAGGTGTCAAAGAAGACTTGAACTGAAGCAAGCGCGTCCCACCCCTGAGGAGGCCCCCATACCTCGCGATTCGCGTAGTACGCGCCCAGCGAGGATGAGCCGATGCTCCCATAAATCGTGTAGGAGAACCAATGCGCTTCGACGCCGATGTTCGACCACTGGTACGAAGTGGGCACGAGCGGACCACACGTCACTCCAAAAACGATGTGCTGACCGACGAGGCAATTCAGCGAGTAATCCGAAGGATCGGTGCAGGCGCCGGTCACAGTGACCTGAATCGGGTCCGCGTGCGCCGAGTAAGAAGCCCCGACGCTGCACGGAGAGCCGCTTCCTGAGACGGATGGCGTGCACGTCACTGCAAAGGACGCATGCGACTCCTTGATCTGATAATGCGGGATCAGATTACCGCTCGCATCGTAGCCGCAGCTCGTAGACATGAAAGGCGGTTGCGCCGAGGAGCTGTTCGTAGCCGCGTCTCCAAGTCCGTTCGATGCCGTGACATTTCCGGAATACGCCGAGCCGCCGGCGCTACAGGTTTGCGTCACCACTGCGTAGGCTGGCGCCGTCGCGGCTGGACCTGTCCAAGTGAATGTGGCGGTGACGGTACCGGAACACGCTCCAGTCAGACCCGTGCCTCCGCCGCCGTAGCCGCCATTGGATAGCGCGTACGGTCCGGATGGGCTGCCATTTGTGATTTGGCACGAGCCGCCCGAGTACGAGACCGCGTATGAATACTGCGCGCTCGCGGAGTAAGTCGCCACGAACAGGAGTGCGCGAACTATCGCAAACCTATGAACGCCAAACATCATCGCGTGCACTGTACAACGATAATCACGATTTGGCAATAAATATATTGTCGCAAGTTATGGCTTTTAAGCCAGATCGCAGATTCCAAATCCAAAGATGCCCCGTTCTGCCACCCAGTGGAGACACGGTTTGTCATCGAAGACGATTACCAGGATTTCTACCGTGGAACTCGGGCCGATGGACTGAAACTAAGGTCGGTATCCAGCGGCGCCCCCCTCACTGGCAAGCGACTCAAGAGCTGAAGCTGCAATGCAACCAACTAAGAAGGGCGGCAGAGCCGCCCTTCTTAGTTTTAGACGTTCGCGGTTTCTTTCGGCTGCGGAGTGATTCTCAGGTAAGGCTTGAGCGTCTTCCAACCGCTTGGGAAGCGGGACTTGGCCTCCTCGTCGCTGACCGAGGGAAGAATCACTACATCTTCACCCTGCTTCCAATCGACGGGCGTGGACACCTTGAAGCGGTCGGTTAGCTGAAGCGAATCGATGACCCGCAAGATCTCCTGGAAATTGCGTCCCGTCGCTGCCGGGTAGGTCAGTGTCAGACGGAGCTTCTTCTGGGGGTCGATGATGAACACCGAGCGCACCGTGGCCACGCTGTCCGCGCCGGGATGGATCATGTCGTAGAGGTTCGCGACCTTGCGGTCTGCATCGGCAAGGATCGGAAAGTTGACCGCCGTGCCTTGGGTCTCCTCGATGTCTCCGACCCACGCCTCGTGTCGCTCGAGTTCGTCCACGCTCACGGCGATGACTTTCACCCCCCTTCTCTCGAACTCGCTCTTTAGCTTTGCTACCGCCCCGAGTTCCGTGGTGCAGATGGGTGTGAAGTCGCTGGGGTGGGAGAAAAGGACTGCCCAATTGTCCCCGGCATAGTCGTAGAAGTCGATCGGCCCCTCCGTCGAATCCTGCACGAAGTTGGGAACGGTATCGCCAAGTTGAAGTGACATAGATTGCCTCCTTTTTGGCACTGCGGAACCGAAAGGTCCGTGCGCAGCCAAATTCTGGCACGTCCACAGACGCGCATGGGCCTAACGATCTCGAACTCCTTTCATTCGTTCGGCGAGCGAACGATTCGCCTAATGTAGGGTCGGTAAAGTGGGCGATTCTCCTGGGTCCGGTGTGTGGCCCGCGTCCGCCAGGAACTGCTCGCCCATGATCTCTTTCACAATCGAGTTCTGATTGATGCGATACTTCCTGGCGCGTGGCGCGATGTAGCGCACATCGATAGGTTCGAAGGAAAACTCGGGACCGTTCGTGGTCCAGGTGGCCATCGTGGTCTTCAACCAGTGCGTATCGTCGCGATACGGGGTGTCCATTTTGAAGTGCGCGCCGCGCGACTCATCGCGCACGATAGCCCCGCCGACGATCGCCTTCGACTGCTCGATCATGTTGATCAGCGCACGGTTGAAGGGCACCGCCTGATTCGTCCACCCACCGCCGTCGAGCGCCTTGCATTTTCGCGCTCGAGATCCAAGATCGGCGAGCTCGTCCCTGGCCGACAGCAAATCTTTTTGCGTTCTCCAGATGCCGCACTTGTTCCACATGACTTCGGAGAGCTCGGCGTGCAGCCTGTAAGGGTTCTCGGTCCCTTCGCTCGTACGCAAAGCTTCGTATTCGCTCTCACGCAGCTTTCGGGAGTCCTCGAGCAGCGCCGTCGGCACGTCCTGGCCGCTCGCCGGCATCTCCTTGAGGTAGGCGAGCACGCCTTGCGATGCGATCTCGCCACCCACCAGGCAGGTTAGCAGCGCGTTTGCCCCCAGTCTGTTCGCACCGTGATATTGGAAGTCGCACTCGCCGGCCGCGTAGAGCCCCGGCACATTGGTCATTTGGTTGCGCGGACTGTCCACATCCCAGGCGCCATCTGCATACGTCTCGTAGTCCACCCAGAGCCCGCCCATCGTGTAGTGGTCCGCGGGGTACACGCGCATCGGTGTTTCGATCGGATCTTCGCGCATGAACTTTTCGTATATCTCGAGCACGCCTTCGAGCTTGTCGTTGATTTCGTCGCGCGTGTACGGTCCGCCGCGGCCTTTGTATAGCTGCGTGATGTCGAGGTACACCTGGTTCTTGCCCCGAATGCCTTTGCCGATGCGGCACACGCAATAGATCGCGAAGCTCACCAGGTCCCGGCTCAGCAAGTTGCCGTAGGTTGGGTCCAGTTCCTCGCAGAAATACCAGCGATCCTTTTCAGGGATGTCGGTTGGTTTTCGCGGGTCGAAGGGATCGCGGGGAGTCCACAGCCTGCCGCCCTCACCGCGCACGGATTCGGAGATAAGCCTGCACTTGTCCTCGCCCGGAATGGCCGTTGGGTGAATCTGCACCATCTCCGGGTTGCCGTACTGCACTCCCTGCTGATAGCAGATGCTGACCGGCGCCCCTGTGTTGATGATGGAGTTCGTGCTTTTGCCAAAGATGACGCCGTTGCCGCCGGAACAAACCACCGTCGCATCCGATGCAAACGACTCGATCGCCATCGTTCGAAGATTCTGTGCGGTGATGCCTCGACAAGCGCCACTTCCGGGATCTTTTACGATGCCGAGGAATTCCCAGGCCTCGTACTTCTCCACGAGCCCGGCAACTTCCCAGCGACGGACCTGTTCATCGAGGGCATACAGAAGCTGCTGGCCCGTTGTCGCGCCCGCGAATGCGGTGCGGTGTTTGAGCGTGCCTCCGAACCGCCGGAAGGAAAGCAATCCTTCCGAGGTGCGATTGAACGGCACGCCCATCCGGTCCAGAAGGTAAATGATCGCGGGCGCCCGCTCGGCCATGCGCATCACCGGCGGCTGATGGTTTAGGAAGTCGCCGCCCGTGATCGTGTCTTCGAAGTGGAGGTAGGGCGAATCGCCTTCGCCTCGCAAATTGACGGCGCCGTTGATCCCCCCCTGCGCGCAAACGGAATGGGACCGCTTGACCGGCACGACGCTGAACAGCTTGACCTTGTGGCCGGCTTCGGCGAGCTTCATGGTCGTCATGAGCCCGGAGAGGCCTCCACCCACCACGACGATCGTTCGCTGAGCTGCCATCGGTAGCCAGATTATGGCTTGCCTCGGCCACGCGGCGCGTTATGCCGAGGTTCCTGGCGCTGAGACGTGCAAAAAACTCCGAATGTGCGACGCCACGTCGAGCGGCTCTTCCTCCATGAGGTAGTGCCCCGCGTTTTCGTAGGTATGCACCTCTGCGAGCGGAAACTCATGCCAGAGCCTGTCGAGGGCTTTTTGGCCGAAGTAGGAGTCCTTCAGTCCCCACAGCAGCATCATCGGCTTTTCGCGCAGAGACTCGCGGCAGGACCATAGCTCACTGAACCACGGGCCGCTTTGAGGCAGGCACCGGGCCATCTCGAAGATGCCGAAGCGGTCGTCTTTGTCGTGAAGCGGCCCGGCGTAGGAGCGCTCTACGCTCTCGTTCCAGTGATCCCGAGCCAGGATTTGCGATTTGATCTGCTTCGAAACGAGGTACCCCTCCGAATAGTGGAGCTTGCCAAGCGGGCCGCTCGCGGCCTTGGCGAGCCGTTGTCCGTCCGGATCGGTCGCCAGGTCCCACAGCCACGTGTTCGTTAGCACGATCCTCTTGAACCTTTCGGGCTCGTCCATTACGCAGCCGATGCCGATCGGGCCGCCGTAGTCGTGCGCGACGAGAGTAATGTCGCGCAGGTCGAGATGACGGATTAGCTGGTCGATCGCGCGACTCTGGTCGAACGCACAGTAGTGGAACGACTTCGGCTTGTCTGACAGGCCGAACCCCATCAGGTCGGGGGCTATGCATCGGGCGACGCCGCATAGCTCCTCAATTTGGTATCTCCACATGAACGACCAAGTTGGCGAGCCATGGATGAAGAGAATCGGCTCTCCCCGGCCCTCATCCACGTAGTGCATCCGGCCGCTGTCCAGCAGAAGCCGCGATGAATTGAAATGATAATGCCGCCTATCGATCCACGCCGAACCTTCCGGGCTGACCGCACTCGAGCTCATGTCTCACCCCCACCCTCCATATAGAAGAAAGATTGCTGCGAAAGTTCGCCTTTTTTGACGCGATCTTTACCAGGGCGCTTCGACGAGGCTGACGGGCCGAGCCGGACTGCGGCGTCGACCGAGCGATGCGCATATGCGCGACATCTAGCCGTCTACAGGCTTTGCTTTGTCGGCATATGCGTACGCGGTCCCCTTGCGCCTGGGGTCTCCAGAGCCCGCGAGCACGGAGCGCTCGTGAACTGCGGCTTGCCGCCCATCCTGCGTCGAGGCGTACCGCATCCCGATCGTGATCTCAGGTTCGCCGAGCATCAGTCGGTCCACCAGCTCAACGCCCTGCATGAGGGTGTGGTCGGTGTTGGATACCTCGTATTTCCACATCCCGAAGCGTCCGCGCGAATAGATTCCTCGCTCCTCGAGCCACGGAATCACGGTCGCCAAAATGTCGTCCCGGTCCACCGTCGGGGTCGGATACGAGTAGTCCGCATAATACAGCCACGTGGAGACGATATCCTTTCGGTCCGATTCCTGAAGCAATCCTGAGTTGATCAACCCCTGGATAACCTCTTCGACGATCGTTCCGCGATCGATCGGCTTGAACTCGGACTCCGAGACCTCGCAGAGTAGCGAATAGTATCGATCCTTGTCTGGCGTCATATACGGGCTGTAGTTGCTGAGGTACGTCACCCTATAGAACGGGCAGTTGTCCTCGGGGAAGTACATCCAAGACTTGGTGCTCGGGCACGGCTGCTTGATTCCGATGCCGACCATGGCTCCGCTGGAGTGTCGGAGCTCGCGCGCCGCTTCACGAATGTGTGCGGGGGCGCCCCCATTGAGCATCTGTCCGCAGAGAAGGTCGAGCGGTATCGCGCTCACGAGCGTATCGTACTTCACCATCTTGCCGTCGGAGAAGAACACCTGTTTCTCGCGCCAATCGACGTACTCGACGGACGAATCGAGCGTGACATGATCCGCCACTTCGTTCCCTAGCCTGCGATAGAACTCGCCCGTGCCTCCGCGAAGCGGGTACTTAAAAAGGTTGTTGGGACCCCAGGCGACGTCGTCCTGCTCGAGAATGATGTTCTTGAGCGCACGATCGATATCGACGACGGCGACCCGTTCGCCAATCCATTGCTTGTTCATCATTTCGGGCGGATGAGCCCAAACCTTGAAGTTGTAGGGGCGCATGAAGTGCTTCGCAATCCCCTCGCCGAACACCGCGTCGATGAACTCCCCAAAGTTTTGCGCGGAGCGGTGGTCGGCCTGCGTTTGAGCCTTGACCAGCCCTGAAAGGCACTCATAGGCAGCTTGAGGCGGCAGGTACCGGATGTTGTTCTGGAACGGGTATGGCACCCAGCGGTCCATCATTCGGATCCAGCACTCACGCATATTCTCCTGGTATTCCCCGCCCATGGCTCGCTGGAAGCACTTGTCGTAGTACTCGTAGTGCGAGAACATGACGTGTCCGCCGATGTCCCAGGTGAACCCGGCTTCGTCGGTGAATGAGCTAGCCAAGCCTCCGATGTATGAATTGCGGTCGTACACTCGGAAGTTGTCCTGGCCGAGCTCCTTCAGCCGTACGGCCGCGCCGAGCCCGGTTGGACCGGCGCCCAGAATTACAATCTTCTCCATCTTTTCCCCTTGATAAACAGTCCCTGTCCGGGTCTCGCGGTCTTACGACACGTTCGCGGCCGGATTCTTGGCACAAATCGAGCGTTCGATGAGCGCTTCC
>JAICWL010000059.1 GCA_025934835.1 Fimbriimonadaceae bacterium
CTCTCCCCCGGGGAGAGGGGGGTATTACGATGCAACGATTTTGGTCGATAGCTCTGCGGCTCTCGAACCCTCACCCCTGCCCCTCTCCCTCGGGGCGAAGGGCTTCGGAAACCCTCACCCCTGCCCCTCTCCCTCGGGGCGAAGGGCTTCGGAAACCCTCACCCCTGCCCCTCTCCCCCGGGGAGAGGGGGGTCGAGGCAGGGAGATCTCAGTGTTCGATGATAGCGCGGAGCTCGATTTGGCCGCCGCGCTTCATCGCGGGGCATCCTTTGGCGATTTCGATCGCCTGCTCAGGCGTGTCCGCACTGAAAATGAAATACCCGCCGACGACCTCGCGCGTCTCGGCGAACGGGCCGTCGGTCACACGCACCTCGCCATTTTCGGCGCTGAGCACCGTTCTGTGGTCGTCGAGCTCGTTTGCATCCACCAGGCGGCGGTCCTCACTCAGGCTGCGTGCCCAAGCGCCGTATTGCCGGATGGCGGCGTCGTTTTCCGCTGCCGTCGGTTGGAGGGAGGGCTGTGCGGTCCGAACCAGGAGCAAATACTTCATCGATACTCCGGAGCGTCAGGGCGGGGCGCCACATGCAACTGTCGAACGAAAGGCGCCGGAATCGACACCAAGTTCAATTTCTCGAGCCGACGGTGAGAAATTGCGCCGTGCAGCGCAAGATATGATATATTTAGTTTGTACAGCCCGGGCGTGGACCGCAGCGAGGGGAGAGCCGCTGGTTTGGGAAGCGCCCATTTTTCTTGTCTGGCCGAAGCGCCGCCGGGCGGAAGCGAGGGCGAGTATTGAGTAGTGAGAGATGATCCCGAGCCTGATGCCCAACGCCCCGACACCCAGCACAGAACAGCGAAAATGGAGGGCGTGAAGGCGGATATCTCGGCGCTTATCGGGAACACCCCGTTGATTCAGATCCCAACCGCCGCGGGCTCGGGCCGGGTGCTCGCCAAGGCAGAATATATGAATCCCGGCGGCTCGGTCAAGGACAGGCCGGCCCTTGCCATCGTCCGGGCAGCGCTGCGCGAAGGGATCCTGCCTGGCCGGGAGCTTCTCGATGCGACGAGCGGCAACACCGGCATCGCGTACGCGATGCTGGGCTCGGCGCTAGGGTTTCGCGTGACGCTATGCCTACCGGCGAGCGCTTCGAACGAGCGGAAAGCGATCTTGCGCGCATACGGCGCCACTGTGATCGAAACCGACCCGATGCAAGGCTCGGACGGCGCGATCGCTGTCGCAGCAAAGCTCCGGGCGGCCGAGCCCGAACGGTTTTGGCACGCCGATCAATACTCGAATCCGAACAACTGGAAATCGCACTTCGAGACGACCGGCCCGGAGATATGGGAGCAGACCGGCGGCCAGGTCACGCATTTTGCCGCCCTGCTCGGAACCACGGGAACGCTCACCGGAACGGGCAAATACCTCGGGCCGAAGGGAGTGAAGATCGTTGCAGTGCAGCCGGATGCGCCGCTTCACGGGCTCGAAGGCACGAAGCACCTGCCCACCTGCAAGGTGCCGGCCATTTACGACCCGAGTGTTCAGGACGCAATGATGGAAGTTTCGACCGAGGAAGCCGTCGACGCATGCCGTGACCTTGCCCGCAACGCCGGCTTGCTCGTGGGCGTGTCTTCGGGAGGAAACGTGGCGGCGGCGCGGCGCATCGCGGAGACGAAACCCGACGCGCTCGTCGTGACCGTGCTTTGCGACAGCGGCGAGCGGTATTTGTCGAGACCGTTTTGGCAGGAGGACGCATGACGATGGTTTTCGGAGCGGGTCTGGTGGCTGCGATGGGCGCCCACGGCGCCGAGGGATTCCCTTACGAGGTCGTCGGGGCGCTGGTGGGCTCCGGCGATCGGCTCGATAGGGCTGTGCGGTTGGAAAACGAAAACGAGACCCTGCCTGAGCGCCGGTACGATGTGGGGCCGAAGCAGATCGCGGCTGTGGAGCGCTCCGCCATGCGCGAGGGCTTGGGGATTCTTGGCTTTTATCACACCCATCCCGACCATCCGGCCGTTCCTTCGGAGACCGATATCGGCCACGCAGTGCCGGGCTATCTGTACGCGATCCTCTCTGTGATGGCGGGAGAGCCGGCGGCGCTCACATTGTGGAGACTGGCCGACTCGGGAGACAGAATGGAGCCCGTTCCGTACGTTATAGAAGAGATCTGATTCTGCTAAACCTATGCCAACCGTTCTGATTCCATCCGCATTGAAAGGATTTACCGAGGGCCAGGAGTCTGTGCGACTCGAAGGGGACACCGTCGGCGCGGCCCTTGCCGACCTCGCGGCCAAGTTTCCAAAGCTCGACGCGCAGCTTTTTCGCGAGGGCAAGCTACGCAGCTTCGTCAACGTTTTCGCCGGAGACGAGGATATCCGCGCGCTGCAGGGGCTCGATACGCCGGTCGACGACTCGCAGGAGCTAATGATCGTGCCGTCGATCGCCGGAGGGTCGACGCCGACGGCCGAGCGCGAGGAGCTTTCGGCGGACGAGATCTACCGATATAGCCGGCACCTCATCATGCCCGAGGTGACTATGGAGGGCCAAAAGAAGCTCAAGAAGGCGAAGGTGCTTTGCGTGGGCACCGGGGGCCTGGGCTCGCCGCTCGCGGCGTATCTAACTGCCGCCGGCGTGGGCACGCTCGGGCTGATCGATTTCGATGTGGTCGATGTGACCAACCTCCAACGACAGATTTTGCACTTTACGCCCGACGTGGGCAAATCCAAGCTTCAAAGTGCATCCGAGAAGCTGCATGCGATGAACCCGCATGTGAAGCTGGAGTTGCACGAGACGCACTTGGACAGCGGCAACGCGCTCGAGATCATCGGTCAATACGACATCGTCGCCGACGGCACGGACAATTTCCCAACGCGGTTTCTGGTGAACGACGCGTGCGCGCTCCTGGGCAAGCCGAACGTATACGCATCGATCTTTCGGTTCGAGGGCCAGGCGTCGGTGTTCGATGCGAAGAACGGGCCATGCTACCGGTGCGTATATCCCGAGCCGCCGCCCCCGGGATTGGTTCCGAGCTGCGCCGAGGGTGGGGTCTTGGGGGTGCTTCCGGGTCTGGTCGGCACCATCCAGGCAACCGAGGTCATCAAGCTGATCTTGGGCATCGGCAAGCCGCTGCTTGGGAGGCTTCTGCTGATCGACGCATTGGAGATGAAGTTCCGCGAGCTTCGTCTGCGCAAGGATCCCGATTGCCCGGTATGCGGAGAGCATCCAACCATCGACAAGCTCATCGATTATTACGAGTTTTGCGGCATCCGGGGCGAGGAGCACGTCGTCGACTACGGAGTGCCGGAAGTCTCGCCTGCGGAGCTCGGCCGCGAGCTGGCGAGCAACCATCCGCCGAAGCTGCTCGACGTCCGAGAGGACCAGGAGCTGCAGATCAGCAAGCTGCCGAACGACTACCACATTCCTGTCGGCCGCCTCGCGGAGCGAGTGAGCGAGCTGGATTCGAGCGAGGATCTGGTTGTGTATTGCCGCAGCGGCTCTCGGAGCGCCCAAGCCGTCGATTTCCTTCAGAAGGCAGGTTTTCGCAAGGCGCGAAACCTCGAGGGCGGGATCAACGCGTACGCGCGAGAAGTGGACCGGTCTTTGCCGGTTTATTAGCCGACCGCTTTGCGGCAGATGGGCGCCATTGCGGCGATTGACGCAGTTTTCGATCCGCACTTACAATTACAATCCTGATACAGTGACGGGTGCGCATGATGAAGTTCGTGAGGCGATCCGTTGCTTTTGGGACTGCGCAGCCGGCGACAGCTCTATGCCGGGCGCAGTATTCGTACTCTGTGGCTTGCGGCGGCGGTTCATGCAGCGTGACGAACGACTGCCCGGCACGAAAGAGGGACAAGGCGTCCGGGCGGCTCCCGATTCGCCTCTGACGATAGGAGTCCACCAGCGTTGCCACACTCATCCGCTGTGGTCGCGCTGCATGACAGGTTTCAACGCAGTCTGGCATTCGTAAGGAGCAAATCATGTCGAGCAGGCTCACTTTCGTGCTGGCGTTGCTTTTGGCCTTCTCGCTCGCACTCGCTCAGTCGGGAGCGACCAAGCCGGACCCTGTGCTAAAGCAGAAGGGTCTTCGCTTTCTGGATAATCTTGCGACAAAGTCGGACAAGCTCCAGAAGCAGGCGCTCGATCTTGCGAGAAAGGGCAGGTTCGAAGCGGCCGAGGCTCCGGGCGCAGGTCGGCACTAGCCTACTTGTTCCATCCGTTCGCGAGGAAGCGCATCATCCGATGCCCCAGAGGCGTTGGAAGGACCCTATGAGCTGCCGCAGGTACAATTCCAGCGTGCCGGAGCCCAAACCGAGCTTGGTTGGTCTGACTCTCGAGGAGCTTGCGGCAGCCGTCGGCGAGCGTCCAGATGCCAAGCTGCGCGCGAAGCAGATAGCCCAGCATATTTACCGGGGCGTGGCGACCAGCATCGAGGACATGTCGGACCTGCCGAACGCGCTTCGCCAGGACCTCGCGGAGCGCTTCGACCTGCAGCCGCTGCAAGTGGCGAGCCGGCGGCATTCTACGGATGGCGTCGACAAGCTTTTGGTGCACAGCGGCGACGGGCAGGTGGTCGAGTGCGTGCTTCTGCCGTACAAGGATCGGGTGAGTTGCTGTATTTCCAGCCAAGTAGGCTGCCCCATGGGCTGCAAATTCTGCGCAACCGGCCTTGGGGGGTTCGACCGCAACCTGACCGCCGGCGAAATTGTGGGCCAAGTGCTGCTTCTTCAGAGCATCCTGCGAGCTTGTAAAGGGAGTGAGGCGCGCATCAGCCACGTTGTGTTCATGGGGATGGGCGAGCCGCTCTTGAACCTCGACAACGTTCTGAAAGCGCTTCGGCTGCTTCATGACGAAGTCGGTATCGGTTATCGACGCATGACGGTGTCCACGGTGGGAATCGCCCCGCAGATCCGTCGGCTCGCCGAAGAGGCCCTCCCGATCCACTTGGCTCTCAGTCTTCATTCGCCGCTCGACGAGGTGCGCGATCGCCTGATGCCGGTTAACCACAAATGGAATGTGGACGAGACGATGCGCGCGATGAAGCTGTACCAGCGAGCGACGGGCCGAAAGATCACCATCGAGTACCTGCTGATCCGCGACCTCACCGACACGCGGGATCAGGCCGAGGAGCTTGCTCGCCTGGTTAAGGGGACCCCGAGCGTGGTGAACCTGATTCCGTTCAACTGGGTGGATACGGAGCAGGGGTTTCGGCGGCCAGAGAGCGACCGAGTTCGGGCTTTTCGCGGGCTCCTCGAGGCTCGGGGCGTCAACGTCACGCAGCGCGTGGAGCGCGGTCATGAGATTGCGGCAGCGTGCGGGCAGCTCGCCGGCATGCACACGGGTCGCTTCGGTAGGAGGACCGCATCTTCCGCGCTTCCCACGGCCTCGTAGCCATGGCGTTGCTCGTGGGATGCGCTGCGCCTACCGCCAAGAAGCAGGCGGCGAATCCCAGTCCCGAGCAGACGCCGAAGGCGAGGATCAGCGTGAGCACCGGCGAAGGGACCCAATATTCCAAGGGCCCGAAGCACGAGCCGGTTTGGACCGTCAAGTGGAAGGAGGCTACGGTCGACGTGCAGGGCAAGAATTCGTTCGTTGGCGCGGCCAAGGGCGTCACAGGCACGATCGATCAGAATGGCGCTCCGGCGAGCGATTATTCGGCCGACGGAGCCTTTGCGGACAAGGAAAAGGGCGTTTTGGCGCTCGTGGGGCACGTGAAGCTCGTGTCGAAGAAGCCGGCAGCCACGCTTACCTGCGAGCGGGTCGAGTACCACTCGGACCAGAAGCTCATCAAAGCAAAGGGTAATGTCCGAGTCGAGGGTCCCTGGGGCAGCGCCGCTGGAAACGAGGTTTGGGCGACGCCGGACTTGAAGCAGATCGGCACTCCGGATATGTTTCGAAAAACCGAATGAAAAGAGTTGCGACCATCCTTCTAGCCATCGCGTCGAGCGCGTTCGCACAGGTGCACTACCAAGACCGTGCGGGCAACCTCGAGTGGAGGGCGGCGAGCTTTTCGGGGTCGTTCCCTACGTCGAACGGACCGTTCTCCGTGAAGCTTAAAGGAAGCCCCGTTTACGTGCGCTCGGCGGTCCAAGGGCTCGACGTTTACGGTGACGGGACGGTGACGATCCACGCCGCCCCGAACCCGGCCAAGAAGGGGGCATACATGCTTCAAAGCCTGACGACGAGCGGAGCGGTTCGGGCTATCCAGAAGTCGGCCGGTAGCACGGCCGAGCTGACCGGGTCGAGCGCCCGCTATTCTGAGACCGCGTCGGAGGGCAGCCTGGAGCTTTCGGGTCCCGTCAAGATCACGAATCGGGACGAGGCGCAGCATCGAACGCTTCTGGCGACGGGGCAGCGGGGAAGCGCTACCCTCGATCCGACGCCGCCCCAGCCCGGAAAATCGGCCTTGCGCACGGCGACGCTAGAGGGGAGCGTGACGATCGACGTCGCTCAAGCGCCGCAGCCCGGCGAGAGCGCTCCGTCGACATTTCACGCGACGGGCGCGAAGCTGTTCCTGAACAACGCTTCGACTCCTGCCACGGCGACTCTATCCGGCGATGTGAAGATGAGCGGCACGGGCGAGGGCCCGCTGAATGCGAACATAGAGGGCGTCCAAACGGCGGTCATCACGCTGAACTCGAAGGGTGAAATGACCAAGATCGACTTGTCGTCCGCGCCGGGATCTCAAACCACGACGCGCGTGAAGGGTCTTGGCCGAAAGCGAGGCAGCGGCTAGTTGAAGATCACGGCGACGGACCTGCATAAGTCCTATCGAGGACGCCAGGTCGTGAACGGGGTGAGCTTCGACGTCTCGCAAGGCGAAATCGTGGGGCTGCTCGGCCCGAACGGCGCGGGCAAGACGACCACTTTTTACATGACGGTAGGGTTGGTGCGGCCGAACAAGGGGCAGGTGTTCATCGACGATGCCGATGTGAGCCACTGGCCGATGTATCGGCGGGCGCGTATCGGGATCGGGTACCTGCCGCAGGAGCCGAGCGTATTCCGAAAGCTGACTGTGGAGGACAACTTGCGGCTCGTGTTGGAACTCGGCCACAGGTCGCGATCCGAGATTCGGGCGAAGATCAAGGAGCTTGCGGACGAGCTTCACATCACGCGCATTTTGAACAGCACCGGCAACGTTCTCTCGGGGGGTGAGCGACGACGGGTCGAGATAGCGCGCGCGCTGGCGACGGAGCCGAGGTTCATTCTTCTGGACGAGCCGTTTACGGGCATCGACCCGGTGACCATCGAGGAGATCCAGGAGATTATCTTCAAGCTGCGTGCTCGAAACATCGGCATTCTTATTACCGACCACAACGTGGCGGCGACGCTTCGGATCACCGATCGGAACTACATTCTGATCGACGGCAAGATCATCGCGCAAGGGTCTGGGGCCGAGATCGCAGCGGACCCGATGGTGCGCAAGCACTACCTCGGAAGCCAATTCGGCAAAGCAGCTTTCGAGGAAGAGCGCGGCGAGATTCCCGAGGAGGATCAGGCTGGCTAGGCCGCGAGCGTTCGGAGTGCCGAGGCCTTGAAGCAGCTCAATCGGCTGGTGCTCAAGGAGGTTTTCGGCCCCTGGCTGTTCGGTGTCGGGCTCTTCACGTCGCTGCTCATGGCGGGGACATATCTGGGGAGGATCGCGGGGTACGTGGTGGATGGCGTTCCGCCCAAGATCATCGCCGAAGTGACGATGCTTCTGATGCCTCAGATTCTGGTCAAGACGTTTTCGATGTCGGTGCTGTTGGCCACGCTGCTCGCATTCGGAAGGCTCAGCTCGGATAGCGAGATCGTCGCGCTGAAGGCGAGCGGCGCGAGCGTTTTTCGCATGGTATGGCCGGTGATCGTGTTTTCGATCGTGATCGCGTGCGTCACTTTCGTGTTCAACGAGCGGGTGGTGCCGGAGGCGACGGCGCGCTCGAACGAGGTGATCAACGACATCGCGCGCTCCTCGAACGTGCGCACCGGGCAGCCGACCGCGTTCACGCAGGTCGAAAACGGCAAGCTGCGGGCGGTGATCGCGGCCAAGGATATCGACGTCAGCTCCCGCCGGCTCAAGGGGGTGACCATCCTCGGCTACGACGACAACGGCCAGGAGCGATATATCGGCTTTGCCAAAGAGCTCGAGTTTCGGGGCGTAGACGATTGGCACGTTTTGGGCGGCATGGACGTGATCGACCTGCGGGGGAACGCACAGTACCACTTCGACGAGGCGTGGCCACAGCAGCTTCCGGGAATCAAGAAGAGCTTCCAGGACGTTATCAACCCTAGGACTAACGATTACGACCGCTATACGATGGCGGAGCTCTTGGCGCGCATCCGGGATGCCAAGCGGGACGGCAGCATGACGCCGTCTCAAATCGCCGACAGCGAGTACGGCTACTGGAACAAGATCTCCGTGCCGCTCGCGGCGGTCATCTTCGGGGCTCTCGGCGCTGTGCTAGGGATTCGGAACGCCCGAACTGGCACTGCAACCGGATTCGCTCTCGCAATCGCAATTATATTCGGATATGTGACTTTGGCGAACTTTATGAACGTCTGGGCCTTGGGAGGACTCATGCCGGCTTGGGTCGCCAGCTTTGCGCCAATACTCATCGGAGCGGTGACTTCCGGCGTAATAATGTGGCGACGCAACGGTTAAGGATCAAATTTGGACCTGCTTCCGATCAGCTTTCTAATACTCGTGGTGATCCTCGGAGGGATCATCGCGATCGCGGCTGACCGACTGGGCCGAAAGCTGGGCAAGAAGCGGCTGACTTTGTTCGGGCTTCGGCCCAGGCACACGGCGGAACTGCTGACCGTCGGCGCGGGAGTGATCATCCCGGTTATGACGATCGGTCTGCTATACGTCGGGAGCACGGATTTTCGAAAGTGGGTCCTTGAGGGGCGCAAGGCCATCGAGGAGCTTCGGATTACCCAGACCGAGCTTGCCTCCGAGAGGCTGGAGCTGCGAACGGACGCCGAGCGGGCAAAGGCGCTTCAATCGAAGAACGCGAGCTTGGAGGCTCAGAACTCGGCTGTGCAGCGAAGGCTGCTGGTGGCGGATTCGAAGATCCAGACCGCCGAGCGCTCGCTCGAGGGGCTGAGGACGAAGCGGGCGCAGCTCGAAGCGCGCATCGTGGTCTTTCAGCGCGAAGTGCGAAGCTACGGCGCGAGGGTGGCGCTGCTCGGCGGTCAGCTTCGGCACACTCAGGAGATTTTGAAGAGCAATATGGACCGTCTGGCCTCCACGAGGAAGCAGTGGTCGAGCTTGAACGCGAGCTACAAGGAGCTGGATAAGCACGTGCGCGAGATGAACCAGCACGATATGCTGCTCCTTTCCGAGAACTCGAAGCTGGAATCGGATCGGCAGGGCCTGGAGGAGAGCAACAAGCGGCTCGCGGAAAACAGCATGAATCTGCAGGCCGCCATCCAAAAGGGCCAGACCGAGCTCACCCGCATCCAATCCGATCTCGAAGAGGCGCGAACCGAGCTCGAAACCTCGAAGCAGCAGCTCAACGAAGCGGACTTGGAACTGGCGAACGCCATGGCTGCCACGCAGTCGCTAGGAGCTACGTTGGTCGATACCCGGCGCCAGCCGATGATATTCCGATCCGGCGAGGAGATCGCCCGGTACCCCATCGAGCCCAAGCTGAGCGGCGCCCAGGCTGCGTCGGCGGTTTCGAGCCTATTGCGCGAGGCTCGGGTCGAGGCCGCCAATCGTGGATCGCAGGAGCGGTCGGGGCTGCCTACGGCGTTCCTTTTCGCTCGGGCCGATTCCAAGGGCCAGCGAGCGGCCACCCCGGACGAGCTCGAATCGATGCTGGTCACCGCGGTGACCGGAAAGGACGAGCCCGAGGTGCTCGTGGCGTACGCCTGGGTGAACTCTTTCCGCGGGGAGCCGGTACCTCTGCGAGTGCAGGTGTTCTCGAACCCGGAGGTGTACCACGCGAACCAGGTCGTGGCCGAGGCCCGGATCGACGGCCGCAAGGAGACGAGCGAAATCCTGCGGCAGATCACCGCGTTTATCGGGACCCAGGTGCGAGACCGGGCCAAGCGGGACAAGATGATTCCGAGACTGGGCACGGATGAAGCATTCGGCTCTGTTCCCCCCGACAGGCTCATCGACCTGGTTTCTGAAATTCGAGCGAGCGATCGCACGGTTCGGCTTCAGGCATACTCGCCGTCGGACATCAGGGCCGCCGACCCGCTTCGATTGGAGTTTCGGATTCGTTGATCGTCAAGACTGTTTTGGCGATCGACCCAGGCACAGCCAAGTGCGGCATGGCACTGGCGGGTCGGGACGACGAGCAGCACATCACTTTGCTTTGGCGGGCCGTCGTGCCGCGCGAGGATCTTCTGGGCGGCATCAAAACCGCGCAAGGAATCGCGAGCTTTCAGCTCGTGATCGTGGGCGGGGGCACCAGTTCGTCCGAGGTCGTCGGAGAGATTCGCGAGAGCCTTCCGGGACTCGGCATCCTCGTAGTCGACGAGCGCGACACCTCGCTTCATGCTCGGGAGCGATATTGGGAGCACCACAAGCGCCGGGGATGGCGGAAGCTCGTGCCAGCGACCCTGCAAGTGCCTCCGGAGCCGATCGACGACTTCGTGGCTCTGATTTTGGCCGAGCGCGTCCTGCTGGATCCCTAGACCAATGCAGTATCGTTATCGGCAGGTGACAATATGCCGAACGACCCGATGATCGCTATTTCCCAGGCCGATCTCGTGAACCAATATCCGCACAGCCCACTGAAAGGGCAGGCTGCTCTCGTGACCGGCGCTAATTCCGGCATTGGCGAGAGTATCGCGCGGTATCTCGCCGCGGCTGGGGCCAAGGTCGTCGTGAATTATGTCGTCAACCCGGAGGCGGCCGAGGCGGTCGCGGCGGACATCCGGAGCGCAGGTGGGGACGCAGTGGCCATTGCCGCGGACGTGAGCAACGAGGCCGAAGTCCAGGCGATGTTCAAGCAGATGTTCGATAAGTTCGGGACGATCGACATCATGGTCAACAACGCCGGCCTCCAACGTGACGCGCCGTTCCATGAGATGACTCTGGAGCAATGGAACTTTGTGCTCGCGGTCAATCTGACGGGGCAGTTTCTATGCTCGCGCGAGGCGATCCGGGAATTTCTCCGCCGGGGAGTTCGGCCAGAGATTTCCGCGGCCGCGGGCAAGGTGATCTGTATCAGCAGCGTGCACGAGGTGATTCCTTGGGCCGGTCATGCCAACTACGCTTCATCGAAGGGCGGCATCTTCATGCTCATGAAGAGCCTGGCCCAGGAGTACGGGCCCGAAAAGATTCGCGTGAACAGCATCGGGCCGGGAGCGATCAAGACGCCGATCAATACGAGCGCCTGGGAATCGCCGGACGCTGAGAAGAAGCTGCTCAAGTTGATTCCGTACGGCCGCGTGGGAATTACGCCGGATATCGGCAAGACCGCCGTCTGGCTCGCTTCGGACGAGTCGGACTACGTTCATGGCGTGACGCTGTTCGTGGACGGCGGCATGACCTGCTACCCAGGATTCGCCACCGGCGGATAGTCGGCGGGGCCGCCGGTTACCGGCGGCCCCGTTCGGTCGGGCTAGCCCGAGCCTTTCGGCTTGGTCGGCGAAGGCGGAGGCAGATTCATAAGCCCCTCCTTGCCCACTTGCGGCAGCTTCTTCCTCGGCGGAGGCGGAGGATTCTTCTGGAGTTGCTCCATCAGATACTTGACTGCGGCTTCGAGCTGCGGGTCCTCTCCTTTTGCGACGAGATCCGGCCTGGCGTCCACGTCGATATCCGGGGACACGCCGTGGTTTTCAGCGATGATTTCGCCGGTCGACCGGTCGTAGATCGAGAACTCGGGAGCCGTGACAATCCCTCCGTCCACGAGTACAGGCTGTTCGTCGATGCCGACCAATCCGCCCCAGGTCCTCTTTCCGATCAGCGGGCCGAGGTTGTTGTGGCGGAACATCCAAGGGAAGAAATCTCCTCCTGAGCCAGAGTAGCCGTTGATCAGCATCGCCTTGGGGCCCTCGATCGCCACAGCATCTCCGACGTCCCCGCCGTTTCGGACCTGGATACCGGCCTGCATCTTGCGGGCGAGAGTCTCGACGAACCACGGCTGAATGTATCCGCCGTTGTTCCACCTCTCGTCCACCACGATGCCTTCCTTGTCCGTTTGGCTGAAGAACCCCTTGATAAAGTCGATCGCGCCCTGGGTGGCGGTGTCTTCGATGTACATGTAGCCCAGCTTGCCGCCCGAGAGCTTCGAGACCAGCCGGCGGTTGTTCTCGATAAAATCGACGGCCCGAAGGCGCATCTCGGAAGCGATGGGCCGAACCCGCACGGTGCGGGCTCCCTCGGTGGTCGGCGAGCCGTTCACCACGATCGTGACGAACTTGTTCGCTTTGTCCAGCATGAGCGACTCGGGGACCGTGTCGCCGTGAAGCGGCGTACCGTCGATCGACAGGAGATAGTCGCCTGCGTGGACGTTCACTCCCGGCTCGGTCAGCGGGCTGCGAGCCGATTCGTCGTAGTTATCGCCCTCATAGATCTTGGCGATTCGAATGTGGTCTCCGACGACTTGGTAGTCGACGCCGAGGTGTCCTACCGGCGTCGGGCGCGTTTGCCCGGTGTCGCCGCCGATGACGTACGAGTGGCCGGTGCCGAGCTCGCCTATCATCATGCCGATCACGTAATTAAGATCGCTGCGGCTGGCGACGTACGGAAGGAAGGTCTCATAGTGCTTGCCGATTGCTTCCCAATCGAGACCGCGCATGTTTGGATCGTAATAGTGATCTCGCTCGTGCCGCCAAGCTTCCCAGAACATCTGGCGCCACTCCTCTCGGGGGTTGACGACGGTTTCCACGCTGCTCGTATCGACCTTGCCCTGGCCGATAGCGATACCCGGGTGAAGGTCGAGCACTCCGAGTGTGCCACCCATGTCGTACGCGAGCTTCGTGCGCGCCGGGTTGAACGAATACATGCCCAGCAAAAGGGTGAGAAGCTGATCGTTCTGCCTAGTGCCTAGGTCGAACTTGGACAGAGTGCCCGCGCGGCTACGGATGAGAACCCCGTTGTTCGCACTGGTGATGGAGTAGCTCGACGAAGGGAGCGGAAGCTGAACGAATCGCTGGGAGAAGCGCTCGAAGTCCACCTTGACCACTGGCGTCGGCGGCATTGCCGGCGCCTCCGGCTTAGTGCGAGCAGGAGGCGTCGCCGGCTGAGAGGGTTCCTCCTCATCGGGCGCGACCAGCGGGTTTGGCGTGTCACTGCTCAACGGCGCGACATAGACGTTTTGTGCATCGTCAACCTTCAGGCTGAATTCATACAAGCCATAGGTAGGCGCAAAGGTGCGCGCTGATACTATGTAAAGGTATTTGCCGTTTTGGTCGAATGCGACGTCCGAGTCGTTGAAGTAGCCGTCCGTGACCTGTGTGGCCTTGCCCGTGGAGATCTCATAGAGATACACCGAATTCAGCTGGTTTCTGCCTGCCAGGGTGTAAGCAATCCACTTACTGTCTGGCGACCAATCCCATCCGCCCATCGCGTAGTCCGCGTGGTAAACCTTGGTCAGCCGCTTGGAGTCCACATCGAGGATATAGAGGTCGTGCGCGCCGGTCGTGATGCCGATTATCTTGCTGTCCGGGGAGTATCGAAGCCCGGTGATGTCGAGCTTCGCGTTCGTCAGCCGCTCGGGCGTGCCGCCTAGCTGCGGCTGCACGTACACCTCGTAGTTGCCGGTGGCGTCGCTTGCGTACGCGATCGTCTTCCCATCGGGCGACCACGTCGGGAACCGCTCGCGAGAACCCTGGCTGTTCGTGATATTGCGGGTGTCTCCGGCTTTGGCGGGTACGGAGAATATCTCTCCGCGGGCTTCGACTGCGACACGCGCTCCGCTCGGCGAGATCGAAATGCTCGAGATCTGGCTCGCAAGCGACCTCATCTCTGGTCGAGCTGCCAAATTCTCGCTGGGCACTTTCGGCGCCACATCCTTGGTTTGCCCACTGGCCACGTCGTATGCGTATAGGTTGCCGTTTCGCTCGTATACGATGGTTTTGCCATCGGTGCTTGGGTAGCGCACGTCGGCATCGGTAAAGTGCGTGATCTGGGTGTCGGACCTTTTGTCGAGGTCGTAGCGGTACAGGTTTTGCGTCGCCTCGTTTCGGTCGCTCGTGTAGTAGATCGACCGGCCCACGACCATCGGGAAGTAGCTTTGCTCTCGGCCGTGCGGCAGCTCCGAGTATGTGTTCGTCGCCATGTTGTAAATCGAGATCTTGCCCTGGCTGCCGCCTCGGTATCGCCGCCAGTTGAACGCGTAAGAGTTGAATCGCGTGTAGGCGACGGTCTTGCCGTCTGGGAAGAACGACCCAGCGGTGATCTCCATGAGCGGAGTCGATCTCGGCAAGCCGCCCTTGGGCGATACCAGAAACATGCGAGCTTGCCGGCCGTGCGTGGGCCCGAGTGATGCGGTGGCGTAAGCCACGTCACGGCTGGGTGTCCAGCCCAGGCAGAGGTCCTGCTCGCTATCGTAGGTTAGACGCTTGGGCTCGCCGCCTTCGATCGGCATCGTGTAGATATTCGACTGGCCGTCGTACTGGGCGACGAACGCGATGGTCTTGCCATCGGGCGAGATTTTCGGCATTGTCTCGGTGCCTGGTGCGCTGGTGAGCCGCCTGGACAGGCCGCCGGAAAGGTTGCCGATCCAGAGGTCGCCCGCATAGGAGAAGACGACGACGTTTTCATAGACGGCAGGATAACGAAGGAGCTTGGGCTCGGTCGTACTCTGCGCCGCGGCATGGAATGATGCGATCGCCGCGGCAGATATCAATAGGATATTCAACCTAGAATGCCTCCAAAGGTTCGGAACAGATAGTTCCAGTATGACCGTCCGAAGGCATCGTGGTCAGAGCATCCTAGGCGATTTCTATCCTAGGGTCCTTAAGAATTCTGAACAGCGAGAGCGACGGCTTTAGCAGCCAGGACGCCAGGCCCTTGCCCCGCACAATCTGAATGGCCGTGCCGGCGGTAGCGGGGTCTGATCTCAATGTTCGCTCGACTTCCGCCGCGCCAGGATCTTGAGTGGTGGCATCCAACACCAGCAAGCCAGGCTTGATCTTGCGGCAGGCATCGATCGCGGCCTGCCCATTTCGGACCACGGTCACGCGATACCCGCGTCGGCGGATCTGCACCTCCAATAGCCTCGCGATGGAGACTTCGGGCGTGCAAATGACGATCTTATCGTCCCGATCCGGAAGCACCATATCACGTGATACATCGGGCAGCCAGAAATGGTTTCAAGAAGTGGACGCCCCGGACACGACGCGGGCCCTATGGCCGAACCACGTACCATCGGCAAGAATGGGCCGGCACCGTCACCTCGAGGATGGCGCACTGTTTGTCATTCAACCGGATCGCTCTGGCCGTGCCGTCCTGCTCCGCTACGTGGCACCGCGCCTTCAATCCGGCGTAGTACATCGGCGCCTCGATCTCCTGGGTCAGAGGCTCATCCGTGGGGTTGTAGACCATTGCCAGGGCGCGGATCGGCAGGGATGGGTTCACATGCACGATGCAGTCGAGGTTCCTCCCATCTGCGCGCCGCACATGCACGACGTCCGATTCCAGGATGTCGCGGTACCGCTTAAACCAATCGACGCAGCTTCGCACCATCTGCTCGGTTTCAGGCGAATCGTAAAGGCGCGGCCCCCGATAGCAAGCCTGGGCGCCGTAGCCGAGGTTGTTCATGAGATGTGCCCGGTAGTCCGCCAGGTGCTCTTTGAGGGGCTCGATCGTGGCCGCCGCACCCCCGCCGTGGTACTCGACCAGGGGCACGAACATCCAGCCCATGCTCGGTGTCTTCTCCCAGGTGCCGTCGTACAGGTTCTGGCGGGCGTGAACGTGCTGTTGGTCGCGCGGCAACGACCAATTCGTCTCGCGGTACCCCATGCCGGTCTTATTCGAACCTTCCAGAAAGTAGTCGTCCGGCACGTTCAGGAAGATGCCTCGGCTTCTGCACCAGCGGTAGAAGTCCGCGATCGTCTGAAATTGCGTCCACTGAGAATCCTGGAGGCCGTGGTGGCCGGGGTGCGAAGTCGACGCGCAAACGTCGCCCGGATAGCTCCCATCGTGCTCAAGCATGTCGAAGCCCGTGCGGTCCAGGAAGGTTCGAAGGTGGTCGAAATATTGCCGGCCCCAGGCGCTTCCGAGGCAAGGAGACGCGCCGAAGACCGCACCGTCGTCCGGTTTACCGGTCTTGGGGCTGATGACGTCGTCCGCGTCGTCGATTCGCCGGCTCGCGAGCAGCGAGTACCCGCCGATCTGAATGCCTTTCGAGTGGGCGTAATCGGCCAGGGCTTTGAATTTGGCGATGTTCCCCGGCGAGACGTCCTCCATATCCAGGCCGCTGCCGAAGCTCAGGATCGCCAGCTCGAAGCCGCAGTCGGCCATTTGATCGATGGCATGGCGAACCGTTGCAGGGTCGCTCGAGGTGATGTGCATCATCAGCGGGTTTTCGGCGCACCACGGCGCCAGAGCGCGAAACATCTTGCGCACCGCCATGCCCTGCCGCTCGCGATCCGTGCTGTCGTGGATCAGCTCGAACGTGTGAAACGAATTGAAGCTTCCACCCGGTGGAAGCTCGACGTCGGGCCCCAGCGGGGGACGGACCTCGAGCATGCAGGGCGTCTTGAGCTCATAGTTGACCTGCGTGTCGTAGTTCGGGTCGGGAAGCCAATAAGTCGTACGGTTGAGGTCGTTTTGGGCCATGCCGCCGAACGTGTAATCCGTGGTCACCGTCATGTTCGGCAGTCTCCAGGCGGAGGTGGCGTCGACGATCGATTCGGCTTCGACCAGCCCAAGCCGCTCCGACGTAAAGGAGCCCAACCGGATCGGTTTCGTACCGCGGTTCACGACCGTCAGCGATTTTCCCAGAAGCGGGAGGCCGTCGTAGATTTCGTAGTGAACTCCGACTTGCAAGCCGTCGGGGCCGCCTTTGGGTGCGTGGAACCACAGCGTGAGCTCGACGCCCTTGGGCGGCCAACTCGACTTGGGCGATGGGCGAGACCGCTTCCAATCGAGCCGTGGGCGTATCGGGCCCGTTTCGAGGCGATCGAACTGGAAGCAATCCGGATCGGATTTCATGGCGTCGAGCCAATCGGACCGAAGGTATCCGAGGTCTGGCTGGCCGGTCAGACCGCCGACTTGCCAGCGCTTGCCGTCGACCTCGATGGTCGCTTCGGGCTTCACGGCCCGGAGCATCTCCTGGCCGGTCATCAGGTTTTGAAGGCCGACCGTGGCTGCGTTCGGCGATAACCGGAAAACTCGCGCAACGAGCCCATTGGAAAGCACGAACTCGTTCGGATGCGAGGTGCGTGCGAGCACCGAGCTCTGACGGACGTTGCCAAGCAGCCAGTCGCCGCTTGGCCGCGAGGCATGCCATAGCGGAAGGTCGGCGAATGTTTGAGCAGGCATGGGGACGGAACAGGCTGGAAGCAGCATTGGTTCGAGACGAGTATAGGCCGGTTTCGTGGTCTATGCGTCATCCTCGCCCGGGCTTCCGAAAGCCCCGAAGGTTTTGGCCAGCAGAGCCCAAATGCCGGTAGCCGCGTGATGTTTGCGCGCGTCGCGGATGCTGTTCTTGAAGTTCGGATAATCGATGCCATCGATTCGGGCAGCAATGGCCGTCTTGAATTCCTCTCGCCCGACGACAGCGCGGTATCGGTAGTCGGCCTCCGGGTCCTCGAATGTGTCGACGCCGGGGATAGCCCTCTCGATGTCACCAGCGATCCTGCTCCGTACAAGCAGGCTGTCTGGAATCTCCTTGTGCGCGACCACGCTCAGAAAGGTGTCATTCATAAAAAACCACATGACTCAATCGATTTTGATTGCATCCGGGCGCTGGGGCGTAGACTCCGTACATATGCCCGAACTGAGCCACGTTACGGACCGAGGAGACGTGCGCATGGTGGACGTTTCCGGCAAGCCGACCACGCTGCGCGAGGCATGCGCAACGGGCTTCCTGAAGCTGACTCCCGAACACGAAGCTGCCCTGAGCAGGCTGCCCAAGGGGGATGCGCTCACGACAGCCCAGATCGCCGGCATCCAGGGAGGCAAGCGATGCTCCGAGCTCATTCCGCTTTGCCATCCTGTCGCACTGACCCATTTGGACGTGCAGGTAACTCCTGCGCCAGGGGGGATCGCGATAACGGCGACGGCTCGAACGGAAGCGCAGACGGGCGTCGAAATGGAGGCGTACACGGCGGTGGTGGTCGCCGGAATCACGCTTATCGACATGCTCAAGGCGGTCGGGCCGGACCTGGTGCTGACCGACGTCCGCCTCGAGCGCAAGACGGGAGGGAAGGCGGAATGGCGGCGAGAATCGGCATCCTGACGGTTTCGGATACCCGGACGCTCGATGACGACCTGAGCGGGCCTGCGGTGGAAGGCGCGCTGCGTGCGTCGGGCTTTTCGGATTTCGAAAGGCGCATAGTGCGGGATGAGGTCGCGGAGATCCAGGAAGCTATCCTGAGTCTGGCCGAGGCTTGCCAGGCCGTATTCACGACGGGCGGCACCGGATTTACCCCGCGCGACGTGACCCCGGAGGCGACCGCGGAGATTCTGACCCGGCAAGCCGACGGCATTGCCGAGCTGATTCGTCTGAAAGGGCTCGAGCACACGCTGTTCAGCTATCTCAGCCGCGGCGTGGCCGGAATCGTGGGCTCAACTCTGGTCGTGAATCTGCCCGGCTCCCCGGCAGGGGCTAGGCAAGGAGTAATCGCCGTGACGCACCTCATCAATCCGATTTTGAGCGCGCTGGGGGGCGACGGCTGCCCGATCTAGAACTTGCTTTTCTTCACGAGCTCGAGCGCCTGTCGGAACTTGGGGTTTTCGGCTGTACCGAGCAATTCGTATGCGACCGCCTCCGTATGAGCCGGGACAGCACCGGCGTCGCGGATCCGCTCCATTCCCAGCTTATGCCTGTCGGGTGTGCGCGCAGAGACCGCGTCCGGGCACACGACGACTTCCCATCCGGCCGTCAGGAGGTCGTCCGCCGTTTGACCGACGCAAATGTGGGTTTCGATACCGACGATGACGGCCTGATTCCTTCCGAGTGCGGTGAGTCGAGCCATCCATTGCGGGCTTCCCGCGCAGGAGAAGCTCATTTTGTTTACAGGCTCGCCGACAAGCGGGTCGATCTCCGGTGCCGACCCGCCCATGCGCGCGGCGTTTTGGGTGCTCGCCAGCACCGGCACGTCCGTTAGCCGGGCGATCTCAATGAGAAACGTCGAACGGTCCAACACCCGGTCGGCTTCCCAGATGGCTTTCATGAAGCTCGGCTGCACGTCGACGACCAAAAGCACGCTACGCTGGGGCGAGAGCTCGACTCGGGGCATGCTGCCAGTATGATCGAGGACTTATCGCGAGGCCCAGATCCGATGCTTCTTCCAGTGGCCGATCACGCGAGTGACGTACCCGAAGATATTAAACACGTCCCGATAGAGATCGACGACCGCGGCAAGTTCTTCGCCAAGGCGTCTGCGGGCCTGGAGGGAGGCGAGATCGTACACGAAGTAAGTTAGGTAAGCCGCATTGCCACCGAGGGCCCATGCGGCCTCGGGCGTCGACAGGCGCAGAACCACCGAAAGCGCGGCGATGCCCACCGTGGAAGAGATAAGGGACAACAGGTAGCAGCCCACGAAGCTGTAGTCCCTCCCGGAGATCGCGGCATAGATGATTGCCGCGATCGGCCCCGCCGACAGCGTCCAGGTGGGCAGGTGCTGCGCGGTTAGCGAGCGGGCGCTCCACGCGCACAGGACCAGGACCAGCGGGAGCGCGGCGACCGCGATTTTCGGCTCGATCGCTAGGCGTCGCATGGCGATCCGCGCCACCTCGAGCCCGACTAGCGCGAAGGCGAGCACCAGCAGAGGGAGCGGGATGCCGACATCGGGCCACGGAAGGAATTGCATAAGCCCGATGAGCGCGAGGCTGCCAAGGTGAAGCAGGCTCACGCGCCGGACGAAGCGCAGCCGAACGAAATAGCTCTGTTCGGTGACGTTGCCCGGCACCTCGAGTGGCTCCGGAATGTAGTTGGGAACGTACACGGGACGAGTTCTATTTTAGTCCGCGTGGGCCTCCACCGGCTCGGGCAGCCCGAGGCCCTTGATTTGCGCGAGGATCGTGGCTTTGTCGCCGACGAGGATCAGAACGCCCCGGTTCGTATCGATCGAGCCTTTGGCGAGCCTGTTCAGTTCGGCGGCGTCGAGCTTCATCGTCTGCGCCAAGTCTTGCTGGAGTCCCGCGAACGAGCGGCCGTCCAATGCCATCTCCTCTGCAGTTCCCGTCAACGAGCCGAGCTCACTCAGCGATGCCACGACAGCGTCCCGCATGGTGGCCTTGACCTTGGCCACCTCGGCGGGAGTCACGTCGCCGGAATCGATTCGCTTGAACTCGCTGAGGAATTCCTTGATGGATGCGCCCGTCACGTCGGCTCGAACGTCCGAAACCGCTATGAAATACCCGACCTTCGGGTCCATGACGAAATGAGCGCCGGCTCCGTAGGTGTAGCCGTGCACTTCGCGCAGGTTTGTATTCAGCCGGCTGGTAAACGTTCCACCGAGGAGCTCGCCGAGGGCCGCGTACCGCACGTTCGCAGGATGGGAATAGGGGGGCGCCGGGGTTATGAACCGGATCGTCGTCTGTACGGCGCCAGGCTTGTCCACGTAGAATACTGTCAGGCCGGAGTGGGATGGCTTGGGGTAGCGGGGCACCGGGACTGCGGCCGGAGGGGCTTTCCACTTTCCGATTCGAGCGTTCAGCAGCGCCTCCAAGCGGGCAGGCGGGACACTCCCGGCAGCGAAAATGGTTGCGGCCGAAGGGCGCATTTGGACGTTGTATGCCTGCCGACCGTCGCTGACGGAAAGCGCGCCTACGGATTCGGGCGTTCCGGACGTGGGCCTCGAATAAGGATTGTCCGGGCTGAAATACTCTCGATAGCCGACTTTGGATGCGACGATGTCCGAGTCCTCACGTTCCTGGATGAGCTCCTGGACCGTCAGCTTTCTAAGCCTGTCCCACTCGCCGGCGTCGAAACGCGGTTTGAGGATCGCATCGGCGAACAGGTTCAGCGCCTTGGGGAAATTGCGCGAAAGCACCGAGAGATTCACCGTGCAGTCGAGATGGGAGGCAGACGCCGAAAGTGTCGCGCCGAGTAGATCGAGGGCGTCTGAGAACTGTCGGGAGTCCAGCTTGCCTGCGCCTCGTTCGAGCATCGACGCCATCATATCCATCCGTCCGGCCTTGGTGGCGGGGTCTATGTCGGCGCCCCCCTTCATCATCATCGAGAGCTGCATCAGCGGCAGTTCCGAACGCTGCCAGTACTCGACTTTGATGCCGTTCGCCAGTGTGAAGGTCTTCGGGAGAGGCACACGGAAAGGCTTCGGTGGGGCTATCGCGGGCTGACGATCCCTCGGACCCTGCTGCAAAAAGAGCTCGGCTCGCCCGTTTTCGGCGGCCGGGGGCGTCACGCGAAGAATGAC
>JAICWL010000127.1 GCA_025934835.1 Fimbriimonadaceae bacterium
GAGGCAGGATCACCGTCACGAACGCGTCCCAAAGCACCACCAGGGCGATGGCGATCCCAAGGATGGTGGCAACCGCTTGCATGCGATTGCGATTGTACGACCAAGCTGCGGACCGACGCGCGAGCAGAATCCCGATGTATCCTAAATCCGATGGCCCGCGACAGAATTACCGACCAGGAATGGCAGCGATACGAGGAAGATGGCTTTTTGGCTCTCGGCAAAATCCTCTCCGACGATGAGCTTGGGGCGCTGCAGGCCCGCATCGACGCAATCATGCTCGGCCGGGCCGAAATCGACTACAACGGGCTGATGATGCAGCTTGACAGTGCCACCGGCAAGTACAACGACGCCGGCGAGCAGAGCAATGGGTTCAAGGGCGCCACGCTCGCCTACCGCAAGATCCAAAACCTCGAGCTCGACGACCTGTTTCTGCGATACATGTCCTTGCCGATTTTCCGCGACATCTGCTCGCGCTCGTACGGCCCGGGAACACCGATCAGCAGCTTCCGCGCCATGTTCATGAACAAGCCGTCCAACCAGGGAACCAAGCTGCCCTGGCACCAGGACGCATGGACCGATCTGGACCGGCAGCCGCTCGTCACCCTCTGGACCGCGCTCGATCCCGCCACGAAGGCGAATGGGTGCGTGGAGGTCATCCCCGGCTCGCACAAGATGGGCTTGGTGAACCCCAGCCACAACTCCGGGTTCCTTTCGGACGAGCAGGTGGAGAAGCTATGCCGCCCCGAACTGGTTCAGTATCTCGAGGCCGAGCCCGGCGAGGCGCTGCTCCTTCATAACTGGCTCCTGCACAGCTCCGACGTGAACCGGACGCCCGTGTCGCGGCGCGCTTTCAGCGTGTGCTACATGGACGCGGCGACCGTGGCGCACTCCGGCGCCAAGTTCCCCCGGGTGTTCGAGCCGGTCGCAGTCTGAACCGCAAGCAGAATGAGAAGTTCGGTCAAGCCCCGCGAGGGTCAGTGCGCCTACGCTGATATCGCCGATGGACCGAAGCGAATCTGAAAGGCTGCTCGGAAGCCTCGAGAACGCCAAGCGGGCGAAAGATCTCGCCAACGACGCCGCGTATAGCCCCGCGCAGTACTACCGCATCGTTCGGCGAGAGCTGAACGATCGCCCGATGTCGGCGCGTCGCCGACTGCTGTTGGAGCGCGCCGCATACGAACTGACCCGCACCGAAAAGTCTGTTACGGAGCTTGCATTCGATGCCTGCTTCGAGTCGCTAGAAGGCTTTAGCCGCTCCTTCAAGAGCGCGTACGGGATTTCGCCAAGCGCATTTCGAAGGCTCGGCCCGGGCGAGCATCGCCTGGACATGGGCGAGCGGCTGCACTTTTTCCCCGCAGTATCGGATCCCCGGCAAGGAGAATCATCGATGAATTCCGTACGAAGAATGATCGAGCACCACTGCTGGTCGATGGAGCGGTATCTAGCCGCTTGTAAGAGTCTCTCTCCCATGGAACTCGAACAACCCACCTCCGCCCCGGAGCTGACGCCCTGGTTGAGCGAGCGGCCATCGCGACTTTCGCTCATTGGCAAGTGTTGCGCGTTCGCGGCTCCCTGGATGGAATCGATCAATGGAATCGTGAGCGACTATGAGCCGCGGGACCCTGCCGTTTTTAGCGACACTCTGGCAAACAACCGCTCCGGTTTTTTCGATATATACGATGCAATCGAGCGGGACGGCTCCTGGGACCTGACCTTCGTCGACGCCGTCTGTGATCCGCCCGAGGTATTCAGCTATGGAGGCGTCATCGGGCACATTCTCACCTTCGCGAGCTATCGCCGCCTCGCCCTGATCCACGAGATGAAGCTCTTGGGGTTCGAAGGCTTGGGCTGGGGCGACCCATTGGAATACGACTCGCGTGCGAGCGCCGAACCTGTGGTCAGGCGGGGATAACCGGCTTCGACACCGACTCCGCAATCGGCGCCATAGCCTTATCTGGCAGTTCCGGAGAAGCTTCGCCGGGCTGGGCCACATGCCGGAATTTGTGCCTGAGATTGGTCGCTGGCTTTTCGACGTACTTCAGCAAAAGCGAGCAATACGCGAACGTGATCCCGAACCCGAGCACGCCTACCACCGGCAGACTCAGATTCGTATTGTCTTTTAGCGCGGCAAGTACCGCGAAGTGCGCCAGATAAAACGAGTACGAGATCAGACCCATATACCGAACCGGCCGCGCGGCAAGCGCCCGATGGACCCAGCTATCGTGCGGAGCCAGCAGCCAGGCGAAAATCGGCAGAAAAGCGATTCCCTGCAGCGAATATCGAAACGACTCTCTGAATGCGTTGCTGCGGAAAACAAAGCAGAACAGCAGCAGCGCGAGAGCCGCGGCGAGATGCCAAGCCTTGGGCCGATACGCTCGGTCTCCGTCGAGCGCCGGATTGCCGCACATTGCCAGAATGCTCCCAAAAAGAATCGAGTCGATCCGCGAGTCGGTCGTGTAGTAATTTCGGCCGAAGTCCGGCAGCCGAATCGTGTTGAACCAGCGCCAAAGCAGTACGACCGCGCAAACCGAAAACAGCCAGAACGCCACTTTTTTTCCGGTTCGATTGCGGATCACCAATCCGAACAGCAACGGGAAGAACAGATAGAAGTGCTCTTCCACCGCGAGCGACCACAGCGTGCCCATATTGGGAATCTTTCCGGGGTTCCCAAGCAGCGAAGGGTAGTTCGCCATGAAGATGTATTCGGGGTAGATCCAGCCCCGCTTGATCGGCTCGGCGAATAGCCCGACCGCCGCTAGAACGGTGACGATGCCCAGGGTGATATAGAGCGGCGGAAAGATGCGCAGGATACGCCGAATATAGAAATCCTTCAGCGAGATCTTGTCGGTGTTGTGATACTCGACTCTCAGCAGCGACGTGATGAGGTAGCCGCTCAGGAAGAAGAAGATCGTGACTCCGAAGCCGCCGGGAACGATTCGGTCCAGCCCGGCGTGGGCTACGAAAACGATCATCACAGCGACCGCCCGAATCCCGTCCAGCACCGGTATATGCGGGAATTTCGCTCTCACCTTTCCAATCGCGGGCACAGGCATCAGCATGAACGATCGCGAACGAATGGCCTGATTGCCACAAGAGCAGTATGGTTCAGTTTCGCGCGCTTCGACCTTGAAAAAAGATTAGACTAGAATCTCGCTTCTTCGTTCCGCCACTCGCCTTTCGCTGTGGTCGAGAATCTTCTTGCGGAATCGAAGCTGCTTGGGCGTTACCTCCAACAGCTCGTCGTCGCGCAGCCAGCTAAGTGCCTGCTCCAGGGAAAACTCCCGGTGCGCGTCGAGAACGAGCGTAGATTCGGAGGTTGCAGAACGGATGTTCGTGGCGTGCTTCTCCTTGGTCGCGTTGACGATCATGTCCTCGTCGCGGCTGCATGCCCCCACGATCATCCCGCCGTAAACTTCCGTGCCGACAGGATAGAACAGCGCGCCGCGCTCCTGCACGTCCTCGTATGCATAACGGGTCAGCTTGCCCGGATCCTTGGCGATGAGCGAGCCCTGCACTCTGGCTTCGATATCCCCGGCGTACGGCCCGTACCCTTCGAACAGCGAGGAAATGAGCCCCAGTCCCCGGGTCATGGTTAGAAAGCTCGAGCGGAAGCCGATAAGCCCCCGCGTCGGAATGCGGTAGTCCAGAGAGCTGGTGCCGTTTACGTTCTTCCGCATATCCACGAGCTCGGCGCGGCGCCTCGCCAGGTCTTCCATCACGAACCCGACGGCGTCCTCCGGCAGCTCCAGCGTCACAAGCTCGAAAGGCTCTTCGATCGCGTTCGTCGCCCCAGTGCGGTGGTAGATGACCTGCGGTCGGGATATCTGCATTTCATACCCTTCCCGTCGCATCGTTTCGATGAGGATCGCAAGCTGGAGCTCGCCGCGCGCCTGAACCTTCACGGTGTCCGCCGGCGCATCGGGGTCGATCTTGACGGAAACTGACACCGCTTCCTCTTTTTGGACCCGTTCGCGAATCTTGTGGATGGTAAGGAACCGGCCGCCGTCTTTGCCCGCCAGAGGCGAGTTGTTCGCGTAGAAGTTCATCGACAAAGTCGATGGCTCGACCTGGATCGCGGCGAGAGGCGTCGTCGAATCCGGGGCGGCGATGGTGTCCGAAATCAGCACGTTGTCCAGCCCCGCCATCATCACGATCTCTCCGGCGGAAACCGACTCGATCTCCTTGAGCTCGATCCCCTCATAGGTCCACAGCTTGCTGATGTTGAAGCCGCTCTTCTTGTCGCTGCCGTCGCGAAGCATCTCCACGCGGTCACCGACTCGAAGCGTCCCTCGAAGCACCTTGCCGCCGAACATGCGACCCAAATAGTCGCTGTAGTCGAGATTGTTGACCTGCAGCAGGAACGGGCCGTCGGCCTCCGCCTTTGGCGGCGGCACCGCGTTGACGATCATCTCGAAGAGCTCTCGCATGTCGCGCTCGCCGCCGTCCGGCGATACGCGCGCGAAGCCTCCCGATCCGCTGGTGTATAGGTGTGGGAAGAACAGGTCCTCTTCGTTCGCCCCGAGATCGATGAACAGATCGAGCGTCTTGTCGTACGCCCAAAGCGGCCGTGCGTGCTCGCGGTCGATCTTGTTGATGCACACGATCGGTTTCAGGCCGTTCTGAAACGCCTTCTTGAGCACGAAGCGCGTTTGGGGCATCGGTCCTTCCTGCGCGTCCACGATAAGCAGAACGCCGTCGACCATGCTGAGAACCCGCTCCACCTCGCCGCCGAAATCCGCGTGCCCCGGTGTGTCGACGATGTTGATCTTGTAACCCTTGTAATGAACGCTGGCGACCTTGGACAGGATCGTGATGCCCTTCTCACGCTCCAGGTCGTTGCTGTCCATCACCCTCTCGACGACATGCTGGTTTTCGCGGAACAGGCCGGCCTGTTTGAAGATCGCGTCGACGAGCGTCGTCTTCCCATGATCGACATGCGCAATGATGCCGACGTTTCGTATAGGGGAGGGCATGCGGCAAGTTTACCTTTTGGGCGATTCTCGCCCGGGCCCAGGTACGCGGAGTATCGTAGGCTATGGCCGAGCTCGCCGTATCGACGTGGGCGATTCACCCTTTGCTGAACGCCAGCTATCCCGATTCGCCGCAAAGCGGCAGGGAAGCGCCCCGCCCGGGAGAAGGCGAGCTTTCTCTGCTCCAGGTGCCCGCCAAGCTGCGCGAACACGGCTACGACCAGGTGGAGATCTGCCATTTCCACATCGGAGACATAACCCAACGCGGCTTGAACGAGCTTCGCCGCGAGCTTGACGCGAGCGGAATTACCCTGCTTTCGCTTCTCATCGACGAGGGAGACGTTTCGCATCCCGAGCACAGCCGGCGCGACGCTGCCTGGATCGAAGCCTGGATCGAAATAGCGGGCCGGCTGGGCGCCAAGCGGGCAAGGGTCATCGCGGGAAAGCAGCAGTGGTCGAAGGAATCGTCCGAGAGGTCTCTTGAACATTTGAA
>JAICWL010000017.1 GCA_025934835.1 Fimbriimonadaceae bacterium
TAAGCATCAGCTTACGAAGTGAACTATGAAGTCTGCCAACCGAAAGCTATTCACGGTGTTGATCGTCGTCACCGGCTTGTACGTGATCGCGCTCGCCAAGCCCTTGTGTTCTGTTGGCACCCAGGGCCACCGAACCCCGTGCTACACGATGTGTGCAGATGCAGCGGGTGGTGATCCGAACGGAACCGAGGCTGCCGATTGCCAAGATTGTTGCCACCAAATGGGGATGGACAACCAACAGTGCTATGCAAACTGCGATTTGCTTAGTTTGCCCTGCGCCTGCCCTAAGCCGCTTCCTCCGCCATAGTGGAGGCTACGATGTGGCGACTCATTCTTTGTGCAGCCGGCCTCGTTGTCATTTCGGGGTGTTCAAACTCTGCGAGCGTTTACGCCGAGCGTGCTAAGCTGCGAGCCCAGGCGAAAGACGAAATCGTTCGTATGAACGGCTCCCACGCTTTCGACGAGGAGGCCCGCAACTATGTCATCGAGTGTTTGGGCAGCTCCGAATTCTCCGTCCGCGCCAGAGCAGCGCCCGTAGTGGAAAGGGGCCTGGCGCTTCACCTGGTGAGCTACGACTACGCGCGTTCGACGTTTGCGGCTGCGCTAAGGGCCCATCCCGAAGATCGAATATTTTGGAATGCCGCGCTCGCACACGCGGCCAGGTTGGAACACGGGTCCACGCGATGAGGAGGATCCCGGCGGCAGGGCTCAGCCGAATGTGCATGGTATTGCTAACCTGCGGAGCGTGCAATGCAGCCTTGCTGACCTTGCCCTACCTTGTCGGGGCCAAGGTCGCGTGCGTTTCCGGATCCCTCTGCACACAGCTCGAATCGAGCCCACTGAGTCACGTGCTCGGGATTCCCTTACCGGTCTGGGGAACGGTCGCTTACCTGCTGGACGCAGGATTGTTTGCGACTTGGTCGGCTTCGCCGCAGGCATCAACGGGGAGATTTCGCGCCTTTTTCTGGTTTGCGGGCTGCATCGCGCTCGCGAGTGTGGGTCTGTACTCCTACGGCCATTTGGTCCTCGACTCGACATGCGGTTTCTGCTGGCTGAATTCCCTGATCTCGGTTGGAGTCCTGCTGTGTGGGAACCTGTTGCCGTCCGGTGAAGCGCCGCCGGTTCGCTTTCGGCCTGAGCGAGCACTTGCGGTTGGGGCAGGACTCGCGGCGGCTTCCGTGTGCCTCGGATCGTTCCTTGCAATCGACTCTGGCCGTAATCAGCTTTCGGGCACGCTCGGGTTCGATCCCCCGATATCGGACATAGTCGGCAAGGGACGGCCCCAATATGGAAACCCTTCGTCTCGAACCGTCGTGGTCCTCTTTTCTGATCCAGACTGCCCAGCCTGCGATGAGTATGTTCCTTGGCTCATCGATCAGGTCCAAGGACCTGTGGAAGGAAGGGTGCGAGCAATCTTCCGGAGTTATCCGCTCAAGCGCATCCATCCCGGATCAGAAAGCCTGGCACTTGCGGAGGCGTGGTCTCAGAGCGCCGGCTGCTTTGAGAAGGTACGCACGCTCATCCTCCAAGGCGCGAAGACTGAGCACGACCTCCTGGCGCAAGCATCTCGTGCGGGGATCGACACTCAGGCCATGCGGAAGGCGATGGAGGGCAATGATAGAGCCGCCGAACTGCGTCTAGACGAGGACGTCGCGGCGGGCAACGAGTGCGCACTCAGCGGTACCCCCTATTTTCTAATCAAGGCGCCTGGCGAGCCCCTCAGATGGGCTCTCGGTTCTGCCATTGAGGGCGAGTTAAGCCGTCTAACGAGGTGATGCGGATGAAGAGTTGTAGGCAATGCGCGCGGGAGGGATTCACACTCATCGAGCTCATGGTGGTGATCGCTATCATCGCGGTCTTGGCTGCACTTCTATTCCCGGTTTTCGCCTCCGCGCGGCGAGAATCGTATCGGGCGCCTTGCACTGCGAACCTGCGGCAAATCGGCATCGCCGCGCGGCTCTACGCGCAAGATTACGGCGGCTATTATCCAAACGGATCGGATGGCAGCCGCGGCTATGGCGATATAGCTGACAAGGGCCCACGGTACATGGATCAACTCGCGGCTTACGTGTCATCAGAAGCCGTCTACCACTGTCCCATTGACCACGGAATGCGTGTGAGCGAGATCAGCTACGACTCTCCTGAGGTTGGCCTGCCGACCCGCTTCGCCGCGCTGAGGACAAGCTATTCCTATGAAGACACGGGAAGTTTTCCCGATCCCGTGCCAGAGGACGATACCGGAGGAAGGGATGCGACGACCGCCCAGTTTTGGGACGCTTCCGGCTCATGGCACGCGGGCTCGCGCCAGGCGGAGCCCGGACAAAGTAGCGAGGAGTGGGTTGCGGCGATCGACCAGGGGAAGTTCAACACGCTGTTTTACGACGGACATATCCGACTTCTCAATGAGGCGGACTGGATCTACGCGCGCTTTCCGCTCCTGCAAAATCCTTAAAGGGTGCCAGGCGGCCCGGCGTGATGGGTGGAGATCCCGTGGGTACGATTCGGGTTCGAGAAACTGGCAGGAAGGGCTGCGGTACGTTCGAAGCCCTGCAAATTCACCAGGAACCTGCCGACATACCTTCTTGGAGCTTCGAGCTGTCGGGGCGATAAAAGGCATGTCAGTCGATAGGCGAATGAATAAGGCGGACAAAGCCGTCAACATCAGCATGGCCGGTGAGATCACCGGCGTCGAGGTTTATACCCTCCGGTATTGGGAGCGCGAATTCGTCGACTTTCTGCAGCCGATCCGGACGAAAGGCGGGCAGCGTCGATACCGGCCCGAGGATATCCAAACCGTTCTCGTCATCAAGAGGCTGCTTCGCGATGAGATGTTCAGCATCGCCGGCGCGCGCCGATACCTTGCCAGGACCTTAGAGTTCGCCGCCTGATGCCTTCTCGGCCCCTGCTAAGCGCTTGCCTCATCGTCCGAGATGAAGAGGCATGCCTGGCCAGGTGCATCGAGAGCCTTCGCGGCATCGTCGACGAGATCGTGGTCGTCGACACAGGTTCCACGGACCGCACGGTCGAGATTGCGAGCGGCTACGGCGCGAAAGTGCATAGCTTCGCCTGGCAGGACGACTTCGCCGCTGCGCGCAATCGGTCGCTTAGCGCGGCTGCCGGCGTCTGGGCCCTCTGGATCGATGCGGACGAGGAGCTGTCGCTCAAGGACGCTGCGGCACTACGCGGGCGCCTATCGCGCGAGGATATCGGCGGATTCGATCTCGAAATCATCAATTTCACCGAGGACGAGGGGGATCGGGGCCAGTTCGTCCATTGGGCCACGAGAATCTTCCGTCTATTGCCCGGCGTCGAGTTCACCGGCAGGGTCCACGAGCAAATCACGCCGTCTCTGGCCGCACTCGGGCTTCATTGGGAGCCGCTCTCCTGCGCGGGCATCCGGCATTACGGATACAGGCCCGCTCAGATGCGTGCCAAAAACAAAATCCAACGTACAGTCGCACTGCTCGAAGCGGACGTTGCCGAGCATCCGGCCGACACCCATCAGTGGTTCAACCTGGCCAATGCGTACCTCGTGGCGGGCCGTTACAAGGAAGCCGAAGCTGCCGCCGAATCCTGCCTGCGCCAAGTCGATGGGTTCGCGCCGTACGTCGGCGTGTGCTACCAAATCCTGAGCTCGGCGAGGATGGCGACAGGCGATTTGGACGGCGCGCTGGAAGCATGCGCCGGCGCCGATGCGAACGGTTGGAACGGGCCGGTCAATGAATTTGAACGAGCGTGCGCTCTTTCGCGGCTGGGCCGGTTCGGCGAGGCCATCGGGGCCTGCTCCCTCTGCCGCGAGCTGGCGTTTCGCGATGGCGAACCGGGCGACCGCACGGTCCAGACCCACAAGTCGGTTGTTCTCGAGGCGAATTGCCATCTTGCACTCGGCGAAGCAGCAAAGGCTCGCGAGGCCGTTCAAATGCTGTTCGAATCGGACCCAGGGTACGTTCCTGCCGCGCTCGCGTTCGCTCAGGCATCCGAACGGCACGGCGACTTTCAGGCGGCTGGGAGGGCTTTCGAGCTTGCCTGGCAAAGCGAGCCGGGATTAACCGACGCCTGGGTCGGATGGGCTCGCTGCTGCGAAGCCAGCGGAGACTCGAAGGGGATGCTGCGCGCATTCGAGCACTACGGAAAACTGGCCGAACCAACCGCGGACATGCTGATCGATTGGGGCCGGGCGCTGGCTGCCTCCGGAGCGAACGAGCGAGCCCTGGAATGCTTTGGCGAAGCGATCAAGCGCGAGCCGTCGAACGCGAACGCGTACTTCAATTGCGGCGACCTGCTTTATGGGCTAGGCGCCTATCCGGATGCCGCACACATTTACGAGGCGGGCCTGCGGCATTCTCCGGGATATGCCCAAGGCTGGTTCACATTGGGCAACTGCCTGGCACAGATGAGCCTTTCGGGCGGCGCATCCACCTGCTACCGGCAGGCTCTGGAGATCGATCCTGCCCATGAGGCCGCCCGGCACAATTTGGGCCTCGTGGCCGCCTAGGCTTCGGCGCGCTTCTTGAACGCCTCGTTGATATTCTCGAGGTTCTTCACCACGATGCCGTGGATGACCTTTTTCACGAGCGGTCCCAGCGTCGGCACATTGTATTCGTAGTCGAGGTGCTGGTCGAATCGAGTGCCGCCGTTTTCCTCGCGGAAGCTCCAGCGGCCCTCCAAGCTGTCGTAATCCCCTTCGATCTGCCGGAACGTGCTCGAGTGCGTGGAATCGTCCCAGACTTCCTCCTGCCGCCACCGGACCTTGAGGAGGAATTGCGGAATGACGCCGACCCAATCGGCGACGAGTCTCGATTCGGCCTGCTCGACAGGCGTCACCGACTGGACGTCCTTCATATATTCGGGGTAGGCCTTGCTATCCTTGGCGATCGCATAGACTTTGCTCAACGGGGCGTTGATCCAAGTGGTGGTCTCGACGGTCGGCATCGTAAATCGATCACACTAGGTGAGGAATGAGTGGGCGGATTGTACCTGCGCCTCCCGTTCGGGCCGAGGAAGTTGGCGTGCCGGCGCGAATGCGCGCGCTGATCCTTGAAGAGCCGGGCCGGATATCGATGCGGTCCGTCGAGACTCCAGAGCCGGGCCCAGGTGAGCTGCTGCTTCGAGTCGTGGCTGCTACCACGTGCGGCACCGACTTGAAGGCGTACCGCCGAGGGCATCCGCAGATTCCCATGCCCGGAGGGTTCGGCCACGAGTATTCGGGCGTGGTTGCGGCTGCGGGCGACGACGCGCCGTTTTCCGTTGGCGACGAGATCATGGGCGTGCATTCCGCGCCCTGCATGCAATGCGAGTGGTGCCTGCGCGGCCAAGAGAACCTGTGCGAAACCATCATGGCCACGAAGGTGCTGGGGAGCTTTGCCGAATACCTGCTCATTCCCGAGCGCGTCGCGAAGCTGAATGTGTTCGCGAAGCCCGGAAGCTTGCCTTTCGAAGTCGCTTCCCTATTGGAGCCGCTCTCGTGCGTTGCGCAGGGCTTGGCGCTGACCCCTGTTCGAGCCGATACGAAAGCGCTCGTTATCGGTCCCGGCGCGATCGGATTGATGTTCGTCGCGGCCCTTCATAAGAGCGGGGTCTCGGATGTTTCGATTGCCGGGCGCAATCCGGCGCGGCTGGAGATCGGTCGGCGGCTCGGAGCCACGCCGCTTCCTTTCGAGAGCCTCGGCTCGGAGCCACGATACGACCTCGTGATCGAATGCACAGGGGCCGTCGAGGTGTGGGAGTCCTCGCTTGCGCTCGTTCGGCGCGGAGGCGCGCTCGTGCTGTTCGGCGGGTGCGCCGCGGGAACGGTGGCGCGCTTCGACACCCGGAAGCTTCACTACGACCAGATCAATGTCCTGAGCCCATTTCACTTTGGTGTCGGCGCCGTACGTCAGGCGCGCGAGTGGCTGCTCGACCCTACGTTCGACCTCCGACCGTTGCTCAGCGGCGACCGAGAACTGGAGGAAGCGGCCCAGGTCTTCGCGGACCTGGCGGGTGGCGAAGGCGTGAAGTACGTGTTCCGGCCATGAGAGTCGGCCGCTATCTCGGTGAGGGCCGCCTCGCCATCGTCGACGAGCCGGCCCCGGAACTTCCGAAGGGGGGTCTGCTCGTTTCCACGCTCGCATCCGGGCTCTGTTCCGGCGAGCTCATGGACTGGTACATGGACAAGAAGGTCCCCCATGTGCTCGGCCATGAAATATGCGGCGAAGTCGTTGCGACCGAGGACCCGCGGTTCCCTGTTGGATCGATCGTATGCCCGCATCACCACGCGCCTTGCATGCATTGCGAGCGGTGCGCGAGGGGGCTCTACGTGCATTGCGACCAGTGGCGCCGCACGCGCATTCTGCCCGGCGGCATGGCAGAATTGTGCGCCGTGCCGAAGGAGAATCTGGCGGACACGCTTGTCGTCGGCGACCTGCGCCCGGTCGACGCCGCTCTGATCGAGCCCCTCGGCTGCGTGATGAAATCGATCCGGCTCTCGGGACTCCGCCACGGCGACCGCGCTGCGGTGATCGGGCTTGGGGTGATGGGGCTGCTGCATATGCTCATGCTGCCCGGCGCCGTCGGATACGACTCGAACCCGCGCCGCGTCGATTGGGCCAGGCGGCTGGGGCTGGACGCCAGGGGCCCCGAGGACTCGCAGGTGGCCGACGTGATTTACGTCTGCCCCGGCACGCAGAGCGCGCTCGACTTTGGCATTCGGCTTGCCGATTTCGGTGCAACCCTGGTACTTTTCGCGCCGTTCGCGCCGGGAGAACCTTCTCACGTGCCGCTCAGTGACCTATACTTTAGGGACATTAAACTTGTAAACAGCTATTCCTGCGGCCCGGACGACGTGATCGAGGCCGCGAAGGCAATCCGATCCGGCAAGGTAAGGGCAGAGCAGGTCGTCAGCGATTTCATCGAGCTCGGCGAGCTTCCAAACGCCTACCTTGCGATGAAGCGAGGCGAAATCTTGAAGCCGATGGTGCTATTCCGGCAGCCGGCGGAATCTACAAGCTACGACACGGGGAGGGGCGCTCGGGCGTCGGAATAACGGATGCTCGCCGCCGCACTCGCAATCGCATTCGTAGGCCAGCCTCGCATCATGGACTGCGAGACGCTCAGCGCCATGGCATGGGACGAAGACGCCACCAAGCAGGCGCAAGCGGAAAAGCAGCATCAGGACGACCTCAAGACGGACAAGGAGGTCGGCGAGAAGTACGCCAAGCTCGCCGATAAGGAATACAAGCCCAGCACCGATCTCGAGGCGACCAAGCGCGTTCAGCGCATCGGCGAGGAGATCGCGGACATCGCGAACCACAACAAGGTCAAAGCGAGCTGGGGCGACCAACGGCTCAATCCGTTCGACTACACGTTCAAGCTGGTCCAAAGCCCGGTGAAGGACGACATCAACGCCTTCTCGTTGCCGGGCGGCTACATCTACGTTTTCGAGGGCACGGTCAAGTTCGCCGAAAGCGATGACGAGCTGGCGGGCGTGCTGGGCCACGAGATCGCCCACGCCGCCTTTCGCCATGTGGCGACGCTACAGCGAGAGGAATCGAAATTCCAGCTCGTGCAGCTACCGCTCATCTTGATCGCTCTGCTCGCCAAAGGCGCCAGCACGGCCGGCAACGTGATGCAGGTGACCCAACTCGTGGACGTCGCGACCAGCGGCGGCTGGAGCGTGAAAGCGGAAACGGCAGCGGACTACGGCGGTCTGCAGTATCTGGCGAAGAGCAAGTACAACCCAACTGGCATGCTCACGTTTATGGAGCGGCTCGCTCAGAAAGACCGGCAGGACCCGCAGCTATTCGCAGACCTGGGGATCTTTCGGACTCACCCGCCGAGCCGCGAGCGCGCCGAGGCCCTCGAGAAGCACATGAAGGAGATGGGCCTGCCGATCCGCCGCAGCGAAGTTTCGCCAAGCTTCCGCACGGTAGCAAAGTCCGGGAAGGACGGCACCGCCGAAGTGATGTTCAACGGGCGGCGAATCGTTCAGTTCGCTGGAGCGGATGCCGATTCGCGCGCCAAGGAGGCCGTCGGCCATTTGAACGAGTTCTTCGACAGCGTTCCTGATCTGTTCGAAGTCCAGCCCGGCGACGACGGCCAGATTCTGGGCCGGCGAAAGCCACTTCTGGACTTGGAGCCTGAGGACGCTAAGATCGCCAACGAATCGGTCGACGACCTCCAGGCGGATACGGTCAAGGCGATTCGGGCGGCGATGTATTCGCTTGCCTACCGCGTTTGGGACGTCCGATAACCTCTGCCGCCCAATTGCAACGCGAAGGACGGCCCGTCCGGCAGCCCGATGCGAAGCTCGGTACCGCGTTGCTGTAATATGGACCGGGCCCGCACGCGTTTGATTGGCTCAACGGAGGAAATGAGGAATGACCAAATGGATCGGCTTAAGCCTGGCCGCCCTTGCGATCGTTTGCGTGGGCTGCAGCTCCAGTGATTCTGGGAGCGCGACGAATGCTACCGGCACCGTCAAGAAGAAAGCAATCAAGATCGCGATGATCGCGAAGTCGTCGAACAACCCGGTGTTTCTTTCAGCGAAGACCGGCGCCGAAGCGGCCGCCAAAGACCTCAGCACGAAATACGGGCTGAACGTCACCATCGATTGGCGTACGCCTCCCGAGGAGAACGGCGAGGAGCAGGCCAGACGAATCGCCCAAGCCGTGACCGACAACGCCGATGCGATTCTGATCTCGTGTTCGGACGCCGCCAAAGTCACGGGCGCTATCAACGACGCGGTGGATAAGGGCGTTCCGGTTATGACCTTCGATAGCGATGCCCCGCAGTCGAAGCGTTTCGCGTTTTATGGCGCGGACGACGCAGAGTGCGGCAAGATGGTCATGGACAATTTGGCCACCGTGATGGGCGGCAAGGGCAACTTCTCCATCCTCCGCGGCAACCAGACTGCGCCGAACCTTCAGAAGCGCGTTCAAGGGGTGCAGGATGCAGCCAAGCAGTACCCGGGAATGCATTTCGTCAGCGAGGTTTCGCATATCGAGACTCCGCAAGACGCATCTGCCGCCGTGACGCGAGAGATGAACGCCAAGCCCGAAATCAACTGCTGGGCGATGGTCGGCGGCTGGCCGCTGTTCGCGCAGAGCCTGCTCACGCTCGACCCGGCGAAGGTCAAGATAGTCGCCGTGGACGCGCTGCCTCCCGAGCTCGCATACGTCGACAAGGGGATCGCGCCGGTCCTTCTGGCGCAGCCGACATACGACTGGGGCTACAAGTCGGTAGGATTCATCGTCGACAAGGTGGGTCTCGGCAAAGACGTGCCGACCATCAACAAGATGGACCTGATCAAGGTGACCAAGGACAACCTTGGCGATTGGGCCGTGCAGCTTCAGAAGTGGGGCTTCACGGGAATCGACCCGAAATACCTGGCTATGGCCAAGAACAAGAAGTAGCCTCGCCGGCCCCGCTCGAATCCGTTGGGCGGGGCCGCGCTACGCTCGAGGAGCGAAGTCGGGATATGCTTAGTTCCGCATGGCCGTCGAACCGCTGATCCAGCTTCGAAACATCACCAAGCGCTTCCCGGGCGTGCTGGCGCTGAACGACGTGAGCGTCGATATCGCCGAGGGCTCGTGCCACGCGCTCATGGGCGAAAACGGCGCCGGCAAATCGACGCTCGGCAAGATCCTCGCGGGGCTCTACACCCCGGATTCGGGTCAGATCGTGCTCGGCGGCAAGACTCTCCACGTATCGAACCCGCAGGATGCCGTTAATGCCGGCATCGGCATGGTGCACCAGGAGCTTCTTTTCTGCGAGAACCTTACGGTCGCCGAGAACCTGTGTCTGGGGGACATTCCTCACCGGAGCGTTTGGGTGGACGACCGCGCCATGGTCCGAAAGGCGCAAACCTACCTCGATGCGATCGGCGCGCAGGTGAACCCCAACCAGAGGCTGGGCGAACTGCCGATCAGCAAGCAGCAACTCGTACAGATCGCGGCAGGAATCGGCAAAGGCGCCCGGGTGCTCATTTTCGACGAGCCCACGAGCAGTCTTTCGCAAGCCGAAGCGGAGCGGCTTCTCGAAATCATCCACGATCTGAAACGCAGGAAGGTCACGTGCATCTACGTTTCGCACCGCCTGGAGGAAGTCTTCGACGTCTGCGATACCGTGACGGTGCTGCGCGACGGCACGCTCGTTCAAACCGTGCCGATCGACGGTTTAACACGAGACGCGCTGGTGCGGATGATGATCGGTCGCGACCTCGCGGAGAGCCTTTCAGAGCATGAGGAGTTCGCGCAGGGGGACGAGATTCTCCGTGTAGAGCGGCTGTCCAGTCCCGGCAAGTTCTCGGACGTGTCGCTGACGATTCGGGCGGGGGAGATTTTGGGGCTCGCCGGGCTCGTAGGTGCGGGTCGCACGGAGGTGGCCGAGGCTTTGTTCGGCTTGGATCCCGAGATGACCGGGAGCATCCTGGTGCGCGGCAAGCCGCTGCGCGTGCGCGGACCGATCCAGGCGATGGGCCGTGGATTGGGGTTGATTCCCGAAGACCGAAAGAGACATGGGCTCGTGCTTTCGCTCTCGGCGATGCAGAATGTTTCCCTGCCGAACCTCGGCAAGGTCTCGACCCCGGGGGGTTGGATCCGCGTGAAGGAAGAGCGGGGCATGGCCAAGAAGTTTTTCGACCGGATGCGGGTGAAGGCTCCGGGGCTCGATGCGGCCACTGCGGGCCTGAGCGGCGGCAATCAGCAGAAGCTGGTTTTGGCCAAGTGGCTGGCTGCCGATAGCGACGTGTTGCTGATCGACGAACCGACTCGGGGCGTCGATGTGGGCGCCAAGGCCGAAATCCATTCGCTGATTCGTAGCCTCGCGAAAGACGGGAAAGCGATCTTGCTGATCTCGAGCGAGCTTCCGGAGCTGCTGGCTCTTGCCACACGCGTGGTCGTGATGCGTGAAGGCTCGGCCGTCGGTGAGCTTGCCGCATCGGATGCCACCGAGGAATCGGTGATGCGCCTGATGGCCGGTGTCGAAAGCGTCGCCTAACCCTTTCGCACTGTTACTTCGCCCGGTCCATTTTCGGATCCCTTCACGGTGATGTGGATCGGCACGAACTGCTTGACCACCCACACGCTGGTGACGAACCGCCGTGTCAGCTTGGAGACGCGAAATGCGGAGTCTCCGCCTGCGACGATGGCGGGCAGCAGGATCTGGTCGGCGAGATATGGGTCGATCGTGCCGCTCGAAGACATCCATTGATAGGTCTCCTCGAAGGCCGTTTGCGCCAGCGCCTCGATGCGAACCCCGCGGCTGCCCATCGCGGCTCCGCCGCCCATGCCCTTGTCATATGCGCACCATACGGTCACGTAGGCGCCCGGTCCGCCAGACACCCGCTGGTGCGACGCACTGATCGTCATGCCGGCGTTCTTCGCGAGCGCCTTGAGGTGTGCGACGCCTCTAGAGCCAATGGCATCCGGCACGCCGGCGGTGGCGACCACACCCGCGAGCGAGCGTTGCCTGCCGCGATCCATCCAGGAGATCGGCTCGACAGCGCTCGGCTCGACGTCGAGCGTTACGACTCCCGCGGATTCTCGCCCGAACCCGGCGCGGGGCATTTCGCAAAACGCGTAAAGCCCCATGCGCTTGAGGACCGCCAGGGTCACGTTCGCGAAGTAGTCGTAGCCCAGGGTATGCGTGCCGTACGTCTCGCCCTCCACGGCCACCGAGCTGTACATGCCAGCCCGGGCCAAGATCGGGAGCAGACAGTTCATAACGACGAGGCCGTTCGGCCTTCTGCTTTCGTCCGCCAAGCCCTCGCCCAGGCGACCGTTCAGGCCCTGCGCCTTCCGCCCAGGGAAGAACGCGAGCGTGTTCGAGCCTATGTCCGCGCCGCGCATCTCTGCGGCCGACGACTCCGCGAGCGCCCTTGCGATCACGAGATCCTCTATGTCGAGTCCCGGGAATTTGGTGCCGCCGCGGATATTGTCGACCCGCACGGGCTGCTGGGTGAGCACCGACATGGCGAGCGCCGTCCGAAGGAGCGCGCCTCCGCCTTCGCCGTGCGAGCCGTCGAGAACGATCAGCGCGCTGGAAACGCTCATTGCTCGCTTATACCTTGAGCTTAAAAATCAGGAACTCGAGGACCTTCATCGCGTACGTGAGAACGACGACAAAGAAAACGAACAGCAGCATTTCCACGAAAAACGGCGGCGGCTGGTACTGGCCGAGCGCTCCGAGAGTGCCGACCTGCACGACTCGGTTGATCTTTTCCGTTAGGAAAGTGGTTTCGCCGTACAGCAGCGAGTGCGTGAAGGCGAATAACAGGATCATCACTCCGAGCGTGATCGGCATGGCCAGCTTGTATTTGTGGCGCTGATGCTCGTTATAGATCACGCACTGCTTGCATCGATCCCGCTTCTGCTCGAATGTGAGCTTGTGGTTGTGGGGAATAAGCTTGGCTGCAAGGAGCTCATCCTTCGGAATGGGCCGATTCTCCATCGCGTCCTGGATGACCTTCTCTTCGCACATACAGCCAACCTGCTCCTTCCAGCAGGTTCGCTTCGAGTGATAGATCGGGCAGCGGAGGCGGACGAAGCGGCGGCAGTACGGCAGCTGCCAACACTTGCCCATGAACACGTTCTGGCGGTCGGCTTCCTCTTTTATGCCTTTGCCGTACTTGAGCTGGTCGCTCTTCGAGCCGTGTGCGACGCGCGATCGGACGTGGCTGACGATCTCGGCGGCAAGCACCAGAACCGCGAGGACACCGAACACCACGCCCGCGCTCTGGAGCTCTCCGAACGCGACTTTGGTCGCGTCGTTCGACGCGCCTCCCAGCGCGGAAGGCAGGTAGAGGGGTGCGAAGAATAGCGCTGCCGCTCCAAGAAGCTGCAGCACGCCCAGCACCTCTTCGCCCCAAAACAGAAATGTGGACCCGGCGGTCACGCCCAGGATTCCGGCGAGCAGGATCTTGCCGAATATCTTACTGTTCGCTGCGGCGTCGGCGATGGAGGCGTGTGCGTTGGGGTCATTGACGCGGAAGCAGGTGAACACAAGCAGAGCCGCTGAAACGACAGTGCAAAGCAGTCCGAGCGTCAGGGCGGTCTTTGCGCACGCGGTAAGGAACTCCTGAAAGGCGTCCGAGAGGTCCCTATTCGACCCAAACCCGCGAGATGCGCTCATTATGGTTCTACTTCTTGACGCGTTCGAGATAGCTATCGGTACGGGTATCTACCTTGACCACGTCGCCTGTGTTGATGTGGAACGGCACCTGGATGGTTGCGCCAGATTCCAACATGGCAGGCTTTGTGCTGCCTCCGCTGACCGTATCGCCCTTGTATCCTGGGTCGGTCTGCGTCACTTCGAGCTCCACGAAACTCGGGAGTTCGTATCCGAGTGATTCATCCCCGGCCTTGAGGCACACAACCTCCATGTCTTCTTTCAGATACTTCGCTTGCGACCCCAGGTTTTGTTCCGAGATAGGCACTTGCTCGTATGTGTCCAAATCCATCAGGTATGCGTCACCTGCTTGCCTATAAAGGTACTGCATTTTTACTTTTTCGACGAATGCGGGCTCAACCCGCTCGCCTGCCCGGAAGGTCTTCTCGACGACCTGACCGGTGCGTACCTTTCTTAGCTTTGTTCGGACGAAGGCGCCACCCTTCCCCGGTTTGACGTGTTGGAACTCGACGATCGTCCATACGTCGCCATCGAGATACATGTGCATGCCGTTTCGAAAATCGCTGGTGTCAACTGCCAAATCTAAGCGCTCCTGATCCTATTTTTCGGTCGGACCGCTAAGATTTTGACACGGCGGGCCATGTCGGCACTTGCGGCGCACGCTCAGGGAAGCGCTTTGAACTCCGCGAGCGCGTCGTGCATCGTGAGCTGAGCCTTGAGAAGCTCGGCCTTTTTGCGCGGAATTCCGGTGAGCAACGTCGTCGGGAGCTCGAGGAGGATCTGCTTGACCTGGTTGCGATTCAGAGCCAGCATATGCTGCAGGCAATCGATCAGCTCTTCGGTTTTGTGGCCATGCGCCATCAGCACGAGCTCGTACATCCGATCGTCCTCTTGCACCGCGAAAGCCGACTGGGCCTTTCTCGGCACATAGCCTTCTTCGTGGGCGATCGGGATGTCGTGGTTGCATGCTTCGCACAGCAACACATCGGTCTTCTCGCTATAGTAGTTGAGTTCGTTGCAGTAGCCGCATCGAACCTGCTGCACGGCAAGAGGGTGACCGTCTTTGATGGGGATGAGCCGGTGGCATTCGCTGCATGTGAAGTCGCCGGATGGGACTTCCAACAGGCGATTTGTGCCTTTGCAATAGGGGCAAGCTACAACGACCGAGCTAACCTTGCGCACCTGCAATGCGCAGAAGATCGCATAGCCGCAAAGGCCGAGACCGATGACGGTTAGAATGCTCGCGAGGGGCACGAACATCCCGCCGCCCCTGTACACAAATAGGCCTGTGGCGATGAGGAGGGCAAACACTCCGCCGAACCCGAACGACAATGCCCGTTCGGAGTGCATTTCCACGACGTCTGAGCTACGCTGAACCTGTGGCATCGAGAAGCTCCGTTGCTCTCTCCAAAACCCAGTATATCAGGACCCGCCTCAAACGCCAAAGCCGATGAGCGGGCGTGCGGAGTGAAGCGGAGGCAAGGGCGGGTTTATCCGACCTTGCCTAATTGCTCTTCTTCCCTTGATCGAGCTGAACCATCGTGCCCATCAAAGTCTTCTCGGCTTGACCCGAATCACCGGTTTGCAATGCCCGCAAGGCCATGGTGACTTCCTGAGCCTCGGAAGTGCGGCCCTCGTTCAGCAGCAGGGCCTGCGTCTTCTGAAGCTCCTGGATGGCTCCCATCTGGGTCAGCACACCGGTCTTCAGACCCATGACAGTCTTCTCCACGGCCTTGCTAGCCAGTGCCACTTGCGCCGCGCTGGCGACCTTGGGATTCTGCGACGCCGAGTACCGTGCCGAATCTGCGGTGAATTCGATCACGAAATCGAGGTCAACGCGCTGGGTCTTACCTTCCATGAGATCCTCGTAGGTCAGCGTGCCCGCGGCCACGCGGTACCAGCCGAGTGGATGGTTCGAGAACTCGAAGTCGAACACCTGCGAGATGCTCGAGCCTCGCTCGAGGTCGGCAAGGTGAATTGTGACCTCTTGCCCGGTCGAAGCCTGCGGCGCTCGCAGCGTGACCCATCTGGCGGGCTTGACAGTGAGCTCCAAATTCCTCGCGACTACGGTCATGAGCTTCTCGAGCTCGGTGCGAAACACCTCGGGGATCATCTCCGGCCTTGGGATGTAGTAATAATTCCCTCCGGCGCGCTTGGCCATGCTCGCCAACAGTTCCTCGTTGTAATCGGGTCCGAAGCCAAGGAACGTGCAGGTGATTCCCCGGTCCTTGATCTCTCCCGCGTGGGCCACGAGGGCCGAAAACTCCTTGATTCCTGCGGTCGGATCGCCATCGGTGAGAACCACCAGGCGCGTAGCGCGGCCAGGCTCTCCGACGCTCGCAGCCTGCTGGAGGCCGAGCGTCAGACCGTCGTACAGGTTGGTCGTATTCCCTGGCGCGAGCCTCTGGATGCCGTCTTTGATCGGCTGCTTGGCAGTGACGCGCTGCGGAGGCATCAGCACCTCGACCGTCTCTTCGAACGTGACAATACTGAGGATGTCGTTCGACGTGAGCAGGTCGACCACGTAGCTGCAGGCCTGCTTCACATAATCGAGCGGAGGGCCCTCCATCGATCCGGACCTGTCGATCACGAGGCATAGATTCAGTGGCGTGCGCGTGGAGCCGCCCATGCCTACGCCCACTGCGGGAATGCCGCCTGCACCCGTCAGCTCCAGCAGAAACTGCTCCCGGGCGGGGCCGTTCGCCATGGTTGCTTCTCGGCCTGAAACGATCTCGGTCGTCAAAGCTCGGTCCGTCGGCGCGAAACCGCCGGTCATGGCTTGCGTCTTGAGCGGATCGAACGCCGACATCGCCTGCGTTTTGAGCGGGTCTACGGGTGTGGGCGGGCCGCTCAATTGCGTTCGGTTCGGGTCGAAGCGTTGGTTGGAATCCATGATTGTTCGGTTGGCTACTACGAGCGACTAGACGACGGGGTCATGACGACTCGATTCGGAAGGTGGTCGAACCTACTTTCACCAAGTCTCCCACGCCGGCCTGCGCAGACTGGACGCGATTTCCGTTCACGAAAGTTCCGTTCGTGCTTCCCAGGTCTTGGATCGTCACGCCGGTACCCGCAGGCGAGAGCACCGCATGCCGCCGCGACGCATTGCCGTCGAACGACAGCGGCACAGCGGAGCTTTCTCGACCGAGCTCCATCGGGCCGCGAATCGGGAAGCGCTGCCCGGTGAGCGGCCCGTCGATCGCCACGATCGAAACACCTGCTGCCTGGGCCGGCGCCTGGGAATATGCGATGGTCTGGTTCGACGCCGGCATCGCTTGAGTCGGCGCCAACTGCTGTGGAAACGGCATCGCCGCGGCGGTTTGCGGTGTGGGCGCCGCATAGCCACCGGGAACCTGTGGAGCAAGGGAATACGCTTGTCCGGGATACGACTCCGGACCGCGAACGGGCGCGGCCTGGTTCTTCATCAGGAACACCAGAATAAAGCTGCCGATTTGAATCTGGGCTCCATGGAACAGCAGCGCCGACTGGATCCGCTGGCCGTTTACGTAGGTGCCGGCGGGCGAGCCGCCGTCGGCGAGAACATACTGGCCACCCTGGTGCTGGATCGACGCATGGACCGGAGCTACATTCGGGTCGCCAAACAGCGGAACTTGCGCCGATTCGCTTCGGCCGATGTAGGTCAGGGCCGAGTCGATCGACCACTCCTTTCCTTCGTTCCGGCCGAGTTGCAGCCGCAGCCACGCGCTTCGCGACAGGCGGTCGACCAAGCCGATGAACAAACCGATCATCGACCCCGTGGCAAGGGTGAATACGGCTCGCGACGGGCCGGCGACCTCCGCCACTTGCTGGCCCTGCAACTGGGCCACCGTGGGACCGATCGCGTACGCCACGATGTCGAACACGGCCGCGCCTGCCGCCGCGCCGAGCACTCCGCCGATGGCGCCCTGCACGGTCCGCTTCACATTGACAGAGGAGGCGCCGATCGCAGCGCCCAGGAAAAGACCAAGCGGCGTCAGCGCGACGATCCTAGCCAGGATTTGCACCGGAAGCTGTCCGGCGCCGATCTGTCCGAACACCAAAGGTCCGAACAGGGCTTGGACTATCGCGCCGCCGATGCCATATCCAAGTTTCGCACCGATGGCCCCGAGCACAAGTCCGAGGCCGGCGCCGCGAGCGGTGTGGAACGCGCCTCCCCGCTGGTAGCCGTTCAAAGCTCCAAGGGCGAGCCCTACCAGAGAGCCGATGACGAGCACGAAGCCGCCCTCCCAGCTTCCCCAGTTCGGGGCGTTAAAAGCCTTCGGCGCGAACGGCTCGCAAATCACCCAAGCGAGAATTCCTGCCAGGCCGCCGACCAGAAATCTCAGTAAAACGGTGCCCACGCGTTATCCCTCAAATCTAAATGCAACCGCACCGAAACGGACTTCGTCGCCCGGCCTCAAGGTTGCTTCCCCGCTCAGCGGCGCGCCGTTCAAAAACGTTCCGTTCGTGCTTCCCAAATCCGTCACTGTCACCTCAGGGCCACTTCGCGTCAATTTTGCGTGCTTCCGAGATATCGTTTGCTCTGTTGGAAGGCTCAGCCCTGCGTCCGGGTCCCTGCCTACCACCAGCTCGCCCTCGTTCAGCGGAATCTGCTCGCCACCCGAAGATACGAGCCTCGGGTTCGCCACTGGGTTAGACGGGATCGGGGCGGGCATTGGGTCGGGCTGCGCATCGTCCAAGATGATTTTCTGAGTGGGCGCGGGCTGAATCGGTACCGGAGCAGGCCCGGGATCGGCCTGGGCAGCGTCGCCTGGCTTGGGAATCTGCACTCCTAGCTGTTCCAGCTTCGATGCCACCGCGGGAGAATTCCGCTTCGCGTACATCAGCGCGAAGTAGCCGACCGCAATCGCGAGCGCCAAGCCGAATAGATAGACGACGATGGCTCCGAACGGGTTGGCGGACGGCCCCGGAGTCGGAGCCGGCTTCGAGTCGGCTGGCGGCGACGCAGCGGTATCCACTTCCCCAGGAATCGAGATCGCGAGGGTCGGAGCGGCATCCGAGCGGGCGAGCGGCTGGTCGAACTCCTGCTTGAGGGGGGTGGCGTCGTGTCCCTGGCTTTTGTAGCGCACCGTCACTTTCAAGTGACCCGGCGTGACTGCGTAAAAGCTCACATCCCCTTTGTCGCTGGGAGTGAGCAAGCTGCCCACGTTCTTGTGGCCGTCGCCAAGCTCCACTTGCGCGGCGGCGACAGGCGTGCCCGCGTGATCCACGTGCACCTTGACTTGCCATATCTTATCGAAGTCGCCCGCAGAAAGCTTCCAGGCGTCGCCAGAGAGCTTCTTGACGTCGGTTTCCGCCAGGTTGCCGGTTTTGGTGTCGAGCACGAAGATCCGGGTGTCTCCCGGCTTCACGTCGATCGAGGCAGAATCGTCTTTGGCTTCGATCGGAGCGTCCGGCGGGCCGGAAGGGCTCGACGGCGCTGTCCAGATTTGCCGGTCCCCCTTGTCCGGCAACGTAATTCGAATTTTGGTTTGCGCAAACGCGCCCACACAAAGCCCGAAAAGAACGCAGGAAACCGTCAGATGCAATCGCACGCTGAGACTATTCTAGCGCGGGCCCCAGGCAACGCGTTCGCGACATCCATCGCCGTAAATCCGACCGGTCCGATCTCGGAGGCGCAGTGGTCGGCGGCGAGCCCGTGCCAATACATGCCGCAGCCGGCAGCGTAGTAGCCGGGCAAATCCTGCGCCAGCAAGGCGGCGATTACGCCGCTCAGCACGTCGCCCATTCCGCCGGATGCCATGCCCGGGTTGCCAGTCTGGTTCACGAGCATGGCTTGGCCGGGCTCGCTCACGATGGAATACGGACCCTTCAGCAGCAGGCACTTGCCGAACTTCTCCAGCGCGAGACGAACAGTTCGGAACCGGTCGGACTGGGCCTCCGCGATCGAACAGTGAAGGAGTCGGCCGACCTCGCCAGGATGCGGTGTCAGAACGCACTCTCCAGCCGGCAGGTCCACCCCTTTGCTGACGCAGTTCAGGGCGTCTGCGTCGATCACGCACGGCTTCTCCCAACGCGCCCACGCCTCGCGGAAGAACTCTGCGACGGAGGGCTCCTGCGTCATGCCTGGGCCGAATACGGCGCTGCTGTACCTCGACTGCCGGTCGAGCAGCACCTTCGCGGCCTCGGGGGAAACCACGCCGTCCGCTTCGGGCAACGGCAGCAGCAGGGACTCCGGAACGTTTGCCGCCACGGCATTTAGAACGTCTCCGACCCCCGCTACCGTGACCAAGCCGGCTCCGCTTCTGATCGCAGCTCGCGCGGCGAGAGTCGCCGCACCGCGCATCTGCCGACTTCCTGCCACGACGACGACCGATCCGTTATCGCCCTTCTGGCTTGCGCGCAGGCGCTCGGGCAGCATGTTCGCCACCCACTCGCGGTCGATGAGTCTCGCGTCGGTCGGCTCGTGAAGCAGCGAGCCCGGGTAGCCGATTTCGGCGACGCTCCAGCAGCCCGAGTGCTCCAATCCGATGCCCTCAAAGAGAAACGGCTTCGGCAAGCCGAGAGTGATCGTGCGGAGGGCCCACACGCTTTCGCCAAGCTCTTCGCCGGTGTCGCAGTGTATTCCGCTCGGGACATCTACCGAGATCACGGGAACGCCGCTTCGGTTGATCGATTGGATCGCTTGGCGGACGGGTCCGCGTACCTCGCATTTCGCGCCCGTCCCAAGCAGCGCGTCCACGATCAAGTCTCTGCACCCAACCACCTCGACCTTTCGCTCCCACCGATCGTCGTCTGCAAATACCGGCTGCAGGCCCTGGGCTTTGGCGATGTGCATCTGCTCGGCAGCTTCGTCGCTGAGCTGATCGGCTTCGGCGGCCACGAGCAACTCCACATGGTAGCCATGTTCCCGAGCGAGCCGAGCAACAGCGAATCCGTCTCCGCCGTTGTTCCCTTTGCCGCAGAAAACCGTGAGGCATCCGCCGTCCGGCAGGAGCTCTTTTACCGCTTGAAATACGGCAAGGCCCGCGCGCTCCATGAGGATTCGGTTCGGTATTCCGAATTCTTCCGTCGCGCGACGGTCCATCGTTCTGCAGCGCTCTGCGCTTGCGATCCACATGGCGCGTTAAGCGAGACTTCGCTCGATTTTCACTCTACGAGCCCGATCCGCCGAGAGTTACCCTCTCGACCGCGGAAAGCCGCAGATCGCCGCCACAATTCGCATGGACGAACTTTCTGCGGCGCGGAAGCCGCCTTGCTCGAACGATTTCGCGCCCGCAACGAAGGCAGCAGTATGTGACTCTCTGGCGAGGCGAGTTCCGGACGACCTCGTAGCTATGGCGGACCTTCGGCTCTTCGCCCAGGTCGCGCATCGCCAGGCGCCAGGCAGGTCCGTGCCCCGTCCCCTTGGGCCCTTGCCTTACGTAGGCCATGAGGTGCGCATACTCGTGGGCGAGGGTGCTTCTGAGACGCTGCTCGTCGGTCATGATGGCCTTGCTTAGGCCGATCACGCGGAGCTTGTAATAGGCCATTCCCGCGCATACGCGATAGTCCTTCCAATGAATCGATGGCCGGTAGCCGATCGGGTGTTTTGCGCAGAGCTCGCTAAGAAATTCTTCGGCAGCTATGGCGAGCACCGGCTGAGGCATGAAGGCAATGTTACCGGCCTACATCCCTTCGCGAAAGACGTTTTTGTGATGCCGGATGCCGCTCGCATCGATCGCGATCAGATCGAACCGGCACTCGCGCGCCATTTCGCCCGTCTCGGCGAGGTACGCGCGGGCCGCGCCCCAGAGTGCGTCCATTTTGCGGTTGCCAACGGCTTCCTCTGGCGTGAAGCCGGGCGCCCTGCGCTCTTTGACCTCGACAAAGACTAGCGCGTCGCCATCGAGAGCTACGAGGTCGATTTCGCCGATTCCGGCGTGGTAGCGGCGGGTGACCATGGTGTAGCCCAACCCGATCAGGTACTCGGCGGCTCTGTCCTCGGCCTTGCGGCCTACTCGGCGAAGATTAGGCAACCTTGCTCCAATATGTCGCGGACCGGCGCAAACGACCTTCGATGAATTTCACAGGGCCCGTGCTCTTTGAGCGCCGCCAGATGTTCGGGAGTCGAGTAGCCGAAGTGCCGCTCGAAGCCGTACTGCGGGTACGTGCCGGCGAGGCTTGCCATCAGCTCGTCTCTCGCAACTTTCGCGACGATCGAAGCGGCCGCGATGCACGCGAGCTTGCCGTCCCCTTTGATCACGGCCTGGGCATCCCAAGGAAGGCCGCTAGGAGTCCTGTCCCCATCGACGAACACGCACCCTGGCTCTGGCCGCAACTCGAGAAGCGCGCGGCGCATCCCCTCCATGCTCGCCCAAAGCACGTTCAACCGGTCGACTTCGGCGACTTCCACGATCGAAAGGGACCAATGCGCGGTCGCGCGGATACGCTCGGCGGTTTTCGCTCTTTGAAGCGGGGTGAGCTTTTTGGAGTCGTCGATACCGGTCAGGTCGAAACCTTCCGGCAGGATGACTGCAGCGGCTACTACCGGGCCCGCAAGCGGCCCTCGGCCGGCTTCATCTGCCCCTGCCGCGCCCGAAATGTGCTCCAGCGGAGTCCTTTCCACTCCCGAATCATATCCTCCCGGCGGGCCCGATCGACAGCCCGAAAACCTGCTCGAAGGCGCGGACAACCGCAGGTTTGGCATCATTCGGCGTTACGTCTCGACCCAGCACGGTCGTGAGCGAGGTGACGCCGTATCCCTCGATGCCGCATGGGACGATGAGATCGAAGGGCGCCAGGTCGTTGTCGCAATTGAGCGCGATGCCATGCATGGAGACCCATTTGCGCACCTTCACGCCAATCGCCGCGATCTTGGCGTCGCCCGCCCATGCGCCCGTGTTCGGTGGGAACCTGCGGCCCTCGATGCCGAACGACGCGAGCGTGAGGATCATGGTCTCTTCCAAGCCGCGCATCCACTTGTGGAGGTCTTTGCCGAGCAGAGAAACGTCGAACACGGGATAGATCACGAGCTGGCCCGGGCCGTGGTAGGTCACGTCCCCGCCGCGCCCGGTCGGCTCGACAGCGATTCCCCGCTCGGCGTACTCTTCTCGGCTCAGCAGCAGATTGTCCTCGTGAAACGCCGCGCCCAGGGTGAGAACCGGATCGTGCTCGACGAACAGCAGGGTGCTTTCCGTATCGCCGGCTGCGACGCGCTCGAGGACCTCCGTCTGAAGCTTGACGCAGGGCTGATACGCCATGAGTCCCAGGTCGATAACATTAGCGCGCATCAATCTTCGATCGGGTTCAAGGCGAGGTGCACCTTGTGACCGTCGACCTCCCGCGCCAAAGGTATGAACTCTTCCGTTTCAAGCTGCTCGACGACGCTGTCGGTGGCGGCGATCCCGGCGATGGGCGAGACGCCCTGCACATGCGCCGCGATATCGATGACGTCTGTGAATTGCACTTCGTCGAGCTCGCCGGCGACTTGGCCCACGTGCAGACCGATGCGAAGCCTAAACGGCGCAGGAAGACGATTTTGCTCGCGGTTGAACCTTTCGAGATCGGTTTGGATACGCCGAGCGGCTCGAAAGGCGTCGAGGGCCGTGGGGAACTCCACCACGGCGCCGTCGCCGGCGGTCGAGTGCACCCTGCCGGAGTTCCCTTTGCTGATCTCTTCGAGCCACTCCTGGTACTCGCGGAAGCTGTACTCGACCGCAAGCGGGTCCTCTTCGGTCTTCATCTGCGAGCTTTTGGCGGCATCGACGACCATGACGCACACGGTCGTCATGTGATCGGCAAGCTTCCATTGAATTCGGAGCATCTCGGCTACGAGCGTCGCCTGGTCGTTTCTCTGCAGGTTCGCCTGTCGGGCAGTTCTGGCCTGGATGTTCGCGCCGGCCGCTCCGATGGCGGCGAGCACCAAGAAGACCGACGTGTTCATACCGAGCCCGACAAGCGTCTGGCTTCTGAAGAAGTTCGCCGGCCCGAAGACGCCGACGGGCAGCAGCTCAGCGGGAATCCAACCGATTGCGAAGAACAAAGCTGCGGCGACTGCCTTGGCGGGCCCTCCGGCGAAGAATCCAACCGCGATGCATGAAGCAAACGCCAGTAGCCCCATGATGCCCGCCATGATCATGACGAACAAAGACGCGGCGGTGCGGGTCGGGTTCGCCGGGTCCAGATGACCAACCGTCATCAGCAGAACTTGAAGGAACTCGATGGTCAGTCCCAGAGCAAAGGAGACCAGGAACGGATGGCGCTTGAACGCCACGACGGGCGGCCAATCGTCCCACGAGAAAAGGGGGCCTGCCTGAGTCTCGCCTCGATCCAGGCGCGACTGCAACTCGAAGAACCGCTCGAGCAAGTCCTGCCGGCTCATGCGCTCCTCGGCAATCTCTTCGCGCCGGATCTTCACCCATCCGCCGAACACCGCCGCGAGGCATCCCAAGCCAGCGTAAACCGAGCTGAGCATGAACATGCCGAGCGCAACCAGCAGCAGGATGAAGAACTTGCCGCTTTCGCTCGAGCCGGACTTTTCGATCCACACCGAGATCATCATCGCCGTGGCGCTGCCGAGCCAAACCACGAGTCCGCCGTAGAGGGCATAGCGCGTCATGGCGTGTCGGTAATAGGTCGCCATGTGGAAGGTGAGCACGGTGAGCACCACGAATCCGGCCGTGCCGTCCTCTCGAATCTGATCCCTGATCGAATTGGCTCCAATCGGGTCGATGTACGGAAGCGCGATCAAGATGCTTATCGCGAGCAGGGTCGAGAAGATCACGAACCGCAGCGGGTTTGCCGTCATACGGTCGAAAAGCTCGACGGCGGCATCGCCGATCCGCCTGGGAGTCTCCAGCGTCACGGCTGGGCGCCTGGCAGTCACTTCCTCGGATCTAGGAATTTGAACGGCGTCGAGCACGGACCGGACGAAGCGCGGGCTCAGGCCGAATTGATCGGCAAGCGCCTGCGGCTCGCGAAGCGCATCTTGAGGATTTTGCCGGAGATGGGCAACCAAAGCGCTCGCCGCCTTGGAAGGCGCTTCAGGTCTGGCGTCTGCATGCATGCCCGCTCTCGCGATGGTCCCGCCTACATTTTACTCCGGCGGCCCATTCGCATATTCGACGACTCTGATGATCCGCACGTTGAGGGAAGCCGATCACTTGCCGACAATTCTTCTTGGCCGATTCGGTCGAGGACGCCTTATTGCCATACGCAGACTTCGCCCAGGAATATCGCAAGAACTCCGTAAACGGGGCCTCGCCGGTGCAGCTAGTGATCATGCTGTACGATGGCGCAGTTCGGTTCATGGAAGCCGGCAAGGCCGCGATGCTGAACGGCGAGCTGGATAAGCAGAACTTCAATCTGCAGCGGGCGCAGAAAATCGTGATGGAGCTGATGGCCTCGCTCGATATGCAGCGCGGCGGAGAAATCGCCAAGAACCTTCTTGGTTTGTACTCGTTCGTGCTCGAGCAGCTCGTCAGTGCGAACATGGAAGACCGACCGCAAGGCGTCGACTTCGCGATCAAGACGCTGAGCGAGCTTCGCGAAAGCTGGGCGAAGATCGAGGAGGCCTCCAGGACCCCGAAAGTCGAGGAGATCGAGCATGCCGCTTAAACACGCCGGGGAGCGACTGCTCCTCTTGAGCCTTTCCGTGGAAGATGCTTTGAAGCGCCAGTCGTGGAGCGAGCTGAACGCCGTCTTGGATGCTCGCGAGCGCGAAATCGCGCGCTGCGAGAGCCGAGGAATTCGGATCGACGCCTCGATGGGCGCGCGGCTTTCGGAGGTCGACGAGAGAATTCTTTCGCTCATCGCTGCCGCGAAGGAAACTACGGGGCGGCAACTCGCCGGGCTTCAATCGGCGCGAACTGCGACCAAGGCTTACAAGCCTGTACAGGCTTCGGGCGCGTTCGAGTCGGTCGGTTAAATTTAGCGTACCGACAACTAAATCGCGGGCCCGGTTGTCTCAGGCCGTATTGGAAAGCTTGCAGCGCGCGTAGGTCGCGCTGCGCTCGACCCAGAAAAGAAAACTCTCCAGGTCGTCGAGCACTTGCTTGGGCATCTTGACGTATTCCCGCATCGGCTCGGTGTCTTTATCCGGCCTCATCGGTCCCGCGCCCGGCAGCTTCATCGCTTCCTCGAGGTCCTCTGGGCACAACTTGAGTCCTATGTCGTCTTCCAAGAGAAAAGCAAACATCTTTTCTCCGGTGTAGACGCCCATTCCGCCGAACATGCGTCGGGCGCGAACGTCATAGGCCTCGGCGGCCCTCATCATTTGTTCGTATCGAAGAGGACGATACACCATTTCTGACTCTGTCCCCACTCCCCTGGCTCTCCACCGAGCCAAATGCAGCGGTCGCCCGCTGCTGACATCCAGTTTACCGCCGATTTTCCCGCTGGGATTACCGGGTTCGCAGTTTCAGCGGGCGGCCCTCAATAAGTGTATCGCTTTCCGGTCTAGGCCGTGAAGCCCAGGCGGCTCGCTCCGCGTCGACGAACCTCCAGGGGATTTCGTGCCCCTTGCCTTGCGCGATGCCGATGCGGGGCCCGGTCCATACGCGCTTTCGGGGCTCTCCAGGCTCCAGATGGATCTCGCTCTTCGGATCGAGAAGATCCGTGCCAGAGTCTGCGCCGGTAATCTCGAATGCGGCTGCGAGCTTTCCTGGGCCGGATAGCAGGTCCTGGTCGCTTCGAGCCTTCGGTCGCCGCTCGCGCATGGTCTCGATGCCGGAGAGAGGCATGGCCGCGCGCACGAGAACGGCGGCTGCCCTCTCGGGCCGGTGCGCAACCACGTTCAGCATCCAGTGGATCCCGTAATTCAAGTACACGTACGCGACTCCCGCGGGTCCGTACATCACCTGGTTGCGTGGAGTGCAGCCTCGGAATGCGTGGCAAGCCGGATCGTCCTCGGCGCGATAGGCCTCGGTTTCCACGATGCGCGCCCGCAAGTCTCCGCGGACGAGATCGGCGCCAAGCAGCGCGATGGCGCCGTCTACCACGTCGGCCTCCAGTCGCGAACGCAATTCGTCGAGTCTCATCCCGATCATATTTTGACGGCATGAGGCGACGCTGCCTGGTAAGGTCTGAGCGTGAATTTGCGGGCCACGTTCCTCATCGCAGCAGCATGCATCGGCGTAGCCGCCCAGGGCGATGTCGCCGACTTCGTATCGGGCCCGGGGACCATTCTTTACCTTGGTGCGGGCGTCGCTCTTCCGTGGCTGTCGGGCAGGGCCGGCGGGCGATCTCAGTCCGCAAGGGCGCTCGACAGCCTCATCGTTTCGTCGGCGCTTGCCGAAGGGGTCGAGTACCTGACGAACAGCCCCAGGCCCGATGGCGGACGAAGAGGCTTTCCGAGCGGTCACGCGACCGCCGCGTTCTCGGTGGCGAGCATGGAGACGGCATTCCAGCCAAAGCTCGCTCCGCTCTGGTATCTGGGCGCAGCCTGGATCGGCGAATCGCGGGTGGAACTGCGTCGGCATACCTGGATCCAGGTCGGCGCCGGCGCGGCTCTCGGCTACGGAGTCTCGCGGTGGGAGCTGTCCCGGCCGCGGGGAATTATTCTCTCGCCTTGGATCGATCCGGGCTCAGGAGCTGTCGGGTTCAGCCTATCCCGCTCCTGGTAGCGCGCCGGGTCAGTCGGACAGTTTCTCGCGTTCGAAGGAGATCCCGACACCGCGCTCTTGGAGCTTGTCGAGGAACTTCTTGCCCGAAGTCGCGACCTCGTATCGCACGGCGCCCTTGGCCACGTGCCCCTCGGCGATCTCGGTGGCTACGATGGCCATAGAAAATCCGGTCAGCCGCTCCATGCTCGTGAACCCGGTCTGCTCGTCCTGCTTGTCGAAAATGTCAACTTGCAGCCGCAGCTTCTCTCCGCCCTTCTGCCCGGTTCCGACGCCGCGCACCACACAGAGGTCGAGGTCCTCGAACTTGGCGAGCGCCTCACCGAAAACCTTGTAAAACACCTCTCGCGGGGCAACTTCCACGCCGCCGACCTCGACCTTTTCCGGGTTCCAAAACCCGAAATCGCGGAACATTTTGATCCTTTCGCAGTGGCCTGGAAAGCGAATCGTCTTGTACTCGTAGCTCGGAACCCGGCCCTGAAACGTGTACGGCGCGGTGCTCGTGCCACCGGAAGTCGTGAACGCTTCCATCTGCCCAAGCTGTTCGATCCGCAAGTCCTCGAGCTCGGACAGGGTGTCGATCATCGAGATCTCGCCGTTGCGAAGTGCAACCGCTTGAAAGTCGTATTCGGTGACGAGGCCCTCGACGTTGAACGTCAGCTTGTAGTTCAACGGGGGCTTCGGATGCTGCGGGAGCACGCCGCAGTAAAGCTTGATCGACTCGGGCTCGTCCAGATTCTCGAGCAGCCAACAGCCGATATTGTTGACTAGCCCGGGCGCCAGGCCACAGTCCGGAACGAGCGTGACACCTGCAGCTTTGGCCGCGCCGTCCAGAGCCAAAGTTTCGAGCGTGATGTCGGTGTTGCCGCCGAGGTCGCACATGTTCACGCCCGATTTGATCGCCTGCTTCGCTATAGAAGGGTGCATCCAGTACGGGACGCAGCTAAGCAGAACGTCGACGCCGCTGAGAAACTTGTGGAGGTCTGCCGGATCTAGCGCGTTGACCTGCTTCGCTTCGCAACAATTAGTACCGAGCAGCTTGTTCACACGGGCGGCGCTTCGTCGCGCCTGCTCGATCGATACGTCGCCAAGAACGACCTTGGCCGGCTGAGAGAATTTGGCGAGGTCGTACGCTGCCGCCGTGCCTTGCATGCCGGCACCCAAAATCGCGAAAGTATTGTTCATGGAATCTCCGGAAACGCCTTTGTTCCGATAAAAACGGGGGCGTGAAGAGCCTTAGGTTACCTTCGGCGCCGGGCCGGGTTCCCTGGGCTTTCCGCCCCCTGCGCGCCTATTTGAGCTCGAATGAGCCGTCCAGGCGGATGTCCGCGGATGACGAGCCGATCATCACGCGAAATTGACCTGGCTCGGTCACTTTCTTCATGGCGGCGTTGTAGAACGCAAGCTCGTCGCGACTCAACGAGAAGGACACCTTGCGTGTTTCACCCGGGGCAAGGTGGATTCTCTTGAAATCCTTCAGCTCCTTGAGCGGCCGCACCATTGATGCCACCACATCGCGCACATAGAGCTGCGGCACTTCGTCGCCTGCGACCTGGCCCGTGTTCGTCACGTCGAAGCTGACGACGAACGGACCGCTCGCCGACGCATTCGGCGTGATGCTCAAGTTAGCGTAAGAGAACTTGGTGTAGCTGAGCCCGAAGCCGAATGGAAATTCCGGCTGGCCGGTCAGATCCACATAATCGTAACCGCGGCCCGAGGGCTGGAGGTTGTAGTAGATCGGACACTGCCCGACACTTCGCGGGAACGTGATTGGCAGCTTGGCTCCGGGGTTCACGTCGCCGAACAGCACGTCCGCGAGCGCCGTTCCCCCTTGCTGGCCCGGATACCAGGCGTCAACGACGGCGCCCACGCCATCGATCCAATGCGTCATGGTGACGGGCGCGCCGGCGATCAGCACGACGACCGTCGGAGTGCCGGTCGCCGATACCTGACGGATGAGCTCTTCCTGGTCGCCTGGCAAGTCTAGGAAAGCGCGGTCCTGTCCCTCGCCTTCTCGGATGCCCGCGACGACGATCGCTACGTCGCTTCGCTTGGCGAGGTCGACGGCATCTTGGATGGCCGTTGATTCACGGCCCGGCAGGCCCCATCCCAAGCGGATGACCCCGCCTCCCGCGGCCTGGAAATACTCGAGCGTAAAGTCGACCGGCATCCCCGCTTCGAGGTGAACGGTCGTCTTGTCGGTAACCGGAGCGTGCTCCGACCAATCGTCGATCAGCCGCCGGCCCCCAACGGTCAGCCGCACGCCATCGTCGGAGGTGGTGGTGAATGTGTAGTCGCCTGTCTTCGGGGCCACTAGCTTGCCGGTCCAGCGCACCGAGATGTCGTTCTTCGGGAAGTTCGTGGCCACCGTGTCGCGGTCCACGTCGAAGTCGATCTTAGACTCGCTTCTCGTTAGCGCCGGCGCGCCGCTGAAGTTTCTGTTCGCGAAATATTCGGCCGTGAGACCAACGAATCCCGACGGCTCGATCGTCGGCATCTCTTCGGCGTTCTTGTAACTGCTGCCCTTGGTCCATTCGATCTTGACCGAGTCGCCCAATTTGTCCTTGAGGCCCTGCATGACGGAGACGGTCGGAATGTTGTAGCCGCTGTATCCGCCAAGCGGCATGGGGCTGTTCGCACTGGGACCGATGAGCGCTATGCTCTTCAGGTCCTTTTTCAGGGGCAGCAGGTCACTCTGGTTCTTGAGCAGCACAATCGCCTCTCTGGCAGCCTTCAGCGCGAGGCGCTTGTGCTCGTCGGATTGCACCACCTTTTCGGCCATGTCCGGGTCGACGAGCGGATTCTCGAATAGTCCGATCTCGAACTTGTTGCGTAGAATTCGCCGCACGGCGTCGTCGAGCGCCTTCATGCTCGTTTTGCCGTCGTGCAGGGCGGCCTCGAGCGGCTTGCCCCAGATGTAGACGTTGGGCCACTCCATATCCAGTCCGGCGTTCAGCGCCTGCGCCGCGGCGTCTTCGGGGTCTTCGGCGTTGTGATGCGCGCCCAAGATGCCGTCCGTCGCGCCGTAGTCCGACCCCACGAGCCCGGTGAATCCGTACTCATGCTTCAGAAGGTCGGTTAGCAGCCAGTGATTGGCGGTGCACGCTCTGCCGTTCAGCGAGTTGTAGGCGGTCATGATGCTGCGGGCGCCGCCCTGCCGCACGACCGCCTCGAATGGCGGCAGATAAACCTCGCGTAGCGACTGCTCGTCGATATGGATCGCGTGGCTGTCGCGACCTCCATCGCCCACGTTGTCCACGAAGTGCTTCGGCGTGGTGCAGACTCCGCGGGTTTCGAATGCCTTCACGAATGCGACTCCCATACGGGAGGTGAGCACCGGATCTTCGCCGTACGTCTCTTCGACGCGGCCCCACCTGGCGTCGCGGACCACGTTGATCACCGGCGAGAGAACCCTTCGGGTGCCTCGGGCCTTCGCTTCGTCTGCGATCGCCCCGGCAACGTCTCCCATCAGGTCGGGGTCCCACGTCGCCGCAAGCCCGATGGCCTGAGGAAAGCTCGTAGCGCCATTGACGACGAGGCCGTGCAGCGCTTCGTTGTGGATCATGAGCGGAATGCCCAGCCGCGACTTCATCGCGATCTGCTGCAGCTCGTTCGCCTTTTCCGCAGACTGGCGGGCGTCTAGCGGCACGAGGACGTCGTACACCTCGCCGAATCCGGTCGTCGCCAGCGCGGGTTTATAGATCTCCTCCCGGATGTCGCAGCGCACCTGGTTGAGCTTTTCCTCCAGGGTCATGCGCTTGAGCAGATCTTCGACGCGGCGCTCGACGGGCATCAGCGGGTTCTTGTAAACCGGCGTCTGCCGCGGCGGCATCGCGAAGCCAAGCGAGGCCATCAAACAAAGAGTTAACATCTGCCTTCCCCTCGAACCCGAACGCGGTTCCTATATAGCATCGCCGATTTGCCCGCCCGCTGAATATGGCTTCGGCTCGTCGAGAAGACAGTCTGGGTACCATTTCGCTCCTTGATTGAGCTCCCGATCTTCTGGATATCCGGCCCTCCCGCCGCCGGCAAGACGACGCTTTGCGCCGCGCTGCTGGAGCATTATCCGCTCGGTGTGCACCTGCCCGTCGATGACATGCGGCAATGGGTGGTAAGCGGGCTCGCGGACGCCGTGCCGTGGACGGAGGAAACCGAGCGCCAGTTCCAGATCGCCGAAACGGCTGCATGTTCGGTGGCCCGGCGCTACCACGAGGCGGGCTTTGCCGTGGCAATCGATCACTGCCGCAATCCGAAACGGCTCGATGAGGTTATCGGCGACGAACTCGCGGGCATCGCCGTTGTCAAGGTGATGCTGCTGCCCGGCTTGGAGGAGAACTTGCGGCGGAATCGCGAGCGCACCAATAAAGATTTCGACCCGAGAGTTTTGGAAGAGACGATCGAGTACACGAACGGCGCGTACGGTGAGGATTTGCCCTCAGATTGGATGCTCTTGAACAACACGACGCTGACGGTCGACGATTCTGTGCTTGCGGTGCTGCGACGAGCCCAGCGGGAAAAAACGGTGCCGGCTTGCAAAATGTAGACGTATGCGCACTATAATGCAGACGCCATGAACGCCCAAGAACTGATCGTTTATCTGACCGAAAAGCATCTCGACGCTGTGTTCGAAGCCGCGCGAGCTCTACCCGCCGACAAGCTGGATTGGAAGGCGGGCCCTGAATCGCGCTCAGCGCTCGACATGCTGCAAGAGATCGCTACCGCCCTGGGCCGTTTTCACGACGCTTTCACGAAGCGCAAGATCGAGTTCAACCCGCAGCAGTATCAGGACTGGATGGCTGAGCGAAGCCAACTCACGTCGATCGACCAGCTAGAGCAGCGAGCGAAGAAGGAGACGCAGTGGCTGGTGGATTTCGTCCGCGCGATGAACCCGGCCGACCTCGACCTCCCCGTGGAGATGCCGTTCCCCGGCGAGTTCAAGCTGGCCGACATCGTGACGTACCACTACTGGAATTGCAGCTACCACCAGGGCCAGATCTACTACATCGGGACCTTGCTGGCCAAGTAGGGTCATACTCGGCTCTGGTGAACGCCCGAGAGCTGATAATCTACGTGACCGTGCGGCAGAACGGCAATCTGTTCAGGGCCGCTCGGTCTTTGCCGGCCGACCGCCTGGATTGGCAGCCCTCGCCAGGACGCCGCTCCGCGCTCGACCAGATCCAAGAGTGCGCCACAGCGCTGGATCTGTTCATCGAAAGCATCCAGGACCGCAAGCTCGAGTGGACCAAGGAACGCTACGGTCGCTGGCTCGAGCTTCGCGGCCAGTATGCGGCGCTCGACGATTTGGAGCGCGTATGCGGGGACAACACCCAGCGTTGGGCCGCATACGTGCATTCTTTGCGAGACGATGAGCTCGACGAGCCCGTCGAGTTGCCGTTCCCCGGCGAGTTCAAGCTTGTGGACCTTTTGATGTATCAATACTGGAACGCTTCCTACCACGAGGGCCAGATCGAAGCGATCCGGCAAGAGCTCCCTCAGCCGTGACCGATGCGCGGGCCGCCGGATCCACCCGCGCGGCGTTCTTCGTCGCCGGTTTTTGCATGGCGGCCTGGGCTCCGCTCGTGCCGGCTGCCAAAGCCAGGATGAACCTGAGCGCTCCGGATCTGGGGTTGCTGCTTCTTTGCATGGGGCTTGGGTCGGTTCTCACGATGCCGTTCGCGGGCAGTCTGGCAGCTCGATTCGGCTGCCGAAAAGTGATCTTGGCGGCCGGGCTCACCGCTTGCGCTGCGCTGCCGTTCATGGCGGTGATCTCCCAAGTTCCGCAGATGGCGATCGCGCTAGGGCTGTTCGGGGCCGGCATCGGCTCGATCGATGTGGTGATGAACCTGCAGGCGGTCTTGGTGCAAAGAGCGGCGGGACGCCCGCTGATGTCCGGCTTTCACGGTCTATTCAGCGTCGGCGGCACTCTGGGCGCGGGAGCGCTGACCGGGATGCTGGCGCTCGGATGGCAGCCGGTTCTCGGCGCGGCCGCCATCGGCACGCTCGGAGCCATTTTGCTGATCGGCTATTCGCCGACCATGCTGACGCATGGCGGAGATGCGAGCGGGCCCGCTTTGGCGCTGCCGAGGGGGCGGGTATTGCTCATCGGCGCGCTTTGCTTCGCGATGTTCCTGGCAGAAGGCTCGGTACTGGACTGGAGCGGGGTGCTTTTGAATGAGCATCGCGGCGTTTCCCCTGCGCTGGCGGGCATTGGATACGCGGCGTTCGAAGTCACGATGGTCGTGGGCCGGCTGAGCGGCGACCGGTTGGTTCACGCCTTGGGAGAGCGGAAGATTCTGGTTTTCGGGGGTCTCTGTGCGGCTTTCGGCTTTGCGGTTGCCGCGCTGATTCCGTCGTGGCCCGCGGCGCTCGTCGGGTTCGCGCTGGTGGGAGCGGGGGCTTCGAACGTGGTTCCGACCCTGTTTTCTTCCGCGGGAAGGCAGCCCTCCATGCCGGCGCACCTTGCGCTCGCGGCCGTTACCACGTTGGGCTACGCGGGAATCCTTTCCGGCCCTGCGGCGATCGGCTTCGTCGCCGGAGCGACTTCTCTGTCCGTTGCCATGCTGTTCGAGGGCTTGATGCTTCTGGGAGTCGCAGCGGGCGCGCGCCTTGTCGCTACACCCTAGGAGTCGGGGCAGACGTTCTGGGTCTGCCCATATCTCGGAAACCGACTCTATCAAACCGTGCCGGCCGTTTCTTCGCGTGGGAGGTTCGAGCACCCTGACCTGGCTCTATAATGGGCAATGACCGGATCACTTCAAGACGCCGAAACGGCGCGTGCAGATTTCGAAAGAGAAGGCTTCGCGATTTGTCGGCAGGTACTCGACGCCGACCTCATTCGGGAGGCAAGCGACCATGCGGATTGGCTCATGGCCCGCAATCCGGAGCTTGCCGGTGAGCAGCTTCACCACTGGCTAATGGCGAACGATGCGTTCTGGGTGCGCCTAGTCAGCGACACTAGGCTTCTCGATGTCGCGCAGGGGTTCATCGGCCCGAACATAGCTCTTTTCGCGTCTCACTATATCAGCAAGCCGCCCTTCACCGGCAAGGAAGTGCTGTGGCACCAGGACGGCGGCTACTGGCCTTTAGAGCCGATGGAAGTGGTGACACTCTGGCTGGCCGTCGACCGGGCCGACGCCGAGAACGGGTGCATGCGCGTGATACCCGGAACCCACAAGCTGAAGCTGATCGACATGGAGGATGCCAGTGAGAAGGGCGCCGTGCTGGATCGCGAGACTCCGGCCGAATATGTGGACGAATCGAAGGCCGTCGACATCGTGCTCGATCCGGGAGATGTGGAAGTTCACCACCCCAACATCATCCACGGCAGCCATGCGAATGCCTCGCCGAGGCGCCGTTGCGGACTGACGATTCGATACATTCCGACTTCGACCCGCCTGACCGATCCGAACGCGGACAGTTGGCCGAGTCTGTTCCATCTGCGAGGCACGGCCGTGCCGGGCATCAACGCTTACCGGCCATGGCCGAAATACGATCCCGAGCAGAGCTTTCCTTTCCGGGGCTCGGAGAGTTGGAACGAGCGCGTGGCGGGCACGTCCACCCGAGCGTAGGCTCACCAGCCTCAACGAGAGCGATGGCCACCGGCTCGGTACTGGCGCGGGTTTCTTCGCCAGATGACCGAAGCTGCGTCTTTCTGGATTGCACTTTCGTTTTAAAGATGATAGAACGTGTACATGAGTACCGAAAGCCCTGGTCATCCGGTCGCCTCGTCGGATCTGTTCGTGCAGGTCAGGGATCGGTTCACCCTGGCCCTTGCTGCTGAATTTAAGCAGGGACTCGCGGTCGCGCAGGATCGGGACTTGGAAGCTGCCTTTTCGATCATAGACAAGATGATTCGGATACGCGAGTGCCTGAGAGATCTCCATGCGCTTATCGAGCAGTGGGAGACGATCGAGCCGGCCCCAGCTGCCGAGCCGGATACTGTCGCTCTACAGGGAGATTCGGTTGCTCCGCAGGAGACTGCGACCGTGGAAGCTCCGGCGCCAGAGCTGACAGCGGAGCAGCTCGAGCCGTGCGCGCCTCAACCCGAGTCTGCCCTTGCTGCCGCAGCACAAACGCCTCCGCTCGCTCCTCCCGAGCGCCTAGCGCCGCTAAGGAAACGATCCGGCGCGGACCGAGACATTCTGCGTCGGAAACAAGAATTCTACGACCAAGCCAGAGAAATTGAGGCTCAGCCTGACAGACCAGCGACAATGGCTCGGATTAAGTCCGCCGTTTGCCTGGGCAAGGCTCTCGTGATCGCGATTGGGACGGACCCTGAAGCCGACGTGCTAGGAGACGAAATTCGGGGGCTAAGAGAACAGTACGAGAGGATGAAAGGGCCGGTGTTTTTCGGGTTCAAACCGCGAGCCCTGACCCCGGAGACTTGGGCGGAAGCTGCCGAAGCCTACTTGTTGTTGGCCGAAGCCGAGCGGGGGTTCGAGTACATGCAATCTCACTCGGCCGATTTGGATGCCTCGATGCGCACCAAGCTTTTCACAGCCATCGCTGCCGCAGAGACGCTCGTCCATCGTTTGCTCGATGAGCGAAGCATCCAGTCCTGGGACAAGCAGCAGACGGATCTTAACGCCAAACTGAAGGACGCCCAACCGTCAGGCGCCTACGTTCCATGGTGGAAGTCCGCAGATAACGGCGGACCCTCGACGAAGGAAGTCTTAGAGGCAGCGAAAGGGCTACCCAAGCTGATCAATCAGGCGATCGAGGGACCGACGCGCGAAAGGCGTAAGCGCATGGCCCTGGTGAGGCTGCAGCAGCGAATCAAAGAGCCACTGAAACCCGGCGAGGACTTCGAAGCAGAACTATGCGTGTGCGCGAAGGAATGCCTTGCCGCTGGGCTAACTCCCAACAAGAAGGAGCTGGTGGGGTTGCTGTTCGAGTTTCGCGGTGTTCTCGAGGATGCCGGGGATCCGGAGCTGAGTCGACTCATCGAAGCTTTGCGCAAGGAAGCGACGCTGGCAGTCCGTCGTGCAGCCAGGTCCGAGCCTGAACGGCCCATCGACGCTGAGACCGTAGAGCGCATCTCGTGCCTACGCAAGCTTCTCGAAGGGAAAGTCGTGCTATTTGTGGGAGGCGGCAATAAGGGGGATAAGGGCCGACGGCAAGCAATTGAGGATGCTCTCGGACTTGCGGAGCTGATATGGCCCGATACCGAAGAGAACACGTCCATAAGCTTTTTCGAGCCCCTGGTCAAGCGCGCCGACCTGGTTTGCAAGGTGGTAAAGCACTCACGTCATGGCGACAGGCAGGTGCTGAACGATGCGAAAAGCCAAGGGAAAATGACCGCGAGCATCATCGCCGGTACGGGCATTCCCACGGTCGTCAGGGATCTGCACAACCAACTCCACCGGGAGTAGCAGCAGGACCACCGACCGTCTCGGCACTCGGGGATTTGTCGTACGCTCTCTCGTTACAATGATCGTTACATCCATGTTGCATTTCTAGAAATGGGCCGGCGGGCCAGTAGAACCCAGGCATGTCTGCCTGCAACACCAACCGACAGCGGCTGCGAGGTACCTCGGCCGCCAATCGTTCCTGCATGGCGGCTGGGACTGCACAGGTCCGTGGGGCGCGCAGATGACCTCACGGCTGACCCTCCTACCGCTTTGCTTGCTCATCTCGCCTGCCTTGGCCCAAACGCCAGTGGCCGCTCCGATCAATCTCGAATCGCCTTCGGTCGTCTCCCAGGGCCGATTCCTGGGCAACATCCAGGCACGCGCCTTCCGGGGAGACGAAGGAATCACCTACGGGGGAGCGAGCCTGCGATATGGGCTCGGGAACGGTTGGGAAGCGAGCCTCCTCGGCGCGTTCGCCCAGCGGACGAGCACCTCGCTCCCCGGAGGCGCCGAAATTCGCCACGGCGGTTCCGATATCGAGCTTCGCGCCAAGGTATCGCTACCGACTCGGCAAATCGGGACCTCGCTTGCGGCCTATGCGGGAGTCTCCGCTCCGAGCACCCCTGCGCAGGACAACCTGCACATGGCTGCCGGAGTTACGGCTAGCTATGACGCCGGCAACGGGAAGCGCCTGATCCTGAACCCGCGGGCGCAACTCATCGACCGCAATACGATCGTCGGCATTGGCTTGGGAGCCAGCGTGCCGCTCGGCAGCAGCTTCGGCCTGATTGGCGACTTTACGCCGATCGTCGCCGGCGACAACACGCTGGACACGCAAAGCGGCGATCCGATCAGGCGAAGCACCTACGGCATCACGTTGCGGTTCTCCGTGCCGAGCCAAGGGCTCGACCTGGACCTCGGTTTCACCAATGCGCTCGGGCAAACGACCGGCTTCTCGCTCACTCCGGGGCTCGGCAGCTCGGGTGCGCTTTACCTTGCGGTCAGCGGGAGATGGTAATCGATATGAAGACCAGAGTTTTCTTGCTTTGCGCGCTCGCCTGCGGCTTCATCGCGGGGTGTGGAGGAGGCGGGACCTACGATCCTTCGGCCGTAGGATCGGCTTCTCCGGACTTCGTCGTTTCGACGTCCCCTGCCAGCGTATCGGTTCTTCAAGGCGTCAACGCCGTCTACACCGTCACGGTGAGATCCAGGAACGGGTTCGCGTCCGACGTGAGCCTCGCCATCGACTCATCCACCCTGCCTTCCGGCACAACGGCGGCGTTCTCGCCGACCGACGTGACTCCGACGGCAGCCGGCGTGACCAGCACCCTCACCATTACCACGACGGGTGGTCAGTCGCCGACCCCTGCGGGCTCCACACCACTCAGCATCACCGGCACTTCCGGGGCCATCAGCCACCCGGCGCCCGCCACGTTAATCGTCCTGCCCCCGGGCGGCTTAGGAGGAACGATTCAATGAGACACGTTCGGTTCTCGAACTTCGGGCCACTCGCCCTGCTCGTCGCGCTGAGCGTCCTGGCGCAAGCGGTCTTGGTCGGCTGCGGCGGGGGCGATTCGCCATCTTCCGGCAAGCTGAGGCTCATCGTGAAATGGCCCGAGCCCTCTCGCCTCATCCCTGTCGCATCGAGCAGCATCAACGCCGTGCTGACTTCGGGCAGCACAACGCTCGGAACGCAACTTCTCGTCCGGCCCAGCCAAGCGCCTTGGACCACTACCGTTACATTTCCGAGCTTGGCCCCGGGAACTGTGATGTTGACGGCGACCGCGTACCCGAACGCTGACGGAACGGGCATCGCGCAAGCGGTCGGCCACGCGCCGGCCACGATCAGCTCCGGCAAACAGTCGCAGGTCACGGTCACGATGAACAGCACGATCGTGCGCCTGGCTGTCACCCCGAACAACCCCACGATCAACGTGGGCGCGACCCAAGCGCTGACGATGACGGCTTACGACGCTCAGGACCAAGTCGTGATGACGTCGCCTCAAAACGTTACGTGGAACTCCGCCACGCCCGGGGTTGCGAGTGTCAGCTCGTCGGGCGTCGCCACCGGCGTGAGCGCGGGAACCTCGCAGGTGACGGCGAGCGAGAGCGAATCGCAAAAAACGAGCCCGCCGATCACCGTCACTGTGCAGGTGCCCGCGGGCTGCCAACCTGGCACCATCACCGGACCTGGCGGTCTGGCGAGCACTCCCTGGCCCAAAGCGCTAGGTCCGAATCTCAAGTCGACGGGCGTCGCGATCGGCTCAGTCTCCTCGACCAAGCCATCACTGCTCTGGAGCGCGACGATCGGCAGCAGTGGAGTGGGCGGAGTCGCAATCGCTCCCGACGGCACGCTCTACGTGGGATCGTTCTGGGACCACAAACTGTATGCGGTCGACGGCTCGTCGGGAGCGGTCAAGTGGTCGTTCACGGCCGACCAGGGCATCGTCGGCACACCGGCCATCGCCTCGAACGGCAACATCTTCGTGGGATCCGGTTTCTCGCTCTACGGTCTCGACCCGAGCGGCAACCAGCTCTGGACAAGGTCGTTCCAGACGTCCTGCTCTCCTACGACCGGGCTCGACGGGTACGTGTACGTTGCCGGAGCGCAGTCGATGTCTCGCGTCAACCCAACCAATGGCAGCCTCGATTGGAACGTGTCATCTGGTCAGGTCGGTTGGCCGTATGCGGCCCCACCGCTCGCGGCGGACGGATCCGTCTACGCCGGCGGCTTCATCGGAGGCGGCACGATCAACCTGTTCGCGATGGACGGCAAGTGCGGGACGACTAAATGGAAAACTCCCATCAGCGTGAACGCGATGTCGATCGGAGCGGACGGAACGATCTACGCGACAGCCGACTACAGCGTGAACGTATCGACGAAGGTTGTGGCGGTGAATCCGGCTGACGGCTCCATCAAATGGACCGCGGCCAACATCCCCGTACAGCCCTCACCGCCCGCCGTCGGTCCGGACGGAACCGTGTACGTAATCGGCGTGCCGGGCATCATCACAGCGCTGGATCCTGCGACGGGCGCCACGAAATGGCAGTACACGGTACCGAGTCCGTTACCGGCCGGCACGTCGACGCTCGGTCCGTTGACGATCGCTGCGAACGGCAAGATATTGTTCACCGGCAATTATAGAGATGCCTCGAACAACCATCTCGCCGCCTTGTTCTGCCTGGACACCTCTACCGGCTCCGAGGTTTGGCGGTACGACATAGCAGGAGGCGTGGCAGACGAGTGCCCGGTCACCGTCGACGACCAAGGAACGATCTACTTCCGCGACGGCGGAACGTCGATCCTCTACGCCCTGCGCTGACCCCGACCACCGGCCGTCTGTCCTCCCGATTGAATCGGGAAGTTCAGGCGGCCGGCTTCCAAGACCGCCCGTCTGGTGTAGTCTTGTTGCATGGCCACCGAGGGAAGAGCAGCGATTCTCGTCGAGCCGGGCGAGCCGGCTGTCGTCGAACCGATTTACCTGGACGATCCAGGCCCGAACGAAGTCCTCATCCGGCTCGCTGCGAGCGGGGTTTGCCACACCGACCTCACGGTCAAGAATCTGAACGGCAACGGCATGGCGTTCCCCATCGTGCTCGGGCACGAAGGCGCGGGCTACGTCGAGCGAATTGGCGAGGGCGTGACGAATCTTCAACCGGGAGACCCGGTGGTCATCGCGTACCGCGCTCCTTGCGAGCAATGCCCCGCTTGCCTGAGAGGGGACCCGCGCCACTGCTACATGGCGCTCCGACCCAAGCCGCGCATCCACCGCAAGGCAAACGGCGCGCTCTGCTCGCAGGTGCTTCGCTGCGGCACATTCTCTACCCACACGGTCGTGCATGCCAAGGCTGCGATCAAAATGCCCAAGGAGATGCCGCTCGACAAGGCATGTCTCATCGCTTGCGGCGTGGTGACCGGTGTTGGCGCGACCATGAACACGACGCCCGTGTTCGCCGGCTCCCGCGTCGCAGTGATCGGCTGCGGCGGAGTCGGGTTGAGCGTGATACAAGGGGCAAAGCTTCGCCACGCTCGCATGATCATCGGCGTGGACGTCAATCCGACGAAGCTGGAATGGGCCAAGAAATACGGCGCGACTCACACCGTCGACGCTGGCAAGGGCGATCCCGTGGCGCAGGTTCGAAAGCTCACCGAAGACGGGTGGGACGGCGGCGTGGAGTTCGCTTTCGAGGCCACCGGAATTCCGAAGTGCACCGAGCAAGCCGTCAAAATGCTTTCCTACAATGGCGCGGCCACCACGATCGGCTTTCCCGCAGCGGAAGACGCCGTCACGCTGAACCTCGGCGATATGGCGACCGGCGTGTATTGGAACAAGGCGGCGCTGCACGTATGCCATGCCGGCGACTGCCTCCCGAGCTACGATTTCCCGCTTCTGGCGCAGCTTTACCTGGACGGCAAATTGGAACTCGACGGCATGGTCACGCAGAAGATCGATCTCGAGCAGGTGGAAGACGCTTTCCACCTTATGGAGACCGGCAACGTCATCCGCTCGGTGATCGAGCTCTAGCGCGCTCCGGCCAGCGCCGGAGCGGCTGTAGCGCCAAGCTCCTTGACGATCTCGCCCACGAAGCTTTTCGCGTCGCCGAATAGCATCAGCGTTTTGTCCATGTAGTAGAGCTCGTTGTCGATCCCCGCAAAGCCGGGGCTCATCGAGCGCTTGATCACCATGACCGTATGCGCCTTGTCGGCATCGATGATGGGCATTCCGTAGATCGGGCTCGATTCGTCGTACCGAGCGACCGGATTCACCACGTCGTTGGCGCCGATCACCAGCGCCACATCGACTTGGGCCATCTCGGAGTTGATGTCCTCCATTTCCACCAGGTGCTCGTATGGGATGTCGGCCTCTGCGAGAAGCACGTTCATGTGGCCCGGCATGCGGCCCGCCACAGGATGGATCGCAAATCGAACGTCCACTCCGCGCTTGGTCAGCGCATCGTAAAGTTCGCGCACCTTATGCTGCGCCTGGGCGACCGCCATGCCGTAGCCGGGGATTATCACGACGCTCTGTGCGCCTTCCAAGATCGCGGCTGCCTCTTCCGCCCCTGCGCTCCGGTGGGTCTTTTGTTCGGTCGTGGCCGTGTGGGCTTGGAGCTGGCCGAACGCTCCGAACAGCACGTTCGTGAACGACCTGTTCATGGCCTTGCACATGATCACGGACAGAATAAAGCCCGATGAGCCGTCGAGCGCACCTGCGATGATCAGCAACGGGTTGCCGAGCACGAATCCCATGGCGCTCGCCGAGAGACCCGCGTAGGAGTTCAGAAGCGAGATGACCGTCGGCATGTCGGCGCCGCCGATCGGGATGACCAGCAGCACGCCAAATAGCACAGAGAGCCCGGCGAAAGCCAGATAAAACGGAACGGATGCCTGGGTTGGGCTGACTATCACGTACGCTGCGCACCCCACTGCGGCGAGCAGAAGCATGAAGTTCACGATGTTCTGGCCGCGGTACAGTATCGGCCTCGTGGGCATTCGCTCAGCGAGCTTGAGAAACGCGATGAAGCTGCCTGTGAACGTGATGAACCCTAGCAGCACCTCGAGCGCCAGCACGACCGCTTTGAAAGTCGACAGATAGTGCTCGCTCGCCGGATCGGTGATGCCGACCCCCAGGAAGTACTCCGCCGTTCCCACGACCCCCACCGCGAGGCCGCCGAAGCAGTGTGAAAACGCCGTCCGCTGCGGCACGGCGGTCATCGCCACTCGCGAAATCGGGATGCCCGCGATAGTGCCCAAAGCGAGTGCGACCGCAATCCATCCGTATGCAGGCGACCGGCCGGCCGCCGACAGGATCGGGTCGTGGGAGAGCGCAAGCACCGCCCCGGCGATCGCCACGAGCATGGCGACTTCGCCGGCCTGGACGCTCTTTTTCGCAGTCGAAGGATGGTTCATCCAGCGTAGCGACATCACGAATAGCGCCGCGGCCACCAGATAGGAAATGCTCGTGACGGTTTGCACGCCGTCGAGGGAGCCACCCTGGACTTCGACTGCGGCGATCAGAAAGACCGGAAGCGTGAAGCTATGTGCCGCAACCGGCCGCCGCTCCGACTTGAACATCTTCAGCATCCGGTCGGTGATTAGAAAGCCGGAGACGACGTTGGTCATCGAGGCGAACACGGCGACACCGCCGAGAACCATCGAAAGGGTGGATTCGGCTCTGCCGAGGATCGTAAGCGAGCCCACTAGGCTGATCGCGGAAATCGCGTTCGTCAGCGACATCAGCGGCGTGTGCAGCAGCGGCGAGACCCGCTTGATCACTTCCAGCCCCAGGAATGTCGCGAGCAAGAAAACGAACAGGCTCGAGAACAGCGATTCGCTCATATCGGTTTCCTATGCCGTGCCGGCGCTCGCCTCCGGTGACAGCAGCTCGAGCACCTTCGTGTTGCGCACTTCGCCACCTTCGGTCAGCAGCGATGCCTCGACGATCGGGTCGGCCCGATCGATTTTCAGCTCTCCCTCCTCGGTGAGCATGTTGAGCAGGAACGAGGCGGCGTTCTTGCCGTATAGCGTGCTGGCGTGAGTTGGAAGCGTCGCGGGCAGGTTCAGCGGGCCGAGGATCACCACGCCTCCGTGCTCGGCGCGCTCGCCAGGCTTCGTGAGCTCGCAATTGCCACCGCGCTCGGCTGCGATGTCGACGATAATGGAGCCCGGCCTCATGCCGTCGACCATCTCCTTGGTTATCAGCACCGGCGATTTCTTGCCTGGAATAGCCGCGGTCGTCACGACGAGATCGCTTTCGGCAAGGACCCGCCCCATCAGCTCCCGCTGCTTGGCGTAGAACGCCTCGTCCATCTGCCGCGCATAACCCCCCTCACCCGAATCGGCGTCGAGCGGCAGCTCCACGAAGCGCGCGCCCAGGCTCTCGATCTGTTGTTTCACTTCTGGCCGCACGTCGTAGCCTGAAACGACAGAGCCGAGCCGTTTCGCGGTCGCGATTGCCTGCAGGCCCGCGACGCCCGCGCCGACGACGAGGGTTCTGGCCGGCGGTATGGTGCCCGCGGCCGTTGTCATCATCGGCAGCAGCTTGGGCATCTCCACGGCGCCGAGCAACACCGCCTTGTACCCAGCCAGGTTGGCCTGCGAGGAAAGAACGTCCATCGACTGGGCCCGGGTAATGCGCGGCACCAGTTCGAGCGCGAAAACCGTAGCGCCCGTTGCGGCGGCGCGCCGAACCTGTTCCGGCATCCAGAGCGGGTCGGCCATGCCGATGAGCAACTGCCCTGAGCGAAGGTATCGCAGGTCCTCGTATTGAGTCTCGGAGGCCGCTCCCAAGCAGCGCACCGTCAGGACAACGTCGGCGGCGAAGACCTCCTCGCGGTTCTTCGCGATCATCGCACCGGCGGACTCGTATGCGGAGTCCGAGAAGCCGGCCGCTTCTCCTGCCCCGGCTTCGACGACGACTTGGGCTTTGGCCTTGAGCACGGGCACGAGATTGGCAGGCACGAGCGCAACCCGCCTCTCGCCCGGAAAACTCTCTTTTGGTACGCCAATCAGCATTTCGCCAGCCCCGCCTCGTCCGCTTGATCCGAGACGACGTCGTCCCGAAACTATATATCAAATCAGGACCGGGCGTGGGGCTGAACGCGAACTCAATCGGCTAGGTCTGTGTTCAGTTTTCCTTCGGGCGTGTCTTCCGGAAGGTCGCGGGGACCTAGCGTGTAGTCGATAAATCGGCCCATGACGTAGCCGACGAGGCTCACGGCGCAGATCGACACCAATCCCGCCGTTCCGGCGGGGTGCAGCGACCGGTGATCCTGCCACAGCAGAAGGAGTCCGATAAGACCGGTAAGCGCCGTCAGGCTCCCAACGAGGCCCGTGCGCTCGATATTCTCGGGCTTCGCGAACAGCAGGATCAACCCGAACAGGATCACTAGCGACACGAAGATCGCGGACAGGATGAAGGCCATCGATAGGGAAGTTAAGTCCATTCCTATCCGGTTCGGCTCGGAAGCGCGAGCGATAGTTCCGCGGGCCTACGACGCGGCTTGCAGCGCGACTCTGAACTGCTCGCGGTACAGCCGGGCGTAGAGGCCGTTCTTCTCGAGAAGCTCCTCGTGGGTTCCCTGCTCGGTAACGACTCCCAACTCCAGCACCACTATCTGATCTGCCTTCACGATCGTCGAGAGGCGGTGCGCCACCACAAAGCTGGTACGTCCGCGCATGAGGTTGTCCAGCGCGGACTGGAGCAGCGCCTCGGTCTGGGAGTCCAACGACGAGGTGGCTTCGTCCAGGATCA
>JAICWL010000069.1 GCA_025934835.1 Fimbriimonadaceae bacterium
AGTTCGAGTTCGAATGGAGCGAGAAGGAGCGGCGAGAGCACAGAGCCAAACTCGCGCTTCCGAACGAGCGAATCGTGATGTTCGTGGGCCGATTCGTGCGCGAGAAAGGCATCCAGGTGCTGCTCAACGCGGCCAACGTGGTGCTGTCCCAGGAGCCCAATACCAAGTTTCTGATCGTGGGCGGGGGCCATCGCGAGAAGCTCGAAAAGTTCGTCCGCTGGTCCGGACTCCAAGAGAAGGTGCTATTCACCGGCTTCATGGCGAACCGCTCGTTGCACCAGCTCTATCGGGTGGCGGACGTAGCTGTATTTCCTTCACTCTATGAGCCGTTCGGCATTGTGGCTTTGGAGGCTATGGCGGCCGGGGCGCCCGTCGTGTGCTCCGACGCCGGTGGTTTGAAAGAAGTGGTCCTGCACGACCAGACCGGCACGCTCAGTTTCGTGAACAACCCGGAATCGCTCGCCTGGGCGATCCTGCATGTGCTTCGCGACCCGGCGCGAGCCCGTAAACTGAACGTTGCAGCGCGAAAGCGCTTGGACCGCGACTTCGAATGGTCGCGCATCGCCGACCAAACAATTGCGGTTTACGACCGCGTGTGGAACGAATTCCTCAGCAGCTTCTGGGCGGCCGACACCGTTTGGCCGGTTTCCCCTGGCGCGCAAGAACGGGCCGAGCGTCTGCAACTCGCTGAGAAGGCGCGCGAGCACCGCATAGTGGAGCGACCGCGACCCAGGCTCGCCATCCAAGCCCCCACCATCGAACAGCTCGAGGAGGAAGACGCGTTAGCCCTCGAAGACTAGCTGCTCATGGCAACGGCTTCATCCGCGCAGCGACAAGCAAGCGATACCATTCCTCTCGGGTGAGCTCCAACGAGTCGGCGGTGACGGCATTGCGAATGTGATCGGGGTTTGCCGAGCCTACGATCGGAACGATTTTGGAAGGATGTTTGAGCAGCCAGGAAAGTGCTACGACCGAGCGCGAAACCCCGTGGTTCTTGGCGACGACATCGAGCGCAGTTTGGAGCGCGAGCAAACCTTCGCGGCGCGGGTTGTCGGAGGAAACCGTCCCGCCTTCGCCCAGGAAGCCTCCGCCAAGCGGGCTCCAGGAAAGCGGCGTGACGTTGTCGCGAATGCACTGATCCAGCGTGCCATCGTAAAAGCAGTCCAGCCTCCCAAGATGGATCTCGACCTGGTTTACGACGAGGGGCTGGTCCAAGAACTCTTGAAGTGTGTCGACGAAGGAGGGCAGGAAGTTCGAAACACCGAAGTATTTCACCTTCCCTTGCTCGCGAAGTTGTGTGAACGCGCCCGCGATCTCATGCGGATCCATGAGAAGGTCTGGCCGGTGTAGTTGGTAGATGTCGATGACGTCGACTCCCAACCTCTTGAGCGATCCTTCGCACGAGCGCAGAATGTGCTCCCGCGAGAAGTCGTATCGATGCGGTGAATCGGCGTTGGGCTCGCCCGGGAAACGTATCCCGCATTTCGTTGCGATGACCACTCGATCTCTCATTCCCGGTTCTTCACGAAGAACGAGCCCGAAGATCCGCTCGCATTCGCCCCGGCAATAGATGTCCGCATGGTCAAAAAGCGTATAGCCCGCCTCGTAGGCTGCCCGTACGGCGCTCTTCCCTACCGCTTCCCGCTCCGGAGTGACTTCTTTCGGGTCCCATGTGCCGGCTATGCGCATGCAGCCATATGAGAGGCGGGTAGTTGTGAGGCCCGAGGCGCCGATAGGTTGCAACTTCATCGCACGGAGTGTTACCCCGCGATGGTTCAAAATGGGGCCGATGAAGGTTTATATGTCCGTCGACATCGAGGGTGCGACGGGCATCGCATCCTTTTCCCAGTGTGGCCGGCCGCTCGGCACACTTGCAGACTTCGGCTTCGCCCGCTCAATGCTCGTTGCAGATCTGAACGCAGCCATACGAGGCGCGCGGCGCGCTGGGGCCACGCAAGTCTGGGTCAAAGACTCGCACGCAACCTGCAAGAACCTGCTCGTCGCTGACTTGGAGGCCGGCACAAACCTCATATCTGGGTCGGGTAGCGAGCCGCACGGAATGATGGAAGGGATCGACTCCAGATTCGCGGCTAGCATGCTCGTCGGCTATCACGCAACCTGCGGGGCGCTTAGCGCGATGATGGAGCACGCGCTGGTCGGGGGTCTCGCGCGGTTCTGGATCAACGGAGAGCTTGCGGGCGAGATCGCGGCAAGTGCCGCCGTGGCCGGCGCCTTCAACGTTCCCACGGTGCTCGTGACGAGCGACCGCGCCGGCTGCGAGGAGGCTGCCCGCACGATTCCAAGCGTTCGAACGATCGAGACGAAGGTCGGGTTCGGTCGGTATATGGGCCAGATGCGCCATTCCGACGACACGGCGGCGGAGATAGAGCAAGCGGCCTTCGATGCGGTCCTAGCGTCGGATTCGATCCGGCCGTATGTGATCGAGGGCCCGGTGACCCTTCGCTCCGAGTTTCGGTCGCAAGAGGAAGCAGACTTGGCGAGCCTACATCCGCTCGCGCTGCGCATCGACGCCTACACAGTGGAAACGCGCGGCGATACGTTCTTGGAGGCGCACACCGACCTTGTCAGCGTCTACCAGCTCTCGATCTGCGGCCGAAAGACGTTGGGTTGAGCCTTACGCTACGGTGTTGTGAAGAAGCGAGCGCATACGATCCAGGAGCGGAAACTTGTTCGGAGGTTTTGCGAAGACTGCGTCTGACCACCATACGGTCGAGAGATTTTGGCGAACAACAAGCAACTCGTCGAGGCCGTCGAAAGCGTCCGGAGGAGCCACAGGCGCAGGCGACGATCGAAGCCGGGAGAAATTGGTGACGGCGATCAACCGCTTGAGCTCGTGCATGTCGGCGCCGCTGAGCTTGAAGGTTCGGTATCCGACCGTACGGCCAGAGCGCGTGACGGTTAGATGCACGGTACCGTCGGCCAATACGGTGGCGTTCGAGCGCACCGGAACACTTTCGCCGAAAGCGACCACCTTGGCGAGCTCGCTCGGGCCAAGCTTTGCCGAATCCGCGATCCATTGCGGCGTCCGAGAATATGCCGGCGGCAATCCGAACACTGGCATGACAGTTAGACGTACCCCGACGGCCGATGTAACTCAGCGAATATTGGCAATTGGCTGAAAAAAGGGGGCGGATGGCCCAGGTTAGCCTCTCATGTCCGCGCCCCCATCGACCGTGAGGGTGATGCCCGTGACGAAGCGGGCAAGGTCGGAAAGAAGAAACAGCGTAGGTCCCGCTACGTCATCGGGCAATGCGATCCGGCCAAGGACGAACTCTTTGGCGACTCTCTCCCGGCCCATAGCGTCGAGTGAAGGTGCGGCCATGTCTGTTTCGGTCCAAGCCGGCGCTATACAGTTGACTCGGATTCCTCGCGGGCCAAGCTCCTTTGCCATCGAGCGCATGAACATGATCTGCGCTGCTTTCGACGACGCATAGGCGGAGTACTCGGCGGAGCCCCGCTGTCCGGCCGTAGAGGTGTAGATCACCATGCTTCCACCGCCGCTCATCCTAGCTGCGGCGCCCTTGACGGCTAAGAACGTGCTTCGAAGGTTCTGAGCCATTGTCCGATCCCAAAAGGCGGCATCCATCGATTCTATCGCTCGACCCTCGAAGATTCCCGCCGACACGACGAGCCCGTTCAGGGGCCCGAACCGGCTCGCAGCTTCTGTGAACGCCCGGTCGGATTCCGCTTCGTCGGACATGTCGGCGCGGAAAATTTCGGCCGCTCCGCCGGCATTCCGGATTTGCGACGCGACTTCATCTGCCTTGTCCTTGCGAGCGCGATAGTTGATCGATACCGACGCTCCGGCCTGGGCGACGAGTGCCGCCGCGGCTGCGCCGATTCCACGGCTGCCGCCCGAAATGAAGACATGACGGCCGGACAGGTCAATCATATGCTGATTTGGTATGGTTGCCCAGCAGTCTTAGCTGCCGGGGATTGCATGCAGAAAGGACCTCGGGATTGAATTGCCACGTGATGAATGGCGAGAACTGCTGCGCGATCCATCGGTGCGAATAGTGGACCTGCAGCAGATAGCGAACCTGGTCCCCGGTCTTGTTCTCGCTGCCGGTGTGCCAAATATCGCTGCGGAAAAACAGCACGTCGCCAGCTTTGCACAGGACCGGTTCGAGCTTGCGGCCATGCCATTCCGGGTCCTTGTCCTTTCCCCATCCGAGGGATCGGCCCGAGCGGTGCGAGCCCGGGATGACGTACGTTGGACACAGCTCTTCCGTGATGTCGCTCAAGTAGTAGTGCGCCGTGCACAGGTAAATCGGGATTTGCACGCGAGGATCGGTGGCGTACTCCTCGGGCAGCTCGAAGAACGTGCGATCGGTGTGCGGCGACCAGCCGTTGTGGCCAGGGTGGCTGCGCCAAGCTGTCTCCCCGATGATGTGGCATTCCTCACCCATGGTCGATTCGGCGAGATCGATAACACCCGACATGTCTAGGAACTGCAGCCAGTAGGGATCTCGATTGAAGACGCACTTGTAGTGGTCGGTAGCGCCTTGGGCGTCGAAGCCGAATGGCTTCAGTTCGTCGATCTTGCTTCGGGCTCGCGCGCACTCCTCTGCGCTGATCACCCCAGGAATGAGAGCGAACCCGTCCTCATGCATCGCCCTCGTCATCCCTTCGACGTCAGTGCGGGCGTACGTGGGCTGTTTGTATCGGAACTCGGCTGCGGTGCTCATGGACGACTACCGCATACGACGCGTCGCAGAGTTTTTCCTGCTCCACATAGCGATATTGTGCTCGGGATTCCTTACGGGATCGGTCGCGGCACTTTGGCTAGCAGCCACATCGACTCGTTTCCTCGCTTTGTTTCTCGCGCTCTTTCGGTGCTCAATTTCAGCAGGCGATCCTTTAGGACCAGTAGGAAAGGTCGTTCTTTGCTCAGGCTTGAACGGAGGTACCTGGTTCGACGCTAGAGATTTGCGCCATTGGGCGCAATAATCCCCCCCCAACCTCCGGGAGAGCAAACCTTTTGCACAATCCCAATCACTATGGCAAATAAACGTCGGATGTCAGGAAATAGCTGGTCCGCTTTCGTGCTTTTCGCGGTTTCTTTGGCCGCTATCCTGGTCGCCGCATCGAGGGCGACGGCAACGATCCCGAATTTGCCTTCGCAGTGTCTGGACGACTACCCACCGATACAATGAACTCAACGAGAACAGCCATGCTCCTGCTGCTATGGTCGGCATTGCCGTTCAGCCCTGCCACAGCCAGCAGACCACCCTATTCCCAAGACCCAGGCGCCGTTTGTATCAAGGATTCCACATGCGACACTTCGCCTACGAATGTGTACACATGCCAGGACATCCTTTGCACAAATGCGTCGCCAAATCCCAACATCCAGTGCGCCTCGTACTAATTCATTGCCGACAAGAATGTTCAGATGCACCTATGCAAAGCAGCCGGCATCACGTCGCAGTGCAACACGGGCACCCGCTATTGTGGCGACTTCTACTACTACGCCCTAGCGAACTGCGATGACCTTTTGGGGCATTCTTCCGGCAAGGGATGGCAGTACGACTGCCTACAATGAGAGTTCGGGGTCCAAGGGTAGCGATCATCATCGTCCTGGCGGTAGGTTGCCGACTCGCAGGAGCGCAGCGGGGCCCGACGGCTCAGCTGATTCTCACGGGATGGCGTCATTCGGCGGAGATGTTGGCCGAAGTTGCTGATTACGCGCTGAATGGGAAGTTTCAGGCCCAGACTCCGAACGAAGCTGCGCTGAAGAGTTCTGAGGACGACGGCCTTCTAAAAGCTGTGTTCAAGGTCGTTCGCGCGGATCGGCGCTACCGCGTGGAGTGGACGATCAATGGCGAGACGAAGCGAATTCAGACCTATGACGGATCGTTGTGGTACGGGCTGACTCTGAGAGATGGCCAGAAGGAAGGATCCATCTACCGAGACCCGGTAGAGCATGCGGAGGTGAACCTGGATCAACACCTCGCAATGCAGGTCAGCGGGCTCTTTCCTCTGGAACTCGAAGACATTGTGGTCCGTCCGATGCACCTCACGGACGAGGCTTCTGTGCTCGAAGGATTTGCTGCGCATGAAGCTCGTCTCACCGCCGGAGAGTGCCCAGGGGGAGTCTTCCTCGCGTTCGAGCCACAATACGCCCAGTCGGTCAACCTGCCCTACCGCATCGAGTTCTCGACCCTCGGGGACTCCTTTTGGCCAAGGGCCCTGAAGTTTCAGCAACGCCAAGGAACGACGACGCTCACCGTCCAATACCGTTACATGGACTATGCACCGATCGGGCGGGGTTTCTACCCGCAAAGGATTCTCCACGAGCTCCGCCGACAGGTTGACGGTGGTATCAGCGAGTGCCTGCAACGCAGCGTCGAACGTCTGCAGGCCAAGCAGATGGCTGCCGTGCCCTCCTCGGAATTCACGATGACCTTCCCGGCAGGGGCTACGGTTTACGACGATCGGAATCGAGAAGGCAACGCTCCCCCCGCGCAACGCCGCAAGGAAGTTTGGCCTACGGCGATTCCTGTCATGGGCGGAGCCATTCTGTTTGCGGGCATTGTCATCGGTCTTAGGCGGCGCAGGTCGTGAGATTAGCCGGGCCGATTTGCGGATGCGCAGGGCTTGCCATGCTGACCGCCGGATGCGCCTCGATCGAGTCGCCCAGCGAGAGCCTACGCTTTCCCATTGGCTCTGTGGTCGTCAGCGAGGTTCCGGGGATTTATGAACGGTCCACGGTGGTAGCGAATACCGGGACCACCCGCATGAACGGTCTCAGCGTCTCCGCGACATGCGTGTGCGTCGAACCGCTGGCCACCGGTCGGTTCGATCTGGCGCCGGGTGAAAAAAGGCGGATTTCGTTTCGAGTCACCGAATCGCGTGTGGGCACGTTCGAGCAGGCACTGTTCGTCGGGGAGCCGTTCGGCGAGCGGCAAGCCACATTGCCAATCCACATCGTAATCCGGCCGCCGCTTTCGCCGTCGCACGCGTCACTCGTTTTCGAGCGTCCGATTACGCAGGCAGCTTGCGAGCCTCGGGACATCGCCTTCCGAACCTCGGATAACCTTGAGATTACTTCCGTCCACTCCGGGCTCTCTTATGTCCAATGCCGTTATCGTCAATTGGGCTCCAAATTGACGATCACTGTCAAACCCACGCGGGACGCACCCGATGGCACGCTCCGAGTCCCTGTTGAGATCACCTATCGCGACCGTGGCAGCATAGGATCCTATTCTCAGACGCTGGATCTCACTGTCGGCTCTGTCGTCAGCGTTTCACCTTCGCCTCTCTGGATGGGGTCGGTCCGCCGGGGAAGCAGAAAATCGAAACGATTGCTCTTGACAGCGTCGTCATGGCCAGCGGGTCTTCACATTGTCCCTTCCGCGCCGATTCTGACCGTGAAATCTTTCAAATCCCAAGGAAGAGAACGCCAGTATGATTGTGCCCTTCAAGCGCCTAACCGAGCTGGGTATTTTTATTCCGAGTTATCGGTTAAAGCCGGAAGCCGCCCAATAGCGCGCATACCGGTTGGTGCGATCATCGAGCCGTGAGAATCTCAAAGCGAAGAACGGACACCGCATGGTACGCGTTCGCTGCGCTTGAGGTTGTCAGCGCGCTAATCGCAATCAGGATCGGGGTTGCGCATCTTATGGGCGCCTATTCAGTGTGCTCCGGTCCGTTCGGCTGCAACGAAGTTCTGTCAAGCAGATTTGCGGCCGTTGGGCCGGTTCCCGTTGCACTCGTCGGCGCCGCGGCCGACGTCGCAATTCTCCTGTTGGCCTCCTACTGGGCACAATCCGGTTCGAGCGTTTTTTTGAAGAGCGCGCGACTCCTCGTAATGCTCAAGCTCTTTATAGGCACGCTCTTACAGGCTGTGAGCGTGGTTGTGCTCCGGGCTCTATGCGGCTATTGCATGGCTTATTACCTGGCATCGGTTTTGGAGGCAGCACTGTTGTTGGTCGGGGTTGGCGCTTCGCTGGAGCGCCCGAACCCTTCCCCGCTGTTTTCTTGGACTTTGCTTGTCGCAGCGGGCGGCTTATGGGTTAATACTTTGCACCCCTTGCGGGTGCCCTCCCAAGTGTTTTCCACGGCTCAACTCAAGTTGCTTCTCGACCCGAGTAGCGATCGAACGGCAATGAAACTTGGCCGCGGAGCTAAGCGGCTCATCGTTTTTGCGGGCCCGACGTGCTCGATATGTGCTCAGGAGCTTCCTTGGCTGGCCACATCGATAACGGCCCGCAGCGATGTAACCCTTGTACTACATTGGGTGTGCCGTGGAGCGCTGGACGAGCGAGTAGCGGGATTCGCGGACGAAGTCGCGCGTACCGATGGCGTGAGGTGTGCGCTTTCTGCGATTTACGAACCGAGGATCCGATCGGAGGAGGACGTGGCCATCCGGCGACAGAAGTGGCTCAGATCACATGCCCGGCCGGCGGTACCTTCGCCCCCAAGCGCTCAGTCGCTCTCCCAGGTTTGGGAGGACGAACTTCTGGAGCATGCAGCCGGCATCAGGGCAACTCCCACCTACTTGGGAATCGTGAACGGCAAAGTATTCCCGCTTGATCCAGGGTCTGTCGAGGACTTCGCTACGGGGTGATCCTCACCTTCCTGTCCCGCTCCTAGAGCCCCGTAGGCTTTGGCCATGGGAACAGGTGTGAGCTTGGGTCTTCGCGTGGCCTCGAGTTGCTCGTGCGAAATCTCATGGTACAGGCTGTCTCGCTCGACCGGGATGCGCCCCGCCTCTTCGATCATCCGAATCATGTTCTCGTGGGTCAGCGCCTGGGTCTTGTTGCCAAACTCGCCCTCTTTGTACGTGATCTCGTATTCGTGAACAAGCCCATCGGCATCGTCTGCGCCATACCAGAGTGCCATCTGTGTCACCGGCACGGTGTTCATGATCCAGAAGCTCTTCACATGCTCGAAGTTGTCGAGCATTAGCCGGGAAACCGCGATGTTGCGCAGGTCGGTGTCGGCGGTCGGAAGCTCGATGTGCTCCAGCTCAGTTTTTTCCGGGTGGAAGCAGAGCGGCGTCATAGTAAGGAAGTTGCCCGTCTCGTCTTGAAGCTCGCGGAGCTGCACAAGGTGGTCGACTCGCTCCTCGTCGGTCTCGATATGGCCGTAGAGCATCGTAGCGTATTGCTTGAGGCCGAGCTTTGCCGCGGCCCTAGCCACGTTTTTCCACTCTTCGCCGTTAAGCTTCTTGCCGAAAAGCTCGTGGTGAACCCGGTCGCTCAAAATCTCGATGCCGCCGCCCGGGAGAGAATCCAGCCCGGCTTCGATGAGGTCGGCCAATGCCTGTTCGATCGTCACTTTGCCCTGGCGTGCGATCTCCACGATCTCCACGGCGGTGAAAGCCTTCACATGGACGCCGGGTCGCACTTCCTTCACCGTCCGCACGAGGTCCAGGTAGTACGCATACGGTAGGCGAGGGTTGATGCCGCCAACCATGTGGATCTCGGTCAGCGGGACGTCGCGATGCCAGCTCAACCGTTCACGCACCTGGTCGAGCGTCATCTGGTAAGGCGCCGGACCGCCCTTCTTCGCGTAGAAGCTACAGAACTTGCAAAACTTGTTGCAGATGTTCGTGTAGTTCACGTGCTGGTTGCGCACGTAGTAGGTCTTCGCCCCGTGACGGCGCTCACGAACGAGATTGGCGAGGTAGCCGACGGCAGTGAGGTTTGGCGTTTTGCATAGCAGCAGGCCATCTTCTCTGCTCAGCCTTTGGCTCGCCTCCACCTTGCGGAGGATCGGCAGCAACTCGTCGCCCACGATGCGTTCAGGAGATAGACCCATGCTCGGGATTCAGGATACCACGCCAACTTTCATTTTTCTTTGAAAGTTGACATCACGAAATAAGCCCGCGCAGCACTTGCCTGGTCGATTAGCATCGGCTTCGGCCACGGGCCCTGCGCGACCGAGTCCCATCGCACAGGATAATGCCCTGACGCATCTTGTCCTTGGCCGTGTAGAAAGGCGAGCGCCGCACGGGCGGGAGCGACCATTCCCGTTCGTAGCCAAGACTCGAGCAGCAGATGGGCAAACTTGAGGTCGTCCTTGATTGCACCCGTAGCGGGGTCCACCCAGCGGCGGGTGCTGGAATCCGCCATTGCGTCCACCTCCGCGAGATAGTGGCGTTGACCTGTTACCTTGCCCAGCTCGAAGCCGGCACGAATCATCAGCGCGGTGTTGTAGGTCCATTTGGTCTTGCCGATGTGGCCGTCGAGCGTCTCAGCGTCCCAGAAAAGCTGGTCGGTCGGGTCCTGGAGGTGCTCGCGTGTCCAGTCGTAAATCCGCTCGGCCCAGCGCAGGTACTTCGAGTCCTTGTCGTGGGCGTAGACCGCCAGGCATGCTGCCGCCGTGGGGCCGTTTGAGCACGTGTTCTTACTCGCCTTGTCGGATTCTCGCCAGTAGATTCCGCCTCCCAGCTTGTCGTCCCAGCCGCTCAGCGAATAAGCGAGAGCAGCCTCGGCTCGCCGGAGGTATTTCGGATCGCGCAGGGCTTCGGAGGTCTCGACCAGGGCCATGACCATCCAGGCGTTGTCGTCATAGTAGCGGTCGACTCCGTGGGACCACGGCAGCACGTCGAACCCCGGTGTCGGGGGGTTTGGATTCCAGTAGCTCTGGACCGCGTCGGCGTATTCTCGCAGCCAGGGCCGGTATTTCGGGTCCGCCTTGGCTGCCGCGCTCAGTGCCGAGAGCATCACGCCCACTCCCCAGGTGAACGCTACTTGCCGGGGCGGCTGGCCAGGCACGATTTCCTCGCCGTAAAGCTTGCGCTCCGGCAGGTAGAAGTCGCGGCGGATCATTTCCAGGGTTTCGCGTCCCCATTGAGCGAATTGCGCAGGAGTGGGCTGCTGGGAGTCGGTCATTGCGAGCAGGCACACCAAAGCGAATATGGCCATTGCGCCCAGCCTACCGTCGTCCTCGAGTCGGCGAACTATTGCGTCCGATCACTCTATTCGTGAAGCTCTCGGAGTGCCAACCGGCGCTCGGCTCTGCGCAGCGAGGCAGCCAGAGCCCGATCGAGGCGGGCGACCGTCGTGGTGGCGAGGCTGGCCTGACGGCCACCACTTGCAGGCTCTTCGCAAATCGTGTCGAGCGTGCCACCACGAGACACGATGACCAGTTCGCTCCGGAAGAACACTTCGGCGTACCCGTTGCATCGCACGTCGCCGATGATCAGGATATCGGGTGCGCCACCGGACCAATCTGCGTGCGTCTGCCGCGCCCGTTCGTAGGACATCGCGAAGGCTTCGGCATCTTCCGCGGCCAGCCGCTCCAAAAGGAGCTTGGCGAACGTGGGATGCTCGTGATCCTGCTGGATCGCCACGCCGACGGTGAGCCCGTCCAAAGGTGACGCTTGTGGCGGCGCCGGCTCCGGTAAAGTCGGTTGGGCGTCCGGTTTCGAGATCTCGGCTTCTAGCTTGCCGATTTTGATCTCGAGAACCTTTACTTGGACCGCGAGCCACAGGGCGAGCAGCAGACTCGCCCCAGATACAAGGACCAAGATCGTCTCGGACATCAACTTAGGAGACTACTCTCCTTCATCGGCTGCCACTGGAGTCGTGGTCGGCGGAACGGCTGTTTCCGTGGTCGTTTCTTCCATGCTCTTGACGATTCTGTCGCGCAGGTTCCGAGCCTGCGGCCCCAAAGGCTCGTCTGACTCGCCTGAGATGTTGGTCAGCTTCAACTTGTCGGAAAGCACGAGCGTCAGCAGCTTGGTGAACAGATCCCCTTGGGCGTCCCCATCGCCGCTCGAGCCGTTTCCTCCGAAATTGATCAGAGTGCGCGGCACGATCTCCTGCTTGCCTTCCTTCAGGGCGCTGGAAATCTCTTTGATGGCTTCTCTAGCCACGAGCACCTGCGGGGAGCCGTACGCTTTCCGGATCTCGGCGATGCCGATCGCTTCGCCGATGCGCGTGCGCGCCTCTTTCTCGCCGTCGGCGGTGGCGAGCGTCACGATCTTTTCGGCTTCGGCGCCCGCTAGCGTCACGATCTTCTGTGCCTCGGCGCCCGCAAGGGTGACCGACCGTTCGGCGTCCAGCTTGGCCCGCTGGGCAGATGCTTGCCCCTGGTTGACCTCGATATCGATCTGCACCTTGGAATTAGTCAGGTCGGTCTGCCTCGTGGCGACAGCCTTGGCCTCGTTCAACGAGCGCAGAGCGCCTTGCGCCTCCTGTTGCTTGCGGTAAGTTTCGAGCTGCTCGACTGCGGTTTGCCGCTCGCGCAATTGGCTCAAGATCGTTTCGATCTGCGTGTCGCCCTGCGGCGAATGTGGCGTGCCGATGAGCACTTCCTGAAGTTGAAGGTCGTAGTCTGCGAACCGCTTGCGCATATCGAGGGTCGCCGTCTCCTGGATCGCGCTGCGCTCCTGGATCAGCTCGATCAGCGTGCGCTGCTGGCCCTGGTTCTTGAAATAGCTCGAGACTAGCGGGTCCAAGCTCTGCTCGACCAAAGTCTTGACGCTTCCAAAGCGCTGAATGACATTCGGCGCCTTCTTGTAATCGATGCTGATGACCACGGAAAGCGGCAGCTCGGGTTCGAAAGCGTCCTTGGTGATGAGGCCGATCTCGCGGAGGTTGCTGTCGAGCCGGTGTTCACCCGCCTCGGCGCGTATCCACTTCAGGATGATGTTGATCGTCGGCACCACGATGACTTCGCCGGCGTAGGGATTGAACGGATACTTTCCTGGAAGGAGCGGCTCATCCCAGATGCCGCGGCCGCCTCTCTTGCAAAGCTCGCCGTGTCGGAATGCCTCGCCCGACACGTCGGCGCCGCGCTCGCCATAGTAGGAGACCACGACGCCGACGTTTCCAACCTCAACATGCGTCTTGGAAACCAGCTCGATGGTGGCGAATAGGCGGTTGATCCAGTAGGTGCCTTCGCTGAGGACCTGATACTGGCGCCCGCGATATCCGCCGGCTTTCAGGAAGGCCTGCGGGTCTTGGAAGTTGTTGTGGTAGTTCGGGTCGTCGCGGCTGTCGCCCACCGTTGGCGCGATGATGTCGCCCTGTGGGAGCGAGGGGCCGTCGTGGACGGTGACGATACCGATCTGGTCGCTGTTTCCATCGATGATGACGGGCGAGAAGCCGTTCTGTGAGCCGATTTGCTGCGCAACCTGCCGGATCGCCTGATCCTCTTGCTTGTTGCCCATCGGCAGGTAGTAAATCTCGTTCTGGCCACTGATGACAATGAATTCTGCGAGATTGATCGCGTAGGTTCCTTCTCGCAAGATCGCGCGTTGCGGGCCCTGCTGGCCGCCCTGTCCGAGAAACTCGCGGACGTTGGTGATGCTGCCGTTGGCCACCACGTGGCCGAGCGTCTGTCCGGAATCGCTAATGGCGGCTCCATCTTGCGTGTAGCGACCAAGCGGCTGGCCGTCGCGGGCGAAGATATAGCCGATCTGACCACGATGAATGGTGACCAGCGGCACTTTGTGGACCTTGTAGAGGTATCCGGGCAGAAAGTGCACACCGCCGCGGAGAACGTCGGGCTGGAAGCCCGCCTCGCCGCCGAGGGCGATGATGCGGTCCTTCAGCGAACCTCCGCCCCATATCTTCTCGACGATGCCCACTTCAGTGTTCCCGATGATTCGGATGCCGAAGACCCACATGGCGATTCTGATCAGCACGTAGAGCCCGACCAGGACGCCAAAAACGTACAAAGTAGCAACTACTCCTGGAGGAATGTCTGACATTTTGTTTCTTATCCGGATAGCAAACGGACGAGCAAGGCAAAAGGATGCGGCGATGATTGCGCGCTTGCTTCGGGCGGTTCGCCGTTCGGCAGTTCGACCGGCTCGCGATCTGTTCGTAGATTCAGGCAGCCTCTCAGTGGGCGGAGGCCCAAGTCGCCACGTCGTTTGGGCAAGGCGCTAGCGAAGGAGGAAAAAGAGCGAGCCGACGCATACGCCCGCCCAGAAAGGGGCGACGAGAAGCGGATAGCGGAGCACACAGCGAGTGCTGCGCTCACCTCGGATCCACGCCAGCGCATAGAAAATGGCGCAAAGGCCGGAAGCGACCGGCAGCGCGTAACGGCCTGTAACCAACGCGACTGTAGCGACCTTGCAGAACTGAAACGCGACGCCCTCGAGCTTCTGTCCGGTGGTTTTGGTATAAGTTGCTTCCATTAATCCTCAGCGTTTGACGATCACGACCACACCTGTAACGACGAACACCATGAAGACGAGGAGAGCGCAACCGGCCACTATCGCCGCCAAAATCGAGTACTCGCTCGTCGCATCCTGCACATATGCCGTCAAGCTGCAAGCGCCTACCGCAGCGAACGGAATGCTTAGGGTAAAGAGGACCGCTGCAGCACAGTTCCGCCCCGACCTAGCCGAGCTCCCTGAGCGCCATCCGCATTGCGGGCACATTTTTTCGCCGGATGGCAGCTCCGTTCCACAATTAGTGCACTTCAAACTGCTACCTTCCTGCGGCGTGAAAGCGCATACCACCAGATTGAGGCGCCCGCTACGAGCTCCAGGCAAAACCACTGCATCGGAGACAGACCGAACACCAAGCTTTCCCGCCATCGAACGAACTCGAGCAGGAACCTGGTGATACCGAAGAGCACCAGGTAGCACCGGAACAGGTCGCCCTCGCGGCTCAGGCGAGACTTGAGCAGGATCAGCGAGAAGACAATCAGCACGGAGACAGCGGAAGAGTAGAGCTGGGCCGGATGTCGCCAAGCCCCATGCTGCCAAATGGCCCAAGGTAGATCGCATTCTGTTCCGTAGCAACATCCGTTGAAATAGCAGCCAATCCGCCCGACCGCCTCGCCCGCAGGGAGGGCCAGGGCAAACAGGTCGCCCGTAGATCGCCGAATTCCGAGGCGGAGTTTTGCGCCCTCGACGCCGATCCAGCCGAAAACAATGCCTCCGAGGAGCGCTCGTCCACCCGAGCGGGGATCGCCAATTCCCGCCGGGAAGCCTTCCGCGGCCCACTCGGTGAGCTTCGCTCCCAACACAGCGGCGAAAAACCCCCACGCAGCGACGATCGACATCCCATCCGTAGCGAGCCGCCTCTGCCGGGCCGTCAGTAAGAAAACGACTCCGCCCGTTAGCCATCCGAGCGCAGTAAAGAGCTCACCGACGGTCACGTCCTCCTCCTTTCCAAGCGCGATAAACCAGTACGCCGAAACCGAGGGCCAAGACGGAGCAAACGATCCCGAACGTCGCAACTAAGCCGGAAGCTACGCTCTTTGGATCGGACGCCGCACCAATCAAGCCGCAAGCACCCATGCCGGCGAACAGCAGCGCCACGACAATTCCGAACGCGATATCGATCTTGTTCCAAATAGAAAGCCGCCCCGCGCCGCAGTTGGGGCATCGCGAGCTGCCCGCTACCTCTTGACCACAGTTCACGCATATCCAGGGTTTGTTGCCCATCGAATCACCACCAGTTGCGGAGGGTGTTCGCTTGCCGGATCGTGGGCGTTCGCCAGCCGAGACGTGATTCCACATAGGGCGAGGTCATGAACTTACCGATTCCCATGTCAGCTCAACCGCGCCACTCTTTCCAAGAACGCCATAAGATCCATATTCCGGCTACCGCGTAAAACACCATGCCTCCGCAGATAGCGCCACCTTGGCCCCTAATATCGCTCGGGGACATTTGAGCGAAGGCCACATCAGCACACGGGCCGGCGCTTGCAAGGACCAACCCAAAGATAGCCTGGATAAGCGGTCCGAGCCTGCTCCGCCTAAAATATCTCCCCGCACCACACTTGCTGCAATACATGCCTGATTCGCTTTTTTGTCCGCAGCCACGGCAGATCCACGGTAGCAACTCCGGGGCGTCATTGCCACGCTTCGGATTTGGCATGTGACTTTCACATCCTCGAATCCAGCATAGTCCTAGATTTCGAGGACGCAAAATCCGGAGAGGCTTTCGTACCACGGCGAGTGTCAGTCTCTCGACCAGCCGGCTTGCAGCCAAGCTGCCTCGCAAGCGCTGAGCACGCTTCATACCAGTTCTGCTCTTCATGCCGCGGGCGTTCTGCAATCCGGAGCGAGAAAGCTGCGCGCGTCTCGCGTCAAGACGAAACGCAGGAGTTCCCTGGGAAATGTCGCCAAGTGAGCCGACACTGGGATCCGCGGGATTCGGGCCGGGGCAGTATTCTGCGACCCCTCTGGGGTCGGATGGCTTCCGCTGCCTCCCTCCCCGGGGTCGTGGACCCCGGGCTACCGTCTTCGACCCCGCTGGGGTCGGATGTGCCGTGCTGCTGCCTGCCGGGGTCTATGACCCCGGGCTACCTTCTGCGACCCCTGCGGGGTCGCACGTTCTACGTCGATCGTTCCCCGGTCGTTGGCTGCGGCCCAACGTCTTCGACCCCGCAGGGGTCGGTTTGCTCGTAAGCCTTGGGATTTCAGCCTCTCGGACTTGAGCTCCGGCAGCTCCGCGGACACGGCACGGACACGACGTCTTGCTCCAACACTTGCGGACTGGAGACATCCAAAATCAGGTCCCGCCTGCAAGTGATCTTGCAATCTCGCGTAACTGCGGCGTGGAATTCAACTTCTTCTCGGAAGCCCTTGGGCGGGCCGGGCTCCCCGACAGGCAAATTGGCGACGCAAAACCAACCTCGGCGCTAAGGCGACCGAGACGATGACCTCGGGCCGTCACGAAGGCGCCATCGGCAACGTCGTGGACCGCTCCGGAAAATCTTCGCTATCCGCAAATAGCCATCGCCAACAAAACGAATGCCGTTTGGGATCATCCTCAAAAGTGCCTACGTGCACACAACACTGCCGGATTCTCGCTTCGTGGAACGTGTGCGAGTCCATGAACATCTTGACCGTGACCCGGAAAGTCTCCTCTGCCATACGCTCGGTGAGCGACTTTCTGGGGCCGAGCAACTCGACCGCCCCAGGCACGCACTCGCAGAGACGAAGCACGTCCAGGGCGAGCTGAGCCGCGCTCACCTTTTGCTGCTCTGAAAACACGCGTTGCAGCGCGCCGGACCTAACCATTTGCTTGACAGCTTCGGACGCGTTCTCGAACGAGATCGTGTTGGAGACCAGGTGGATCCAGCGCCGAAGCTCGTCCCTGCCGACGAGCTTCGGTAAAGATCGCCACCCATCGCGAGTGCGCAGAAGGTAGGTGATGTCGCAGCAGTCCTTGTGCGAGCATGGCAGCGGCACGAAGTCCGAAGGACCGACGAGTCCGCGAGTCTGTTCGCCGAGACGACGAATAACGCCCGTAGGAGTTACACGGCTCGAAACGCCGACGCCAGGATTTCGGCCCGAGCCAAATACGGGCTGTACGGCGAGTCCGGCACAGCGAGGCGTTGCCAAGCCAAGTTCCAGAACGTTGCCGACCTCAGTGTCATTGACTCCCTCGGCTACGGTCATAACCAGAGTGGTAAACACGCCCGCCTCGTTCAATCTGGCAAGGGCGGTCGACTTTTCTTCGCGTACATCCTCGCCTCGCAAGGTCTGGTGCGTGCCGGCCCGAACGCCGTCGAATTGGAGATAGACCTCGATCCTGTCGCGGTGCGAGTGCAGAAATCCGAGGAAATCATCGTCGCGAGCTATCCGGCGCCCGTTCGTGTTCAGCATTACGCGAGTAATGTTCCGCTCGAAAAGCCGTTCCAGCAGCTCGGGCAAATCCTTGCGGACCGTGGGTTCCCCTCCCGACAGCATGACAACCCCGAGCTTGCCCCCTTCGCGTACGAGCATCGTATCGACCGTCTCCAGGGCCTCTTCGATCGTTGGGCGCTCCGGGTGGCCCACGTCGGTACCTGGCGCGAGCGCTGCCGCATAGCAAGTGGGGCAAGAATAGTTGCACCGCTGGGTGATGTTCAGCAGAAGGATGCAGGTGTGCTGCCCGTGCGAAGACGGAAGGCCGTCCCGGTAGCCGTCCGGAAATCCCCTCCAGTTGTCGGCTCGGTCGGGTGTGATGGCGAGCGTCGGAGTGCTCCAACCGGCGCGCGCCCTCCAAATATCGACGTCCTCTTCGTAGAGACTCTCGGTTTCCCCGTGGACCGGGCAGAACCGCCGCATCCACACGCTTCCGTCGTGGGAGACGAGCATGCCGTCGACGAATGTGCCTTCCTCGTCCGAGCGGCGGGGCCGCTCTGCGAAGCAATCCGGGCACACCGTGCGCGTGTACTCTTCGATGATGTAACTGCGGGCAGCTGGGCCCATGAACCACAGTGTAAGTCAAGCCGCGAACGGGGCACAGGAATTCGACCCGCGATCGGATGGATCGAGCCGAGCGCGGCCCAAAGGATGGGCGGCTCAACGAAGGCTGCACGGCCGGGCACGCGGCCTTCGCGCGC
>JAICWL010000067.1 GCA_025934835.1 Fimbriimonadaceae bacterium
GCTGTCGTAGCTGAGGGTCGCGCCGCTTCGGCTTCCCGCCCAGCTTCCATCTGGGTTGACGCTTGCCGGCGAAGGAACCTCGATCATCGAAAGAGTGGGAACTTGCTCCGTGCCGTCGAGATTCGGCGAGTTCTGATAGGTCAATTGCTGTCTGTCGTCCGAGGCTCCGACGGTCCACTTGGTCCCGTCGTAAGTCGTTGTGGCCGGTGAAGACGCATGCCAGAGCATTTGGTATGCCTGTGGATACGGCGAACCCACATTTGTAGTGGGATAGTTTGCGCAGTCGTATTGCACGCCGACCTTCGTTTCGTCACCGACCACGAACGTTGGCTCAAAGACTTGGCTCAGGGAGCCGTTTGCATCGTATTGCAGGTAAAGCAGCGGGGCGGATGCTGAATCGAGGATCTCGGTTGGCACGACCCCTGGCGCGAAGTTAGTCGTCCCGCCCCCGGCGATGAAATTGGCCTCTGGGTCGGGTGTATTCATCGCGGGCAGCTCGTCGTAGCGCAGAGTTATGTACTGCCCAAGCGCGTTTTCGATGCGTTGGGGCATATAATAATCGATTCTTGTGTTCGAATCGGGCATAGAGGTCTGCAAGTCCCCGAAGGACCATTTCGACCTGTCTTTCAACGTGACCACAAACTTGACGCTGCCAAAGTATGAGGTGTCGTAAACGAACTGCACTTTCAGGGGAGTCCCTGCGGGCAGCGCCGCGTCGATCGCAGGATTCGTGCCAGTCGGAAACACAGAGGGGTCCGGCAGAGTTAGCTGGACGGTTGCGCCGTTGGGCAGCCAAAGTCTCGGCTGTTGATTAACGCCATTCAAGGCTTTGAACTCGATTCGGTAGTTGTAGCTGTGCGTCCATCCCAGGCTGAGGCCGCACGGCATCGGGTTCGAGAGGCTGCCGTACGAACGCTGGAACGAGACCGACGGGCCGATAGGGTTGTAGACGGTTAGGTCAGGGTCCGGCGAATACTCTTCGCCGCCGGTTGCCAAGTTTATCGGGTCGCCGTGGGTCGGCCCGGCAGGGCTGGCCATGATGCAGTAGTGCGGGCACCGGATCCAGCTTGGGCATTGTGGGGACGTGCCGCGCATGCCGCAGATCGCGGGTGCTGTGATGGGCCAAATGATCGCACTCGCATGGCCCTTCAACCTCGCAGAAAGGCGTGCCGCGGCGGCTACCCGGTAGGCGATGCCTCGGGTTCCTCCAGCTAGAATTAGGCCCGCACCCTTGTGGCCCTCGGCTGGAAGCTGCTCGAGCGCCAGTTGCGAGGCGCTTCCTTCGGGTACGACGGCGAGCAGCTGATCCGCCTCCATGCGGCGCCATTGCTTCCAGCTCAGCGATACCCGGCCGCCGGGCCATGGTCCGCAATCCGAGCATACGTAGTCGACGCCGCTGGCGTCCGCTTTCGTGACTGCGACGAAGTGGTCGCGCTCCACATGAGCAATCAGCGGCTTGGGCAACGCCTTGAGCGCCGTCTCATCGGCGGTCACGCCACGCGCGTACAATCCTAGTTTGGGGCAGGCCCGGGCTATATCCGTTATCGAGCTTCCTTCGCCTGTGAAATGGACTACCGTTCTCAGTGCCGCTTCGGTGAATTGCAGGTTGTGAGCTCGGAGGCAAACCGCCAGACCGGCAATTCCGCACAGCGGGTCGAGGCGCGTCGGCTCGGGAATTCCCGCCTCCGCGTTTCGCGCGTGGAAAGCCGAGCAGGACGCGGCGTGACGCTCGTAGAGAAGGGCCACGCGTCGATCGATTCCAGGCACTTGCTGTCGAAGAAGCTGGTGAAACACTAATTCGGAGCGCGCATATCTCCCAGAAAGAAAGAGGCACAGCCCCTCGTCAAAGGCCGCGACGCCATGCTCGGGCTCCTTCGGGCTCGTCAAGTGTTGCGCCCTGATCAAACCAGGTAGCGCTTCCATAGGTTCGCGAGCAGCGAGCTCCCATTCCGAGAGCGCAATCAAAGCGTCGGCACGTGCCTCGTTCGACCCAAACCTTGCCTTGAGGTTAAGGGCTGCTCTCTTTTCTTTTGGTAGGCTCGAGCTAAGCTCGCCGAACTGATCGAGTATCGTGGCGAATCGCTGTTGCCCGCCGATTGGAGGTCCGATCGTCCAATGCTGGCCGATTGGCGCCTCACGATGGCGCAAACTTACCGCCGGCATCGTGGGTCTGTGGCTCGCATGGCTCGAGAAGCCGCCGCCGTTTCCCTGCTTGAAACTGGCTGCGAGTGCGTAGCTTGGCAATAACGACCCGGAAATCGTTATCAAAGAAACTGTGATCGCCGGCAATCTTCCACGAATTCTAGCCATGGGACGCATGTACGCATCATATTAGCTTTGCATACTGAGATGCGTCTTGATTATTGCGGCATTCCGCACACACTCGCATATGATGTACTTCATCCTTACTCAGCGAGGAAAGCCGCAACGGCCAGATGGCGGCCTTTGTCCCATCACTTCTGCTCCTCCCGATGAGCGGGAGCGGCCGGCGCGGGTGCCGAGATTGGGTCGGGTAAGCGCTCGTTCGCCAGAGATCGCAGGCGAGCCTTCTTGCGGAAGCGAAGATTCAGCATCTCAACCCCCACCGACCAGGCCATGGCGAAGTACGTGTAGCCGCTCGGAATCGGGAAGCTCAGCCCCTCCGCCACCAAATTGACGCCGATCAATACGAGGAACGACAGCGCCAATATCTTGATCGTAGGGTGCTTGTTCACGAACTTCGCCAGGATCTCGATGAACATCAGCATCATGATCACGGCGAGCACGACGGCTAGCACCTGGACGGCGGCGATCTTGATCATGCCGACGGCCGTAATGACCGAGTCGAGGCTGAACACGATGTCCAGCACGAATATCTGAGCGAGCACGACTCCCAGACTCGGAGCCGCGTGGATGTCGAAATCCCCTTCGTCGCCCTCCATCTTCGAGTGGATCTCCATGGTCGCCTTGGCGATCAGGAACAGCCCGCCGGCGATGAGAATCAGGTCCTTGCCCGAGATGCCGATGCCGCCTATCCGGAGGAACGGCTTGTCCACGAGCTGCGAGACCCACAGAATGAGGATGAGCAGCAGAATTCGGGAAATGGCGGCGACGATCAGGCCCAGCTTGCGGGCCCGCGCCTGCTCTTCCTCTCGAAGCTGCCCGGAAAGGATGGTGAGCAGAACGATGTTGTCGACGCCGAGGACGATTTGGAGAAACGTCAGGGTGACAAGGCCGATCCATGCCTTCGGGTCAGCGAGCCACGAGAACCAATCCACCAGGGCATGAGGGTACCAGCGCAGTGTTTGCGTGCACGGTCAAACGGCGCCAGGGAACCGCAGAGTTTCGGCGTCTGGGCCGGTGCCCAGCGGCGCCGGCCCTTCCGACTGCCCCGCATGGTCCCAAGACGCTGCAGGCGTCTGGCGACGAAGCGCAGAGTCGTCGCCTTCCTTGTGCCTATTTCGATGCGAGCAGCGGACTTTGCTGTTCGACCCTTCCATCCGCGCCCCACCAGGCTGCATAAAACGGAACTAGCGCTGGCGCCGGAGGGTGTAGACGCCTTCGTCGTTCGCTATCTCGACCTCGTCGTTGGTCTTGAAGGTCACCTTGCCGGTGTGCGGCCGGTTGTTCTCCTTCTCCACATAGCCTTTCGCCATCGTTTCGAGCGGCTCGGCCAGCCCCTTGATATCCACGGCCTTCTGCGTCACCGTCAGCTTTTCTCCCTGGAGCTCGTAGGTGCCGTTGAAGTCGCCCTGCGCTTCCAAGCCGCCGCGCTTCATTGCCGTGTGCGCGGTGAAAGTGTCGTCGGGCTTGAACTCGACAGTCGCGGGAAAGCCGTTGAACGTGCCCTTCCATCGGCCCACCAAACTCGGACCCTGCGCGCAGCCGCATAGCAGCGCCACGGCCAGAGCTAGCCAACCAAAGCGTCGGAGAACCACCATTCGTCTTACGCCTGCCCAGAGGCAGGCGTCACCGCGAAACCCGCGCGAAGTATCCTAGAGCAGATGGCTCAGGTCAGGCGGGCGCGACGAAGCCGGCTGCCGATCGAGGGAGTGATCGAGGCCCTCGAAGCGACCTATGGCGCGCACCGTATGATCGCGCGCTTCGACCCCATGGAAGAGCTGGTGAGCTGCATGCTAAGCCAGCACACCGCAGACGCGAATTCGTTCCCGGCTTTCACCAAGCTCCGTGAAACCTACGCCACCTGGCAAGACGTGGTGAACGCGCAGCCCGAGCAGCTAGCGGACGTTATTCGACACGCAGGGCTGGCCAACCAAAAGGCCAAGAATATCATCAGGGCCCTGCAGCTCATTCGGGAGCGAGCCGGCGACTACTCGCTGGAGCACCTCCGAAATATGTCCATGGACGAGGCCAAGCATTGGCTGATGGCGCTCCCAGGCGTCGGCCCCAAAACGGCCTCCATCGTGCTCTGCTTCTCCTTCGGCATGGACGCCATTCCGGTCGACACGCACGTCTACCGCGTTTCCTGGCGACTCGGGCTCATTCCGGAGGGTGTAGGCGAGGCGAAGGCGCACGATCTTCTGCTGGAGATCGTTCCGAGCGGCTTGGCGTACCGATTCCATACTTCTTTCATCCAGCACGGCAGAACCATTTGCAAGGCGCCTGTGCCGCTTTGCGCCTGCTGCCCCGTGAGCCAGTGCTGCGCATGGTTCGCGAAGGGCGGCCCGGACAAGCGCCGCGCCGAGTTGCGCCGGAAGCTTAAAAAAGCCCCCAAACGGCCGGCGGGCGAACGGGGATGAGCCCCTTCGCCGATCCCGAAGCAGCGCTTCGGGCCCGCGCGCGCCTGGAGGAGATCGGGGGCGGCTCGCTCGACGGGTTCTTCGACGACGCCTTTGCAGAAAACCCCGCGCCGGACGCCGCCCTGACGAACCTCGAGCGCTGGCTGCAAGCCACCTCGAACGCGGGAATCCACCTTCAGCAAGTGATCGACGCCGGGCCGCTCGGCAAGCTGCTTATGACGCTGTTGGGCTCGAGCCAGCCGATCGCCGACAGCCTGATCCAGAATCCTGAGTTAGCCAGCCTCGTGCTCGATCCGACCCAGGTTTCGCTGCTCCCGACCCGGGCCGGCATCGTCGAAGAGGGCTCGCGCATGCTCGCGGCATCCTCCTCGCATTCTCACGCGCTGGACCGTCTCAGGTTCCTGAAGCAGCGCTGGAACCTGGGAATCGTGGTGAACGATCTCGCCGGAACTTGGGCCCAGCCGCAGGTATGGCTGGCGCTGTCCGAGCTGGCGGAGGCGCTAATCGAGCTCGCGGCGCGCCTCGCTGCGCAGGAGAACAGCTCAGACCCGGTCGCTGTAATCGCATTCGGAAAGCTCGGCGGCTGCGAACTGAATTACTCGTCCGACGTCGACCTCGTGTATGTGGCGCCGGACGGACTCGATATGCAGCAGGAGCAAGCCTGCTCGAAGTTTTGCGAAGCGCTCGGCAGGGCACTGACAGTTCGCATGGGGCGAGGGTGGCTGTACCGCGTCGACCTCCGGCTTCGACCGTATGGGGCGGCCGGCCCGATCGTTCGCAGCGTCAAGGGTTACGAGGCTTACTATCAGGCGTACGCCGAGCCCTGGGAGGTTCTGGCGCTCTTGCGCTCCCGGCCGATCGTGGGCCCCGCAGAGATCGCCGAGCGTTGGGAGCGCATGCGCGAGACCACATGCTTTCGGCCGCGGCTAAGCGAAGTGGCGCTCGAGCAGATTCTGGCGATGAAGTCGCGCATCCAGGATTCATCTGCGGACGACGATCTCAAGCGCGGCGCAGGCGGCATCCGCGACGTTGAGTTCCTCACCCAGGTTTTGCAGCTCGTGAACGGACATGGGCGACCGGAGCTGCAGGTGCGACCAACCCTCGATGCGATCGCGGCGTTGGACGCCGCCGGCATTCTGGAGCACTCGGTAGCATTGGCCCTCGCGGAGGGGTACGTCTTCCTGCGAAGGCTCGAGCATCGGACGCAGCTTGTGGGCGACCGGCAGACCCACAGCATTCCGGCCTCCAGTCAGGCGCGGGAAAGTCTGGCCAGGATGATGGGCCTAGGATCGTGGAAGCAGCTCGAGGCCAAGCTGAGCTTCCACCGGCGTACAATTCAAACCTTGTATCAGTCGACGCTGCAGCAAGAAGATGGCCCTGCGGACGAGAGAGAGGCCGTTCGTGGGCGGTTGGGGTCGCTGGGTCCGGCGGCGCTGCAATGGTTCGACGTGCTCCCCGAGAGCGCGTCGTACTATGAGGGGCTTCTAGCCAACGAGGGGAGCCTCCGGCGCGTGGAGACGATCCTCGCGTTCGCCCCGAGGCTCGTGCCGAACCTCAAAGCATCGCTGCCGCTCACCGAGAACCTCTTGAGCGGCGAGATCGAGGAAGCCGCCGATCCCGCCGCTCGCATCGGATTGGTTGCCGACGACGAGCCGCTAGAGACCTTGGCGGATGCGGTCGTATCCGCGAACACCGCGACGATCGCGCGCTGGGTGCTCACTCCGGATTTCGATCTTAACGCCGAGATCACCCGAACCGCGGAGGCCGTGGTCGCCGCGTGTCTTCGCCGCCTGGGCGCTCGGCTCGACGTTATCGGGCTCGGCAGCTTCGGAAACATGGAGATGGGTCCGGATTCGGACATCGATCTTCTGTTTCTGACTCATGAGCCGGAGCGCCATGCCGAAGCAGAAGCGACCGCGCAGCGGTTCCTGGGACTCATCGGACGGCTCAAGCGGCTTGGCTCGCCATTCGACGTCGACCTGCGGTTGAGGCCCGAGGGCGGCAAGGGAATGCTCGCACGCACGTTCGAAGGCTTTCGCACGTACGACCTTCACGGCATGGAGATGTGGGAGCGGTTCGCGCTGGGGCACGCGAGGCTTGTGGCCGGCTCGCCGAAAGCCCTTGCTCTCGTGCTCGAGAGCGCCTACTTTCTGCCCCTGACCCCAGAGCGACTTCAAGATCTCGTAAGCATGAAGCGCCGGGTGGAGACCGAGCGCGTCTTGCCGCAGCACCTCAAACGTCAAGTAAAGCTGGGTCATGGCGGCCTGAACGACATCGAATGGCTCGTTCACCTCATCGAGATGCGTTATCCCACGGCCACCGACGCCGGAACGACCACGGACATGGAGCAGAGGATCCGCAACGTCGGCAGGGCCCAGCTCATCAATGCGTTCGAGGTCGAGCTGCTGATTGAGGCGCGCCGCCATCTGCTCGACGTTCGCACCCGCTTGTACCTGCTCGGTCTTTCGGACGATCTCGTTCCGGAAAACCCGGACAAGCTGAACCGCCTCGCTGCTTCCTGTGGGCTCGAAGACGCGAATGCGTTCCTTGCCCGCCATGAGCCGATCGTGGAAGCGGTGCGCAGAATGCTGCTCGAGGGTTTGGAGCGGCTAAGGGCCTGACATGACGCTGCTCGCGCTCTGTGTGCTTTCCTACTTGCTCGGCGCGATCCCGTTCGGCGTCATCGTGGCCCGCGCGAAGGGGATCGACATCATGTCGGTCGGCAGCGGAAATATCGGGGCTACAAACGTTGTCCGCGCGGCCGGCTGGCAGATGGGGCTCGTGGTGTTCGTGCTGGACATCCTCAAGGGCCTGGCGCCGGCGGCGGTCGCCCGGTCTATCCTGACCTCTCCTGTGGCGGGCCTCGATTCGCAGGTCGTTTGGCTCGTCGTCGGATTCATGGCCGTCTTGGGCCACTCCTTTTCGCCGTTTATCCGCTTCAAAGGAGGCAAGGGGATTTCGACGGCCCTCGGCGCGGGGCTGGGCGCAGCGCCCGTAGTCGCGCTCTCCAGCTTCGGCGTGTTCGCTTTGGTTCTCGCGGCAAGCCGATATGTGGGTCTGTCGAGCATCATCGCTGCGTTGTCGTCGGTGATGTTCGCGGCCTTCCTGCCCGGCGAGTCCCATCAGCTCGTCCCGCTGTTCGGCGTGCTTTGGCTCCTCATCGTGTGGCGTCATAGAAAGAATCTGCGGCGCATGCGCGACGGTACGGAGCCGAAGTTCACGTTCCGGCGAACGATTCCGCCACCGGCTACCGAGCCAGGCCTCAAGGAGGCGCCGCGTCAAATCGGATGACCGCCAACCCGCTCTCGGCGCTGATCGGCTGCCTGGCTTGGATCCCCTTGGCCGTGTGGATCGTGTCTATCGTTCAATGGATCATCTCGGGGGACATCGACTTCCTGAGCGGCTTCTTGGGAATCTGGCTCGCTATCGGGCTGGGCTATGTTGCAATGAACCCGCCGACGGGCAGGCCGGTGGCATCGGCCCTGACTTTCCTCGCTATCGTGGTGACCTCGGCCATGATCCCTTGGCTGCGCAACGCTCTGAACCGCAGGGAGCTGAGGTCCATCGACGTGCAGGCGCTCGAGCGGGCTCTCGATCTAGCCAGGAAGAATCCCGCCAATCCGCTGGTGAAATTCAAAGTGGCCACGCTCGTCTATCGGCTGGGGCATCCGAGCCATGCGCTCGCCCTCGCGGAATCGTGCCTGGCGTCTATGCCTGAGCAGCACTTTATGGAGGAGCACAAGGTCGTCAAGGGATGGCGTCAGGTGGTTGGCCGGCCGGACCCGCCGCAACCGCTGGAATGCATCGAGTGCGGCCACCGAAACATGCCTGGCAGCATCTTTTGCGCGGGGTGCGGCGCGCCCGTGCTTCTCGACCGCCTGCGCGGGCGGTTCGTCTCGGGCGACGTCGCCCGCAAGCTGTTTCTAGGCTGGATCGGGATGGTGGTGCTCTTGGTGGGCATCCCGCTGGCTTCGGCGCTCTCCGGCGCCCTCGAAGCGCTCGCGCTCCTCGGCTTGGCCGGGCTTGCCGGCGCGATGATCTGGCTCGCTCTTCGCCCCACGCCAAAGGGAGCGGCGATTTGAAGAAGCTCGACCGCTACATCGTTCGCGAAATGGTGGTCCCGTTCCTCATCGGCACGTTCGTCGTGGTGCTGATGTTCCAGATCAACACGTACATCGGCCTCGCCACCGAGCTGAACCTGGACTCGGTACCGTTTTCGGCCGTTCTCCAATTCATCGTCTACAAGACGCCCGAGTTCCTGAACCTCACGCTTCCTGCCGGAATGTCCCTTGCGGCCGCCCTCGCAATCACCCGCCTGGCGAGAGAATCGGAGCTCACGGCGATGCGCGCCGCAGGAGTGCGCATTTTGCGCGTCGTTCTCCCGATCGCGATCTTCGGGACGTTCGTGGCGGTGGGCAACTTTTACCTCGTGGAGAAGGTCATCCCGCGAACCACGCGCGAAGCGAATCGCATCGGCATGCAGGCCGCGATCCTGGGCATGGGCTCGACCACCTTCGCCGCGAACAAAATGATCAGCCTGAAGAGGTATACGGCTTCCTTCGGCTCGGTCTCGCGCCGGGGGGACGATCTCGACATCCGAGACGTGCTGCTGGTGGAGCGGCCGGGGCCCGAGGGCCAGATCTACCTGACCACCGCGCAGAGCGCCACCTATCACAACGGCATCTGGTCGTTCCACGGCGCATACTGGCGCTGGCTGAACGGCGAGGACCTGTGGCAGGCCAAGCCGATGAAAGACTTCACGGTCAACGAGCCCATCGTCGTGGACGAGATGTTCATGCCGCCCTCGCCGCAGGAGCAAAGCACCGAGCAGCTTCGCCAAGCGATTCGGACCGCGAAGATGCTGAAGACCGACTACAAGCAGCTCGAGGTCGAGTACTACGTGAAGTACAGCATCCCTGCCGCCTGCATTGTGTTCGCGATCGTCGCGCCGGTTTTCGCAATCTATTTCGCGCGAACGGGCGGGTTCGTGGGCGTTCTCGTCAGCTTCGTGATCGTGCTGCTGTACTACAACGCCTTCGTGATCTCCACAAAGATCCTCGGCAAGATCGATTCCGTCCCGGCGTGGCTGGCCGCCTGGTCCCCCAACATCGTTTTCGCGCTCCTCGGCATCGCCGCTATCAGGAGACTCGAATGACCCGCTCGCGCCTCGTCGCGCTGATCGGCGTCGCCGCGGCGGGGGCATCGGCGATGGGCCAATCCTCACTGGTTCCCGGGCTTGCGAATATCGGGAAGTACGTTCAGGAGCACCGCGTCTTCCCCGGCGGAACGACTCCGAACCCAATGCAGCCGTCGGACTTTCCCGAGTTGCCTGAAAAGAATCCCGCGCTCCCTCCGCCGGGTAGCGAATCCCCCACGCTGCAAGTGCTGAAAGCCGGCACCCAAAGGCGCACGGGCTCACGCGTGACGCTTTCCGGCGGAACCGAGTTCTTGTACCGCGGCTACCACGTGTTTGCGGACAGCGCGGATGGCGACCTGGCGACCCGGGTCTTCACCCTTTCCGGGAACGTCGACATCATCGGCAAGGACGCCATCATCACCGGCCAAAAAGTCACCGTGGACTTCGACGCGCGGACCTACCGGGCGTTCGACAGCAGCGGAGAGCTGCGACCCAGTCTGCTCGGCGGAATTCTCAAAGGGGACGTGTACACGAAAGCCCAGGAATCCACAGGGAGCGAGCGCCGCGTGATCGGCCAGGGCACGGACGTCACGACCTGCGACCTCCCGAACCCGCACTACGACATCGAAGCCGACATGACCGATGTGAGGCCTGGCCGCAGGGTGGTATTCCACAAAGCGCGGATTCGGTTATTCGGCAAGACGATCCTCAACTTGCCGTACCTGTCGATCCCCCTCGACGATCGCACCTATCAGAACCTGCCGGAAGTCGGCCAAAGCCCGGACGAGGGGTATTACGTCAAGAATCGCTACGGGATTCCGCTCCACGGCGACAGCGACCTGCTGACCCACGTCGACTACATGACGAAGCTGGGAACGGGCCTGGGAAGCGACTATCGGTACGACACCCGCAACTCGAGCGGTGTGAGCCGTGTGTACGGCATCCTGGGCCCGATCAACACGCTCGACATTTCGAACACCCATCGCCAGCAATTCGGTTGGGGCTCTATCTCGCTCGACAATGCGTTCCAGCGGGACAATTATCTCACCGCCCCCGGCACCACTCTTCTAAACACGCGCGCTCTGGTGGATATCACTCGCGGCTACGGGGCAGACACCAAGCTCACCTTCAGCCATTCCGGAAGCCAGGCCTCGGGCTTCGATACCTCGAGCGAATCGATAGGCGTCCAGGATCAGCGCACGATCGCCCACCGCCTGAACACGAATGTCGATGTGAACTGGCTCGACAGCTCGAGCACATTCAGCGGCGCGAGCGGCTCGAAGCGTGAGCAGATCGATGTGCACCTCACCGGTGAGGAGAACTTCACCAAGGCGACGGCCAACTTCGAGTACGAGCGCAGCATTCCGATCGGGCAGACCGAGAACTTCTTTTCCGGCTCCGACAAGACCCCCGTCGTCTCTCTGGTTTCCGATTCAAGAAGGCTGCTGGGCGACAAGGCCGGACTGAGCTTCCCATTTCGCACCGAGCTCTCGCTCGGAGAGTTCCTGGACCCGTCTTCGGACTCTCGCTTCGGCCGAGGCGACTTCGACTTCAACTTTCGCCGACCGGACACCAGCACCAAGAGGCTGAAATTCGACGTCGACGGCAGATTCCGTCAGGCGATGTACTCGGACGACACCGCGCAATACATCCTGAACTACGACCAGCAGATCGCGTATAGCCTGGGCCGCGACACATCGGCGAACTTCCGCTACAGTTATCTTCGCCCGTATGGGTTCTCGCCGCTCGTGATGGATCGCACGGGGCGCACGAACCAAGCAACGATGGACGTCAGCTTCCGTCCGATGAGAACCCTGCTCGCCGGCGTGCAGACAGGCTACGACGCTCTTCAGCTTGAGCAGAAGGAGACCCCGTGGCAGCAGGTAGGTGTGCGCGCCGAGTACCACCCCGTCGATTTCTTCATGTTTCGAGCGCTCAGCAGCTACGACCCGCGCGAGCAGCTTTGGAGCAACATCCGTCTGGACATGAGCTACAAGCCGGGTGCGACCTATGTGAGCTTCGGCGCCCGGTACGACGGCATCCGAAAGGTCTGGAGCAACGCCAATCTGTTCCTCGACGGCCTCAAAATCGGCCGCGCGCGTCTCAGCTCGATCCTCACCTACAACGGGTTTACCAAGAACTTCGACGCGCAGCAGTACTCGCTGATCTACGACCTGCACTGCGCCGAGGCTGTCCTGAACATTACCGACACGGGCACCGGATTCCGATCCGGCCGAGAGATCTCGTTCTTCCTGCGCCTCAAGGCCTTCCCGTTCGATCTGCCGTTCGGCTTCGGACGCCGCGGAGAGCCACTCGGAACTGGAACGGGCCGGAACTTCTAGCTGCTGGCGCTCGCGTACTGGGTCACCGCAAACCGCCAGAAGAGTCGGGCCAGTAAGACCGATATCGCCGCCCAAAGCACGGCAAGCGCAGCCATTGCGGGGTCGAGCGAACGCACCAGTTGCCGCGCAGGAATCGTGGCCAGGAACGCTAGCGGCACCAGGTAGGTGAAAAACCGCTGGATCTGCATCCCGTAGATGTCCATCGGATATCGCGCGATCTGAGTCGCCGACTCCGCGAGCACCCAGAGGTTGTCCACGCGAACGAGCCAAATGCCGGTCGTCATCATCGCCAGCGTGAACGAATAGAACATCGCCAGCGAGCAGACCATCAGCGCGAGGTACACGATCCACTGAATCGCGCTCGGATGCACGCCCGAAAACTGAAGCCCCAGAGCGAGCATCACCACCCCTGCCACGAATGAGCCGATCTGATCGAAGCTGAACTTGCGGATGCTTACCCAGAACTGGCTGTCGATCGGCTTCGTGACGATGAAGTCCAGCGTTCCCAATCGCACCATCTGAGGGATCTCGGTGACCGAGAAGAAGAACATCTGCGAGACGGCGTTCATCGCGAACACCGACGCAGCGAGCACGAGCGCATCCCCTTCGTTCCAGCCGGCCACGCTCTTGGTATTGCCGTACACAACCAGCAGGATCATCACGAAGAAGAAGATCCAGACGGCGTTCTGGGCAATCTTCGCGAGGAAGTTCGCCTTGAACTCTAATTCCCTGGCGAACGAGGTCGTGAAGAACGTCCGGTAGACCCGCCAGTAGCGGCCGATGCCGCCAAAAGCGCGCTGCCGGCTAGCTCCTATGGGCGGGTCCTCGTTCGTCATCGTCGGGCTCCGGAACGCGGGCCTAATCTCGGTGGTGATAGACGGCGATCGTGAGGTCGTTCAAGTTTGTATCCGTCGGACCGGTGAAAACAAGGCCGCCGGCCGCCTCGAGCCACCGGTAGCTGTCGTTGCCCGCGAGCGCCGCCCGCTGGTCCTGGCCCGCCTGCTTCGCCCGCTGCAGCGAGCCGAGATCGACGATGCCGCCCGCCGCGCCGGTCGGTCCGTCCCGGCCGTCGGTGCCCGCGGCCAGAAAGCACGTACCGGGCATCTTGGCTACCCTTGGAGCGGCGGCCACGGCCATCTCCTGGCAACGGCCGCCTCTACCCTTTCCGCGCACGGTGACGACCGTCTCGCCGCCGAATACGACGCAAAGCGGCTCGTTCAGCGCGGCGGCGATGTGCTTCTGAAGCTGCGAGCATATCGTTCGGGCCATCGCGCGGGCCTCGCCGCGCATCGGGTCCGCGTAGCCGTATGGCGAAAGCCCTAGGTCTCGCGCGGCATCCAGCGCGGCGTGTACAGCTACCGACACGCTGCCGATGACGTAGTGCGAGGGCGTCGGAACCGGCCCCAAAGCCAAGGGCGGCCCCGCGAGCGCCAGCCGCACGCTCTCGGGCAGGCGCGAGAACAGCTCGAATGGAGGGGGCGGCTCATTTGCCGAGGGTGGAACGAACGGCCCCGAGCCGATCGAGGCCAATCGATTGCCCACGACGTCGGATAGGACCAGCACCGCGACGGCTGCCGGCCGGAACGCCAGTGCGAGCCCTCCCGCTTTGATTCGGGAAAGCCTCCTGCGGACGGCGTTGATCGCATCGATCGAAAGCCCCGACCGGAGCAGCTCATCGTTCGCCGCCTGAAGATCGGCCAACGACAGGCCCTCGATTGGCGCCTCGGCAAGCGCGGATGCGCCTCCCGACAGAGCGAAGATCACGAGGTCGTCCTCCGTCAGATGCGAGCCGTACTCCAGCAGCCTCTCGCCGGCAGCCAGAGAGGATTCGTCCGGCGCCGGGTGGCAGGCTTCGATCGCTTCGATTGGCCCGAGCGGCCGCGCACTGCCCTTGGGTCCTACGACAAGCCCGCCGGCGATCTTGGGACCGAGAATCGAGAGAAGCGCCGCGGCCATCGCCGGCGCAGCCTTGCCCGCTCCCAGAACGTGTACCCGCCGGAACCCGGAAAGGTCGATGCGCTCGCCATGGATGAACAACTCGTCGCCTACTCGCTGCACAGCCTGCTCCACCAGGCGGTCGGCGCGAATGGCGTCGAGAGCGCGGCCGAAGATTTCGAGCGCAAGCTCCGAGGCTCTCCCGTGCGCCTGGGCTGTCACGCGCGCCATGGCCGAAGTATAGGCGCGGCGGTCAGCCCTGCGAGCCTCGGAACGTATCGATCCACTCGTTGTCGTCCTTGCCCTCTTGGAACAGCCACGTCTTATTGAAGGCGATCTTCTCCTCTGCCGCGTCCTTGGCGTTGATGAGCCCCGCGAGATAAACCGAGTTCTTGCCGAAACGCCCGTTGAGATCGTCGATGGCGTGGCTGAGCCGAGAGCGCTCGTGAGTGGCGTCGAAAAGCGACGGCGTGATGCCGTCCGAATCTCGCAAATCGAAGAAAGTCACTCCGACCAGTCGCGGCTGCTCGAAGTCCCGGCTGTCCCAAACGCGCAATACGGCCTCGGTAAGCGTCACTGAATCCTGGGTTGGTGGAAGCCTCATCCGGGTGTGCCAGCTTTTCTTCATGCCGTCCACGCCGACGATCATGCCGCAGGCCCACAGATCCTCCGACCTCAGCCGCGCAGCCGCCTTATGGAGCAGCCTCAGCAGCACCTCGCGACACCCTTGGTCGTTGCGCATATCGGGCGGCAGCACGTGCGAGTGTCCGAGCGACTGGCGCGAATTCGGCTCCCATTCGAGGTCGAAGCCCCGTAGGTGGTACCACCAACGCTCGCCGACGATCGAATCGAACGCCGCAAGAAGCTCCTGCTTCGAGGCCGCGCAAAGCTGTACGCTGGAGAAGATTCCAGCTGCGTTTAGCCGCGCCTCTGTTTTCCGGTTGATTCCGGGAAAATCGGTGAGCTTCAGCGTGTGCAGCCGCTCCGGCAGGTCCTTTGACTCCAGGATTACCAACCCGTCCGGCTTCTGCATCTCGGTGCCGACTTTGGCCAGGAACGGATTGGGCGCCACCCCCACCGAGCACGTCAGGCACTCGCCAAGCCGCTCCCGGATGACCTCTTTGAGCCTCGAGGCCAGCTCCCTTGCGACCTGGGGCGAACTTTCCGTGCCGAGCAGGCGAAATCGCATCTCGTCGATGCTGCACACCTTGTCGATCGGCAGAACGTCCTCGACCGCCGCGAGCACCCGCTTGTGATACGACGCGTAAAGTGGCCAGCGCCCCTTCACCAGGCGAATCTCCGGGCAGAGCGCCTTTGCGTCGCCGATTCGCGTCAGCGTCCTCACGCCGCGCGCTTTCGCCTCGTAGCTGGCCGCGATGACGAACGACGTATCGGCCATGACCGGAACGACGGCCACGGGCTTTCCGCGCAGCTCGGGATCCTCCTGCTGCTCGACGGATGCGAAGTACGAGTTCAGATCGAGGAAGATGTATCGCAATCGCCTCGGCCGTTGCTCGATCGGTAGATTTGCGTCTACCATCAAGCTTCATTGTACAACGCCGGTCGGTTTACGGTCGAGGGTTATTTCCTCTTCTGGACAGCTTCGACGCCTTCCGGGTCGCGGGTCCTGAATCCTGGCCCCGGGCACAGATGCGGGCAGCCGGTAAACTTGGAGGTTCCCATGGACCTTCGGAGCACGCTCAATTTGCCCGACCCGAACTTCACCATACCAATGAAGGCGGACCTGCCGCAGCTCGAGCCCCAGATTCTGGCGCGGTGGGAGCAGGAGCGGATCTACCACAAGATCCAAGAGGTGCGCCGCGACGCCCCTGCGTTCGTGCTTCACGATGGCCCGCCTTACACGAATTCGCCGGTTCACATCGGAACGGCGCTCAACAAGGTGCTGAAGGATTTCGTGGTGAAGTCCCGCTCCATGATGGGTTTCCGCGCGCCGTACGTCCCGGGCTACGACAACCATGGTCTGCCGATCGAGCAGGCCGTGGCTCGCAAATTTCACGAGCAGAAGGTTCAGCCGGACCCGGTGGCCCTGCTCAAAGCCTGCCGCGAGCATGCCCAGGAGTTCATCGGCGTCCAAACCTCGCAGTTTCAACGCCTAGGCATTTTCGGGCTGTGGGAAGAGCCTTACCGCACGATGGATCCGCGCTACGAAGCGGGCATCATCCGGGTCTTCCAAAGGCTCCTGGAGGCAGGCTACGTTTACAGGGGGCTCCGCCCCACGCTGTGGAGCCCGACTTCCCGGACCGCACTGGCGGACACGGAGATCGTTTACAAGGACCACGTCAGCCGCGCGATCTATGTTCGCTTTCCACTTCTGAACGACCCGAACCGGCTCCTCGAGAAGTTCCACAATGTCTACACGATCATCTGGACCACCACGCCCTGGACGATTCCTTCGAATCTCGCCGTGGCGTTTCACCCGCTGTTCGAGTACGCGCTCGTCGAGGTCGGCCTAGACAACTACCTCATCCTGAACGACCTTGTGCCCAGGGTGGCCCAGGCCCTCGGCTGGGGCGAGTATCGAGTGCTGGAAGTCTTGGACGGCGTGAACATGGAGGGGATGTCGTTCAAACATCCGATCTTCGACCGCCCGTCGATCGCAGTCATGGCCGAATACGTCACGACCGAGGATGGTACCGGCGTGGTGCACACCGCGCCATCGCATGGGCGCGACGATTTCTATACGGGCCAGAAATACGGCCTGCCCGTGCCGAACACCGTGGACGAGCGGGGCTACCTCACGCAAGAGACGGGCGAGTTCGCCGGGACTTTCTACAAGGATTGCGACACTGTGGTTGTCGACAGGCTCGCCGAGACGGGCAATCTGCTCAAGGCTTACGACTACGAGCACTCGTACCCCTTCGCCGAGCGAGACGACAAGCCCGTGATCTTTCGCGCCACCGAGCAGTGGTTCGTGAGCATCGACCACGACGATCTCCGGCACAGGATGCTCGCCGAGATCCGAGGCGTGTCGTGGGTGCCGGCAACCGGGCAGAACCGCATCGAGGCCATGGTGAGCAACAGGCCGGACTGGTGCATCTCCCGCCAGCGACCTTGGGGCGTGGGAATCCCCATCTTCTACGGAGCCGAATCCGGCGAGCCGGTGACCGATCCACAAGTGATCGAAGCGATCGCGAAGATCGTCGAACAGCGAGGGTCCGAGGCGTGGGTCGAAATGGAAGCCAAGGACGTCATGCCGGACGGGTATCGGCACCCGAAAACCGGCGAGACCGAATTTGTGAAAGAGACCGACGTGCTGGACGTGTGGTTCGACGCGGGCTCCAGTTCGTTGGTCGTCATCGATGGCCAAATCGATCCCGAATGGCGAGAGCACTGGCCGGTGGACGTGTACTTCGAAGGCTCCGATCAGCACCGCGGCTGGTTCAACACCTCGCTGATTCTCGGAACAGCATTGAAAGGGCATGCGCCGTATCGCGAAGTCGTCACGCACGGATTCGTGAACGACGAGCACGGGCGCAAAATGTCCAAGCGCCTCGGCAACGTGGTCGAACCGGTCGAGGCGTGCAACAAATTCGGCGCGGACGTCGTGCGCCTCTGGGTCGCGTCGGTCGACTGGCCGAACGATCCGCCCTGCTCCGACGGCATTCTCAAACAGGTTGGAGAGATCTACCGCAACATCCGAAATACGCTTCGATTTCTTCTCTCGAACCTTTACGATTTCGACCCCGCCCAGGCCCAGCAGCCGCTCATGCCGCTCGACGAGTGGATCGTCGAGCAGACCGATCTACTGTGCGCCGAGTGCGTCGAGGCGTACCGTAGATACGACTTCAACGGCGTCATCACCGCTGTTCAGAACTTCTGCAAGAAGGAGCTTTCTGCGCTCTATCTCGATGCCGTAAAGGACAAGATGTACTGCGACGGAGCAACCTGGCCGGAGCGCAGGTCTTCGCAGGCCGCTTGCTTTGCGGTGCTCGTACGGCTCGTCAAGCTTATCTCGCCGCTCGTGCCGTTCACGTGCGAGGAGATTTGGGAGCGCGTGCCCGGTGTGCCCAAGGGTGAGTCGATCCACACCCAGGTGTTCGAGGCGCCGAGCGATGAGAGGCTCGAGGCGATCGAGGGCAGCCGACTCCAGGTGCTGTACGGAGCGCTGCTGGACGTGCGCGCGAGGGTATTCGCCGCCTGGGAGCAGTGGAAAGGAACCGACGGCATCAAGGACAGCCAGGACGCGATCCTTCACCTCCAAACTTCATCCGAGGTGGTCTCGCTGCTCCGAAGTTTCGATCCATACGACTTGGCGAACCTTCTCAAGATGAGCTGGGTCGAGCTTTCCGAGCAGGAAGAGGAGTCCATCACCTTCGCGCCTAGTAACTTTCCCAAATGCGAGCGGTCTCGACTGCGGCGACCGGACGTAACCCAGGTCCAGCTCGATGGAGAGGCCGTTTTTCTAACCGAGCGCGACCGCAGGGCGCTCGCCGTATGATCGTAAACACATTTCTCATGGACGCCGATACCAGTTTTGGGACCTGTGCGCGCAGGCTTGCCGTAGAAACATCCGATGTCCGAAGCCCCAACTAAGAGCCGAGCCTGGATTTTCTGGGTGGTCGCCCTCGGGCTTTTGA
>JAICWL010000081.1 GCA_025934835.1 Fimbriimonadaceae bacterium
ACCGGCAACACCGGCAACGCGACCACCGAAGGGCTGCAAATCCAATACACGGGCACGGCGCCCGGCAACGTTGGGACCATCGGGTTCAGCAAGGGAATCGGTGTCCAGACCAACGACATCGTGGGCTCGTTCACCGATACTGTGAACGGTCTGCTTTCGCTCTCAACCCAAGCTTTGCAGAGCGACTCGGACCAGCTTCAGAAGCAGATCGACGACCTGAACACGTATTTGGCCACGCGGACGACGGACCTTCGACAGCAGTTCGCGGCCATGGAAACGGCGATGGCCGCGGCCCAGCAGCAATCCTCCAGGCTGTCTTCGCTCCAGTCCTCGTCCGGCGGATAGCCCTAAACAGCCTGGCCCAAGTAGGCGGCAATGACCTTCGGGTCCTTGCGAATCGTTTCCGGAGGTCCCTGTGCGATCTCCTCGCCGTGGTCCAGCACCACGATGCGCTCACACAACCCCATCACGAATCGCATGTCGTGCTCGATGAGCAGGACGGTCATTCCATGGTTGTCGCGAATCTTTCGCACCATGTCCTGCAACTCTTGCTTCTCCTGCGGGTTCATGCCCGCCGCCGGCTCGTCGAGCAGGAGCAGCTTGGGCTGCGTGGCCATTGCCCGCGCGATCTCCAGACGTCTTTGGCGGCCGTAGGGCAGGTCGGCGCTTCGGACGTTAGCGACCTCCAGAAGGTCCAGCTCTTCGAGCAGTTCGAGCGCCTTCTCTTTGAGCAGCGCAGTTTCCGCGATCGATCCCGATAGGTACGCGAGGGCGCTCATCAGGCCGGTACGGTGCCTCAAGAAGCCGCCCACGACGACGTTCTCCAGCACCGAAAGCGAATTGAACAGCCGGATGTTCTGGAACGTTCGCGAGATGCCGAGCTTGGCGATCTTGCTCGGAGGCGTTCCCGAGATGTCTTTGCCCTGGAAGATGATCTTGCCGGAGGTTGGCTCGTACACGCCGGTGATCATATTGAAGCAGGTCGTTTTGCCGGCGCCGTTGGGGCCGATCAGGCCAAACAGGTCTCCTTCGTTCAGGGCGAACGACACTGCGTTCACGGCGACCAGTCCACCGAAGCGTATCGTTGCCTGCTGTAGCTCGAGCAGGCTCAAGCGGCCACCTCTGCCTGCGGGACCGGCCTCTTGCCAAACAGTTTGCGCACCCAGCTCCAACTGAACTCGTGATGCGCGAAAACCCCTTCAGGGCGCAGAAGCATCAATACGATAAGCGTGGCGGCGAAGATCACCATGCGAAGCTGCCCCGCTTCGATGCTCATCGAGCTAAGAGGCTTGATCGGGTGAAGGGCAAACGATATGATGGGCTCGAGAATGACCACCCCGACGGCGATGCCGAGGTATTTCAGCGCCCTGGATCTCGGTGTGCCTCTGCCCGAATCGAGAATGCGCTTAATGAAGGCAACTCCCACGACGACGGCCGCAAGCCCGGCGATGACCGCGGCGCCGGACACGACCAAAGGCTCGCCGGCGGAGGTCTTCAGCCCGCGCAGATATTCGGGCAGATACGAGAGGAAGATCGCAGCGACGGCCGAGCCGGTGATCGAGCCCGTGCCGCCCAGAACCACCATCGTGAGGATGATGAACGACACATCCATCGTGAACGTCGTCGGTGTTATGAGCCCTTCGTAGTGGGCCAGCAGGGCGCCGGCGGCCCCGGCGAACGCCGAGCCGATGATAAACGCGGTCACCTTGACGCTGGTCACGTCGACGCCCATGGCGGAGCTCGCCACCTCGTCCTCTCGGACCGCCAGAAAAGTGAGCCCTCGCGCGGTCTTGATGAGATTGCGGCACACCGCGATGCAGACGATCGCGAGAAGCCAGACAAGCCAGATCGGCTGGATTTTTGGGATCTTGTCGAGCGCGTAGGACCCGCCCAGCGCGTCCGTGTTCTGCACGAGAATGCGTATGATCTCACCGAATCCGAGCGTGACGATCGCCAGATAGTCGCCCCGGAGCCTCAGCGACGGCAGCCCAACCACGAATCCGGCGATGGAAGCGGCAATCGCTCCGAGCACCATCATGCCTAGCAGCCAGGGAATCGCCGGCGGGTTATGCCCACCCATCGTTATGTAGGTTCGCGACACATAGCCGGCCGTGTAGGCCCCGATCTGATAGAACGCCGCGTGCCCGATCGAAAACTGGCCGGTGATGCCGTTGATGAGGTTGAGGCTCACCGCGAGCGTAACGTACAGCCCCGCGAGAACGACCAGGCGCTGTTCGTACGAACCGACGAATCGGTGCGAAAGCAGATCGATGACAAAACAGCCGCCGATCCCGATGATGAACGAGACGATGCGGGTTGTCCAGAACTTCAAACCTTGTCCACCTCGGCCGAACCGAGCAGACCCTCGGGCCTGAATAGCAGCACGACGATCAGAACGACGAAGGCGATGGCGTCCGCGTACCGGCTGTAGCCCAGCCAGATCATCAGCGTTTCGGCCACGCCCATCAGAAGTCCGCCGAGCACGGCTCCGGGGATGTTTCCGATGCCGCCGAGGACGGCTGCGACGAAAGCCTTGACGCCGGGCAGCAAGCCGAAGAACGTGGTCATCGGCGTACCCTTGAACGTCGCCTGCATCATAGCGCCGGCACCCGCCAGCGCCGACCCCACGATAAACGTAAACGTGACGATGCTATTAACGTTCACGCCCATCAGGGAGGCGGAATCGAAATCGTGGGAAACGGCACGCATGGCGCGGCCCGGCCTCGTGTTTGAGACGAGGTACTTCAAGATCCCCATCAGGATCAGCGAGGTGATGAAGATGATCAGTTCGCCATAGCGGATGGTGATCGTCACTCCGCTGCCGGTCACTTCGCGCTCGGCGCTTTCAAGCTTGTCCTCCGCGGTCCTCGCAGCATCGCGCAGGGGCTGCCCGGCGGGCGAGATGTTGAATTCGCTCTCGGTCGGATGGGCTTTCAGATAGTTATTGAACGCGGCCGTAGCTTGTTCCGCCGCGGGCTTCGCGTCGCGGATCGCTTGGAGCGCGGAAGCCGGCGGTCCAACCAGCGTGAGCTGCGTCGAGCCCCGAAATGGGTTGACCTGCTCGTTTATGCTGGGTGGCGGGCTATTTGGCAGAAACAGGGCGCCCGCATATTGGAGAAACAGTGAAACTCCGATCGCCGTAATCAGCGAAGCGATCCGCGAATGGCTTCGCATCGGCCGGTAGGCGAACCGCTCGATCACAACGCCTACGATCGAGCACACGGTCATGCTCGCCAGAAGCATGATGAGCAGATTCAGGACGGACGAGCTCGTGACCGTCGATCCGACGCCGAATCCGAGCGCATAGGAAACGAACAACGCCGTGTACGCGCCGAGCATGTAAACCTCGCCATGGGCGAAGTTGATGAGGCGTAGAACGCCGTAAACCATCGTGTACCCGAGCGCGATCAACGCATAGATCGCGCCAAGGAACAGACCGTTGACAAGCTGCTCCGGCAGGGTTCGAAATTCGAGCCCTGCCAGAAGGTGGGGAAACAGGTGCATTCGTTAGCGGACGACCTCGCTCGGCTCATAAGCCTTAGCGAATCGTTGGCCATCCTTCGTCAGCTCGACTACAATGGCGCGCTTCGGCGGATTGCCATTGTTTCCCTTGAGCGTAATCGTTCCTGTCACGCCCTTGAAGTTCTCGGTGTCCGCGATAGCATCGCGCAGACCTTGCGAGTCGGGAGTTTTCGCGCGCTTCAGAGCGTCGCACATCAGCATGGCCGCGTCGTATGCCAACGCGCCCATCGTTGTGGCGGGCACCGGGTTGCTCGGGTACTTCTCCTTCCATTTGGACAAGAAGTCCTGAACTTCGGGCCGCTTCTCCTGGCCGTTGTAGTGGTTGCAGAAGTAGCCGCCGATGATCGCTTCGCCGCCAGTTTCCAAAATCTGGCTGCTGTCCCAACCGTCTCCGCCGAGAAGCTTCACGGCGTCGTTGGTCATGCCGGCCTCTCGAGTTTGTCTGGCGATGGGCCCGACTTCGTTGAAGTAACCGGAGCAGAAGATGCCGTCAGGGTTCTTCGCCTTGAGCTGAGTGAGCTGGGCCGTGAACTGTGTTTGGCCGCTCTCATAGAACTGCTCGTCCACGATCTTGCCGCCGAGCTTCGTGAACGTATCTCGGAAGCTGGCGCTGAGCCCCGTCGAATACGGCTGCTTTTTGTCGGTCATGAGCGCCATATTCCGTCGTCCGAGCTCTTTATAAGCGAAGTTCGCCATGACCGGACCCTGGAAGTCGTCCGTGTAGCAAACGCGGAAAACGTTGTTGCCGATGTCGGTCAGGTCGACCCGGGTGGCTCCGATCGCGATGTCGGGGACGCCCTTCTCGTAGGCGGCCTGTGCCATCTGCGCCGTGATTCCGCTGGCCACTTCGCCGAGTACGCCCACGACGCCATCCGAGATCAGCTTCTCGCAAGCGCTCTTGCCCTGCTCGGGCTTCGATGCGCTGTCGCCGATTCTCAGCTCGACCTTTTTGCCGTTGATGCCGCCGGCCTTGTTGACTTCGTCGACTGCCAATTGGGCGCCGTTGACGCTGTCTACGCCCCAAGGTCGCAGGTCGCCGTTTTGGCTGGCCACGAGTCCGATGAGGATCGTATCGCCGGTGATCTTGTTCCCGGGAGCAGTCGTCGCCGGGCGCTTCGCGCCGCCGGACGTCGAGGTTGTCGTCGTGGTCGAGTTGCCGTTACCGGAGTCCGGGTTGGTCGGAGTGCAGCCAAGTGCAAGCGCTGCAAGCGCCGCGGCCGCGATAAAAGAGGAGTGCTTGTCCTTAAGGAGTCTCACGTCGTTGCACCACCATGCTCGTTGGTTGATCGCACGTGGGCGAGCCCCACGTTGCGCAACGTAGTATACAGAATCACCCGGCTCCTCAGGGCAACGGTACACTGCTCATTCCGATTCCCATGGAAGACGCGCGCGAGCCCCTGGCTGCAGAGGTCGAGACCGCCCTCTCGGCAGGCGAAATCGACAAGGCGCTGGCCCTCTCCGCAGCGCTTGTCGAGCGACACCCGGAGGATAGCGAAGTCCAAGCGGCCCGTGGCGTCGCATTGGCGCGATCCGGAGACCACGAGGAGGCCGTCATCGCTTTGCGAAGGGCGGTCATGCTCGATCCTGCGAACCGGAATGCTCTCGCGGACCTTGCCGCCGAGCTCGACGCGACAGGCAGCCACGAAGAAGCAGCCGATCTGCGCGCCAAAGTCGACCGACCCGGCCCGAGGATCTTGCGGCGATTCGTGCTTCGTGACGCTAGCATCCCCACTGAAGAGCCGGTACGCGGTCCGGACGACCCGCCCGAGCATCGCCTCGGATTGGGCGAGGAGTGGACCAAGGTCGGCTGGATCGCTCTCGGGTTCGCCGTCGCGGCAGGGGTCCTGCGCATCGTTCACAGTCCGTTTTTTGTGGACATGAACGTGATGCAGGGCAAGGGCAAAGGGGCGCTCTTGATTAACCGCGATCCCCTGAGCGTGCTCGCGTTCTACCTGCTGATCGTCTCATCCATTTGCGCTTTCGGCTGGATGATCCTGGACCTTTACGACCGGCGCGCCCGTGCACTTTGGTTTGCCGGATTGCTCGGTTTTTCGTTTTGCGGCTTGCAGGCGCTGCCGTTCGCCCTTTACATGTTTTTTAGGAAGCGGGGCTAGCAGCTTCCCGCTTACTTCGTTCGAAGAGCGACTTGGGCGACGGCCCACTGCGTGGAGCTCTGCCCGCCCATCGCGCCACGCCCGACCGGCTGCAGAGTCGCGAACCCGCGCATGATCGCGCCGAGCCGCGTGGACGCTCCCTTGGCGGCGCTTCGAGATGGGTCGAGCAGAGGGCCGAAGTCCTGCGGCTCGGCGGTTGCGAATACCTTCCAGATCTCCTGCCCCACGCCGTCGGTGCTCGGATCCTGCTGGAACCATGCCACCGCGGAGGGATCGTCGCCGCTGACGAGCTCGCCGCCCACGCCGAGGTATCTCACCGAGCCATCCGCCTTCAACCGCCTCATCTCGACGTTGCCGTGAGCATCCACGCCCGCGGGCCAGATCTGTTGAACCGAATGCGCACCCTCCGACGGACGAGGATTCACGTTCAGCAGCGCTATGTAAGGGTCGTAAACTCCAGCGTCGCCGGTCATTCCGGTAGCCCTCAGCTGAATTGCGAACAGGTCCTTCGGACCGGCGACCTCGCCCGGATCGATGCCGTCCTTGCTCAGCTCCGCGACCCTGGCGTGCTCGAGGTCGTTCGGCAGGTCCAACCGGACCCGCACGAGGCGCATCTCGACCTTCACTTCCGACTTTTCCGAGGGACCGAGCCTTATCACGGCGCGCTTGCGGGCTTGGGTCTCCAGAGCTTCACGGAGCGACTTCACCAGTTGATCTTTTGGGCCGTCGCCGCTTACGGAGTCCAGCGTCTCGCCTGCCGGGCCCAGGAGATCGATCGTCTTGGCTGTGGAATTCGGACTCAAACGCACGTCGTACGCCGTCGCCGGCGAGTCCAGCCGAACCATTGGGACCGCTCCGAGGTCCGCAGCCGAAACGGGCCCTGCCAGGTCCGTGGCGCAGACCCTTAGGACTCCGTCGTCGGAACCGTCGAGCAGCACCGCCTCGGCGCTTTGCAGGCCCGAAAGATCGCCGCCGAGAGCCTTGGCCGAGTCGTCCGACAGCTTTAGCTCCGACGTGCCGGCTTGCACTTGCGAGACGACCGCGGTCCATTTGGGAGCGGCCGAGAAATCGTCCGTCTTTGCCGGGTACAGACCGAGCGTGTAGCCGAGTTTCAGCCCGAGAGCTTCGCCCGCGTTCACGGTGATCACGTCGTCCTTGACCACGACAGGGAAGTAGCTTGCCGACTGGACGAATGTGTCGGCGAACACCGCGCGGTTCTCGTCGCCCTCGATGACCGGGTTTTGCGGCGCTCCTTGCGGCAGCGAAGCCATGAGCGCCTGGACCTCCTCGAACAGACTCCGATACGATTCGTGTGGCACGGCGTCGCGAAGCGCCTGGACCAACGCGACCGATAGGTTGCCCCCCTGCGCCGATTGCCACGCCACCTGGTCGGCCCGCGCGGCAGAAATGCTTACAAGTCCTCGAACGTCTTGGGAGATTGGCTGGGCCGTCGCCTGCCCTTTGCTCTTCAAGAATCGCTCAACTGTCGGGTTCGATACGCCCTTCGCCACGCAAGTCCCTCGCGTGATGCTGCCCGAATGGCAACTGTCGAAGATCAGCGTTACGTTGACGACGCCCTTGGCCTTCAGGGGGTCGAACAGCTTTCCGATCTCGGGCCCGGTGATCAGCGAGGTCGGGTCCACTTCGCCCTTTTGCAGCCCACGGGCGGGGTCGTCCTTGGAGACCCGTTTCAGATCGACCGGTACGATCGCCTGCGAAACTCCTGTCGGCTTTGAAGGATCGAGCACCTGGGTGCCGTGACCGGAGAAAACGAACAAGATCGCGTCGCCGGGCTGCGCGGGGTCGATCAATCGGGTCTGGATCGCGCCCAGAATTGCTTGCTTGGTCGTGTCTTTGGCCGAAGTGAGAACGGTGATCGAGTCGGCCGGCACTTTCCACGCAGCCTGGAGCACTTCGCGGATCCTGACCATGTCGTCCGCCCCGCGCAGGGGAGCGAAGTCGCTGTCCGAATAGGCGCCCAAGCCCACGAGCAGCACGCGGTAGTGAGTCTCGCCATATGAAAGCGCTGCCGCTAGGCTCAGCAGCCATACCGCCAACAGCTTGCACAAGGTGTTCATCCCGGACGCTTCTCGCTTCCTGTCAATCTTTACCGGAAACTCGCACATCGGTGTTGACGCGCGGAAAGCTGAAATGCACGATATGGCATAGGCAATTTTGCCCAAAGCCGATTCCTGCTGCGCCGCCCTCAGGCGTGCATTCGGAAATCGTAGTCCGCCGGGGGCTTGGCCGGGTCCCCAGCGCCGGGCAGTGCGTTGCAAATCTGGTTCCAGAGCTCCGTGACAGTCCGCTCGTTTTCCCGGATATCGAACAGGTCGAACGGTTGATCGAAGTACGCGCGAGCCCCCGGAGCGTCTCCGGTCGCCATGGCGAGCACGGCTCGGGCGAGGCGCACACGCGGACGAGCCGCCAACGGATCTCTCAGCGTCTCGACGAAGTCCGTTAGCTGTGGGAACCGGCCCGCCGCGAGAAGCTCACGGCACAGCTCGTCCACCAGATGCGGGTCGTCCGGCAATAGCTTCTGTGCCCGCGTCCAAACGTCGATGGCATCATCCCGTCCGGCGATTTTCGCCAGCACCGCGAGATTTCGAAGGGCCCATCCGTTCTCTTCCGCTTCAAGGCAATGCTTCCACGCGCGCTCGGCTTCGTCGAACCGCCCGGCGGCGAACATCATTACGCCCAAGTGCAGCCGGGGCAGCCACCCGCCCTTATCGGCTGCGAGGCGGAGCCGCTCCTCCCACCGCAGGTCGATCATGTAATCGCGCGGCTCCGGCCAATCCGGCATGGCGCCGCTTTCGAGCAGCGCTTCCCAGCTATCGGAGTTGTCGCCGCGCTCGAAAGGCATTTCCGGGCCAATGAGAACCGGCTCCCGATGCAAGCGCCGCCTTTCTTGCTCCAACGCTCCCCAGCCGCTGCCGACCGCCACCGTTCGGGCCGGCTGCCTTTGGCCCGCGATGATCTTCGCGGCAAGCTGGTCGAAGGACGCCTCGGGCAAATCCGCATCGAGCTGGTGCTGCACGTCCGGTCCGGTCGGGCCGATCGCCTCCAGCCACGACCAATCCGCGCGCGCGGGCATCCGGACGTACTGGTTCTGCTTCATCGCGAGCCCGCCTTGAATCTCGATGTACGGCGTCCCTCCGTGCGCCAGCCAGCTTTGCCAGCGCCGGCCGTTCGGCCCCATTCCCCAAACCCACATCTTTCGCCCTTTTAGTCGGGGGGAGGACACATGCACCGTGCCGTATCCCTCGGGCTCGACCGCGGCGATCCACGGCCTGCGTCCCTCCGGAATCTCGAAATACACGTCATGCGGGTGATCTCGCCGCGATGGGATCGTCAGATCGGGTTCGGCTTCCAAGTCTTTCCGCACATCCACGCCGGCCGTATGATCCGGCTCGATGGCAAACCGGGCCGGCGCGAGCACCTTCGTGCGTTCGTTCTCCGGGTAGGCGATGCACGTCCACCAATACATCGGAATCGCATGTTCGTTCGGATTCACGATCCGCGGCGCGATGAAAAGATAGTCGCTGCCGTCCAGGGCCCACAAATCGACCGACCAGGGAGTTCCTCGCAGCCTCTCGTATTCCCAAACCCGCAAGCCGACCCCTCCGGGAATTTCGATCTCGCCGGCGTAGACGGGGTCGTTCGTAAACACCGTGTGACCATAGATGCCCGGGTTCCACTCCACTCCGCCGCTGACCCACGCGTTTCTGACGGCGATGTTCGCAGGCTGCCAACTCTCGTTCACATGCAACAGCTCGCGGTCGCTCTGCTTGTGCACGAGCGACCACAGACGGCCGCCGATCTCGGGCAGCACGGTAGCTTTGAGCCGATCGGTTTCAAGAATGATCGCCCGGAAACGCCGGGGTACGAGAGTGCGGTCATATCCATCTTGCAGGCGGTAGGGCAGGCAGGAATTGGAAACGATTTCCGCGCCCTCGTAATGGGCCACCATCGGTATCGGCGTCCAAAGCGGCGCGTGGGGGTTTTCCGGTCCCAGCGACGCTGCCGGGACGACGATTTCGTCCTCGTAGAGCCGTGCCACTTAGCTCGCCCTTCTTCGCGCGGTGACGACCTCGGTGTTCATGCCGGCCCAATGCAGCGCGCCGCAGTACCGGCCATGCTCCATCTTGATGCATCGGTCGACGATCGCCTTCAGACCCGCTTGCAGAGCCTTGTCCGCCGAAGGCAGGTCGATAATCCGGAGCTGCATCCACACCGCCTTGGCGCATATTTTGATCGCTTCATCCACGATGCCGGGGACCTCGCTCGCGGGGCGGAAGATGTCCACGATGTCGACTTTCTCGGGGATGCTACTCAGGTCGGGGTAAGCCTTTTCGCCGAGGATTTCCTCGGCGCGCGGGTTCACCGGGATGATCCGATACCCTTCATCCTGTAGGTACGAGGCCACCATATTGCTCGCCTTGGTTTTCTCTGTTGAAAGACCCACCACGGCGATGGTCTTCGCGTGCGCCAGAAGCTCCCGGATGACCTGCGAGTCCTGGTATTTCGCCCGCTGCTCCGGCGTGAGCCGCGTGTTCATGCGAATATCGCAAACCGCCCCCGATCCGAGATCCATGTTTCCCAAGGTACCCGCACCGTTTTGCGCTCTGGGGCGTGTCCGTAGAGGTGCTTTGGTGGGGAGTTTGCCGTCTGTCGAATAATGGTTCGGGGCTGCGACTACGAATCGAATGTGCTGCCAAGCCTGCTTGCGCACCCGGCTAGCCTGCCCGAGACAGCGCCTGATCCAGGTCCCAAAGCAGGTCGTCCAAGGTCTCCAGCCCCACCGACAGACGAATCGTAGAGGGCGTTATCCCCCCGGCGGCCAACTCCTCGTCCGAAAGCTGCTGGTGCGTGGTCGAGGCCGGGTGGATGACCAGGCTCTTCGCGTCTCCCACGTTCGCCAGGTGTGAAAAGATCTGAAGCGATTCGATGAACCGACGTCCTGCCTCGCGAGGGTCTCCGGGCGACTGAATGTCGAAAGCCATCACGGCGCCTGGGCCCCTGGGCATGTACTTGTTCGCCCGCTCGTGGTGCGGGTGGCTGGGCAGCCCCGCGTAATGGACCCGCGCTACGTTCGGGTGGCCCTCCAAGAACTGCGCTACCGCGGCGGCGTTCGACACATGCCGGTCCATGCGCACCGAAAGCGTCTCGAGGCCCTGCAGAAGAAGGAAAGAATTCATGGGTGCGATGCAAGCTCCCGTGTCGCGCAGCGTCTCCGCGCGAAGCTTCATTAGGAATCCGTAATGCCCGAACGTGTCGAAGAACCGCAGGCCGTGGTAGGACGGCGAGGGGTCCGCGATCGTGGGGTATCGGGAGAATTCGAAGTCGCCCGAATCTATCACCACGCCTCCGATCGACGTGCCGTGGCCGCCGATGAACTTGGTCGCCGAGTGAACGACGATCGTCGCGCCCCAGTCGATGGGCCGGCAGAGGTAGGGCGTGGCGAAGGTGCTGTCCACCACGAGCGGCACTCGTCGGTCCTTCGCCAGCGCCGCGAGCCCTTCGAGGTCCGGGATGCTGCCCGAAGGATTGCCGATGATTTCGACGAACAGCATCTTGGTCTGCGGCGTGACCGCCTGTTCCCAGTTCGCCACTTCGCTCGGGTCCACGAATTTGACGTCCACCGAAAGCTTGGTCAGCGTGTGTGTGAGCTGCGTCAGGCTGCCACCGTAGAGCTGGGACGACGCCACGATCTCGTCGCCGGGCGAGCACAACGTCATGATCGTGTCGAACTGCGCGGCCATTCCGCTGGCCACGGCGACCGCGCCCGTGCCGTTTTCCAGCGAGGCCATACGCTCCTCAAAGATCGCGGTCGTGGGGTTGCTGATGCGCGAGTAGATGTTGCCGTACTGCTTCAGCTCGAAAAGATGGGCGGCCTGGTCTGCGGATTCGAAAACGTAGGAGGTCGTCTGATAGATCGGCGCGGCCCGAGCGCCCACGTAGGGGTCCGGGATCTGGCCCGCATGGAGTTGCCGCGTCTCAAAGCCGAAAGTTCGTTGTTCCAAGTGTTCCAGTGTCTCGATGGCGATAGAACTCGCGACCTTCGCCCAGGGGTTAGTTTGGCCGAATCCGCCTACACTCGAATGAATTGGCCGACAGCTTGGTCTTGGCGGAGGGCGGCCAAATCATCTTCGCCGGGACGCTGCGGCCGATCGCGCTCCGTGCTCACGACGCACAGGAATCCAAGCTCCTCGCCGCTCGTGGCGCGAAACTGATGCCAGGTCATCGGCGGGATGTGCACCAGGTCGTGGAGGCCAATCGGACTCACGTGGTCTCCCACGAGCACCTGGCCGGAGCCGCGGATGACCATGACAAGGTGAGCGTGTTCGTGCCGCTCGAGAGTCGAATGGCCGTCCGGCGATACCTCGAAATACCGAAACTCCACCGGAAGTTCGTCCGAGCCGGCAAAAAGCGTCTGCCGGGTGATGCTCTTGAAATGCGTGCCGGTTTCCTTGTAGGGGTGAACTTCGACCCCTTCCCAGCGGTAGTCGTCGCTGCGGTTTCGAATCGGAGGATGAGCTTCGGTCATTGGCGGGGCGATGTAAAGGATACTCGACGGCCGTATCCGACGGTAGAGTAGGCACGGCCATGGCAAGTCCGCAGACTACCAAGCCGCCTCGCCTCGAAAAAGCGATTAGCGGCTTCATCGGCGACATCGAAAGTCAGAGCTTGGGCGCGCACAGCTTCATACTCGTCTGGGGCGGCCAGAGGGTCGCCGAGTGCTATTGGAGGCCGTTTTCGGCAGCCAGGCCGCACCTGCTGTACTCGCTGAGCAAGAGCTTCACGTCAACCGCGATCGGCTTTGCTGCGAGCGAGCGGCTGGTCGGCCTCGACGAGTCCGTGGCGGCGTACTTTCCGGAGCGGATGCCCGCTTGGCCGGATTCCCGGCTGGCCCGCATGAAAGTCCGCCACCTACTAACTATGTCCACCGGTCATGAGCAGGAGGATTGGGGCGCGAGACAAAACGAAGACTGGGCAGCAAGGTTCTTGGCGCAGCCGGTCGCCTTCGAGCCCGGCACGCGTTTCCTTTACGAGAGCCTGGCGACTTATATGCTTTCCGCAATCCTGCAGGCTCGGACCGGCCAGACGCTGCTCGAGTATCTGGGCCCGCGCCTGTTCGAGCCGCTCGGTATCGAAGCTCCTACCTGGCAAAGCTGTCCGCGCGGGATCAACGTCGGCGGTTGGGGTCTGTCGGTCACGACCGAGGCCATCGCCAGGTTCGGGCAGCTGTATCTGCAGGACGGCGTGTGGCAAGGAAAGCGGCTGCTGCCCGAGGGATGGGTGAGCGAGGCCACGCGCAAGCACATCTCCAACGGAGACCAGCCGAACAGCGACTGGGGGCAAGGGTACGGCTACCAGTTTTGGCGCTGCCGCCACGGCGCCTACAGGGGAGACGGGGCGTTCGGCCAATTCTGCGTGGTGCTGCCGGACCAGCAGGCGGTTATCGCGATGACGAGCAGCACGGACGACATGCAGGGAGTCTTGAACGCAGTTTGGGAGCACTTGCTTCCGGCGCTCGAAGGGGACCCGCAAACGGGAAAGCCGATCGCGCTCGATCGTCAGCTCGCTAGGCCGGATTCATCGATCGAATCACCGCTCGAGGCGAGCATCGGGGCAGGGCCGTTCGTCGGGCGAAAGGCATCCGGCATATCGTCAGTTGGCTTCGAATTCGGCGACCAGCACGTTCTGGTCCGACTCGGTGGCGACGAGCCTTCGGTTTGGCTCGCAGGCCGGAATCGGTGGAGCGAGCCCGGGGAAAGCCCAATGTGCGCGGCTGCCGCCTGGACGTCCGAGAACGTTCTCGAGCTGAAATTGGTCGACTTGGATTCGACGTTCACTGCGAAGTGGCGGGCAGAGTTCGCCGGACGCCAAGTCCGGTTGTTCCGGTCGGTGACAGGCGTCATGGGCGCCACGCCGCTCGAGTCGTTCGAAGGCGAACAGACTGTCAGTCGCGAGAGCCCGATCTAGGTACGATTCGGGGAACCATGAACGAGAGCATCGAGCTTTTGGTCAATGGGGTTCCGCACCAAGTGGACGCGCCCAGCGAGACCAGTGTTCTGGAAGTGCTGCGCAATGACCTGGGGCTCACCGGGGCAAAGTACGGCTGCGGAGAGGGTCAATGCGGCGCCTGCACTGTGCTGCTGGACGATGAGGCCGTACATAGCTGTACGCTCAGCCTTGGCGAGGCGACCGGGAAGCACATCGTCACCATCGAAGGTCTCGCCAGCGGTCAGAATCTGCACCCGGTGCAAAGAGCGTTCCTCGAAGAGGGCGCGATGCAGTGCGGCTACTGCGTCCCAGGGATGATCCTACGGGCTGTGAGTCTGCTCAAATCGCAGCCGAACCCAAGCGAGGGGCAGATCCGCGAGGGGATGGCGGGCAACGTCTGCCGGTGTTGCGGCTACCAGAGAATGATCGCCGCCGTGCAGCGTGCGTCGGGCGCCGGGAGCCAGGCGTGAGCGCCTCCACTTCCGACAAGGAGATGAGCCTAACCCGAAGGAGCCTTCTGCGCCTGTTGGGAGGCGGAATCCTCGTCGCGGCCGTCGCGCCGGATGCGATTGCTGCTGCATTCGCCAAGCAGCGCGGCGCCTCCGTTCCTCAAGTCATCAGCGCGTGGATCCACGTCGGCGCCGACGGCCGCGTCACCGTTTTCACAGGCAAGGTGGATGTCGGGCAAAATGCTCGCACCTCCGTCGCGCAGGCAGCCGCCGAAGAGCTCCGCGTACCGATGAGCCGAATCTCGGTGATCATGGGAGACACCGATCTGGTTCCGTTCGACATGGGGACCTTCGGGAGCCGGACGTCGCCCACGATGATCCCGCAGGTGCGCCGCGCTGCGGCCGCGGCGCGCGAGCGCCTGCTCGAGCTTGCCTCGAAGCAGCTTGGGGCCTCGCCGGCGAGTTTAACGGCCGCCGAAGGCAAGGTTTTGGCGCCTGACGGCAAGTCGATAGGCTACGGGAAGCTTGCGGCCGCCGAGAAGTTCGACGAGCCGATCACCGGCGACGTAGCCCTGACTCCCACTGCCGACTGGAAGGTCCTCGGCACGTCGCAGCCGAAAATGGGCGCTCGCGACATCGTCACCGGCGTGCATCGATACGCCTCGGACATGGTTCGTCCGGGGATGCTTTTCGCTAAGGTACTTCGGCCACCCAAGCTCGGCTCGACCCTGAAGTCGGTCGACGTTTCCGATGCCGAGAAGATGCCAGGCGCCCGCGTTGTACACGAAGGGGACTTCGTGGCGGTGGCCGCACCCACACTTCGGCAAGCCGTCGCTGCGGTTTCCGCGATCCGGGCCGAATGGGACCACAAGCCGCAGCCTTCACGCGAGGAGTTTTTCTCGGCAATGGCGGCCGAGGCCTCCGCAAGACACGATTCGGTCCAGGGCGACCATGTGCTTCGCGCCCAGTATGTGGCGAATTTCATAGCCCATGTGCCGCTCGAGCCCCGAGCCGCCTTGGCCGAGTGGGATGGGAAAAAGCTGACGGTTTATACGGGTACGCAGCGACCGTTCGCCATGAAATACGAGGTCGCTCAAGCTCTCGGGGTTAGCCAAAACCAGGTGCGGGTGATCGTGCCCGATACAGGTGGCGGGTTCGGCGGGAAGCATACGGGCGAGGCTGCGGTCGAGGCGGCGCGCATAGCCAAGGCGCTCGGCCGGCCTGTGCGGCTCACGTGGTCTCGGGAAGAGGAGTTCACGTTCGCCTATTTCCGCCCGGGGGGCGTGGTGCAGGCTGCCAGCGCAACCTCAAACGACGGCAAGCTGCTCGCCTGGGAATTCGACAACTACAATTCGGGCCCGCAAGCGATCGAGCCGCCGTACGATATACCGAGTCATCGGGCTGAGTTTCACGACCTTGATTCGCCGCTGCGCAAGGGCTCGTACCGCGGCCTCGCTGCGACGTTCAACACGTTCGCTCGCGAATCGCATATCGACGAAATCGCGCGCAGCTTGAACATCG
>JAICWL010000018.1 GCA_025934835.1 Fimbriimonadaceae bacterium
GGCGACGGCGCGTCGAGCCACCGATGATCGAGCTCGACCCAGAGCGGGCAAGCCCGCTCGACCCAGAAAAATCCATCGTAAACCGCGAGGCGCTGCGCAGCGCGCTCGATCGACTTGGGCCCGAGCACCGTGAAGTAGTCGTGCTCCATGAGCTGCAAGGGATGACGTACTTGGAAATAGCGCAAGTCTTGAACGTGCCTGAAGGGACCGTGAAGTCGAGGCTTCACCACGCGTTTCGGCAAATGCGAGCATCGGTGTTTGGAGAGCAGGCGTGAGAGACGATCTGAAAGCCTATGTCGACGGCGCACTGCCTCCGCAGCGCGCAGAAGAGATCCGCAAAGCCGCGGAAGCCGATCCAAAGCTTGCCGAAGAAATTCGCCAGATCGAAATGCTCTCATCGATCCTGAGCGAAGAGACCGCCGGCGTGCCGGTTCGTGGCAAGGAAGAAACGCTTAGCATCCTGAACCGGCCCTCGCCGAGGCGCGAGACGTGGCTGGGGCCGCTGCTGTGGGCAGGGGGACTCGCCGCCGCATTCGCGATCGGAGTGATCGGGTCCAAGTACCTCAACCCGGGGCGAGTACAGCCCGGGAGCGTCGCCGTCGTGGATCGGACAGTGAACCCTGGCATCGATCTGGCTCCGTTCGCCAAGGCCGGCTCGACAGCCACGGCGCAATCCAATAAGTCTACGAAACAGATGAAGACGCCCCCGGCGGCGCCCGCCCAGAATGGTCCCACGGGCCAGTTCAAGAAGCTGCCCATTCGCCATCCAGCCGTTTTCGGAATTCAAAAGGATGTGCGCAGGGCGCCATCGCCCTCGGCGGGCCCTCCCGTGCAGGCAGCGAAGCCCGACGAGTTGCCGGCAAAGCTGAGCCTGGCGCTCAAGCCGACCGGCGCACGCGTGGTCATCGAAGAACCTCGGCCGAGCAAAGGCGAGCGAGTGTTCCTTGTTTCGGCCAGCCCAGGCAGGCAGCAGGATATCGCCAAGCTAGGGGTGATCCGCGCGGCCAACGAGAACTGGAAAATCGATTCCGCCGATGACGCCACGAAGAAAGCCCAACCTTCAGCTGCTGGCGGCCCGGAGGGCTATGCAACGAAACGTGACTTCGCCGGCAAGATCGCGTCGGGGGGCGTGGCAGGCGCAGCCCGCGAGAAAAGTACGACGAATGCCCAGAACGTCGAGCCACAAGAGCCCATGCTGATCCGCGTCGTGCTCGTACGGCTGCCGCCGGGCAAGGGATCGGGCCAGCGGTAACATCCGCACGGTGGAATCCCTCTGGCGCCTCGACCTCGGCGTCTTCAAGGATATCAATATTGGCTGCCACGAGAGCTGGCTCGACCCGGTTTTCTGGGTCGTCACCAGCACTGGCCTTGGCTACGTTCAAGTAGCCGCGCTCCTCATCGTGTGCGCCGCTTTGGCGCTCAGGTCGGGGCCAGATAGATTTCTCAAAGAAACCTGGTCGAAGAGCTTCCTCGTGGTGGCCCCACTGATTACTGCTGTCGCCTTTGGCGGGATAGTGGTGAGCGGCATCACAAAGCTCGCCATCGCACGCGACCGGCCGAGCAACCTGGCTCTGGCGCACTCCCAGGAATCCATCTACGCCCACAGCTTTCCAAGCGGCCATACGACCACGTCTTTCGCCCTCGCGTTCACCCTATTTCTCGAGCTTTGGCCCACGCGGCAACGCGTGTGGGGCTTCGTCGCGCTGATTTGGGCCGCGCTCGTCGGCTTCAGCCGTATTTATCGCGGAGTGCACTGGCCCACCGACGTGCTCGGCGGAGCGTGCGCGGGGATCGCGAGCGCTTGCCTGGTGCATTTCCTTTGGCATCGAGTTAGCGAGCCATCCTTAAGGAACGTTTAATCGTCTCCCGGTATGCTCCGATTCCGATGACACGCACCGCGGCTGCCGGCGCTTTGATCGCGTTGGCCTCCCTCTCCACCGTTTCCCTGGCCGCGCCGAACAGACCTAAGCTCGTGCTGCTGATCAGCATCGACCAGTTTCGCGCAGACTACATCGACCGATTCGAACCCTACTTCCTTCCCGCGAAAACGGGCGGCAAGCTCGGAGGCTTCCGGTTCATCGAGGAGACGGGAGCGCGGTACACGGACGCGCACCACAACCATGTGCCGACGGCGACCGGTCCCGGGCACGCCACGCTCATGACCGGTTCCGAGCCTTGCCTCGACGGAATCGTCGGGAATTCATGGTTCGACCGCGAAACCGGAAAGCCGATCTACTGCGTCGATGACCCGTCGGTCCAGCCCGTCGGTCCAGGCGGACCGATGAGTCCCCGGAACCTCCGGGTCACCACGGTGGGCGACGAGCTGAAAATGGCGACGAACGGCAGATCGAAGGTGGTGGGAATCTCCTTCAAAGATCGTGCGGCTATCCTCATGGCCGGGCACGCCGCCGACTCCGTCGTGTGGATGGACGAATCCTGCGGGGGTTGGGTGACGAGTACGTTCTACGCCCCAAACGGAAGGCTTCCCGTCTGGGCGGACGCCATCAATCGCGAGCACTGGGTCGCCCGCGCCGACAACGAAAGCTGGGAGCCGCTGCTGCCCATTGAGGCTTACTCACGCACGCGAAAGGCGCCTGCGGAAGCTGCCCCGCCTGCCGGAAAGGCGTTCTCGCACCGTTTGGGAAGCGGCAAGCCGGACCCTGGCTATATCGGCAGGCTCATCCAGAGTGGGCAAGGTCAGACTTTTCTGTTCGACACCGTCGAGAGGGCTATCGACGCCGAGAACCTGGGCCGGCACGAGGATCCGGACATCCTCGTGGTAAACCTCGCTACGAACGACTATATCGGGCACCGGTACGGGCCGAATAGCCCGGAAGTGATGGACATCACGGTGCGGACGGACCGGCTCCTCAGCAGGCTGTTCAACGACCTCGACAAGCGCGTGGGAATCGACAACGTGGCGATTACCATCACGGGAGACCACGGCGTTTTGCCGATTCCCGAGGAATCGAACGGCGAGTACCGTACGGGCTCCTCTCGTGTGCTGGGATCCAGCGTGGCGACAGCCGTTCAGGCGGCACTCACGGCAGCGTACGGCGAGGGGCGCTGGGTGGTGTCCAACGGCACGTTCGAGGACAACCTCTATCTCAATCGAAAGCTGATCGCCGACAAGAAGCTGCCGCTGCCGGAGGTAGAGGAAGCCGCGGCCAAGGCGGCGAGCGGCGTGCCGGGCATCTACTGCGCCTTCGGCGCCGACCAGATCATGCACGGCGAGCTGCCGGCGTGGGATTGGGACCAGAAGGTGGTGAACGGCTACGACCCGAAGAACGGCGGCGATGTGCTGGTATTCGAGGCGCCAGGAGTTCTTTTCGGGGGTGGGACCGGAACCGGGCACGGATCGCCCTGGGCTTACGACTCGCATGTGCCCATTCTCATGCGATGGGGCGGCATAGCGCGCGGCGTCTATTCTCGAACCGTAGCCACTGCGGATATCGCGCCTACGCTGTGCCGACTTCTCGGAATCGAACAGCCGACTGGGAACGTTGGCCATCCGCTTTACGAAGCTCTTGGAACGAAATAGCGCCTCCCCGCCGAAATGTCGGTGCACGCTGGGCCAAAACTGCAGTAATCAATAGATGACATGCTGGCAACTCTCGCACTGGCCGGCGCAATGCTGGGCTCGCAGACGGTCATACAAGGCTTTCCGAAGGTCGCCTATGAGATCCCCATCGCCGGCGGGCAACGAGAAATGGCGCTCGGAATCCGGGATCAGAGCGAGACCCTGCTGAACTACTTCTATGAGAAGGAAGTAAACGCGCAATACATTCCGAACGGCATCAACGACGGGCAGCCGCACGAAACCATCCAGCCCCAGAACTGGGTGGAGAAAAACCTCGGATACATGCGCTGGTCGGTCAGGCCCGACGACATCTTCAACCAGAAGGCGAACCTGCTGACGACTGAATCGCTGGTCCGACAGCGCGTGGGACCGAAAGATCACCAATATCAGATCACCAGCATGGCCAAGACCCAGTGGTGGATCTCGGACAAGGGAAAGATCCTGCGCCAGTATTATCAGCTCCAGAGTCCGATGGGCGATCTGCGCTGCAACGCCACATATGGCACCGACAGCGTCGAGGTGAGCCGGGAGACACCGCAAGGCACCAAGTTTCTGACGATGTTCCCCTCCGGCGGCATGGAAGCTCTCGACGCGCAGTTCACGCCGATGCTGGCGGGTGGCAAAGTCCTGCTGCCGGAGAAAAAATTCCAGGTGCTGAATCTTCAGACCGGCTCGGTCGACGACTACGAGGCGAAGATTTCAGGCAAGTTCAACTGCCAGTACATGAATGTCTGGTTCAAGGGGCAGTGCGTCGATATCACCGGCCCGGGAAAGCTCACCGAAAAGGCATACCTCTCCGATGAGGGGGACCTTGTGAAGGTTGAGTTTTCGGAGGAGAAGTATTGGGTGATCCAGTCTTTGCCTAGCAGCAAGTTGGATAAGAACGGCCTGCCGATTCGCGGATCGGGCGGCTAGGCCCTGGCCCTTGTAAGCCGGCGCTCCGACAGCCGGCTGTTCAACCTGTCCAGGACGACCGCGATGACGATGGCTGAGCCGATGATGATCCACTCGTAGTTCTGATCGAGCCGCAGAGTCCGGATGGCTTGGCGGATCATAGCGATCAGCAGAGCGCCAAGCATAGCCCCGATGGCGCTCCCCTTGCCGCCGATCAGGCTTGTGCCCCCGACCACCGCGCTCGCGATGACGTACAGTTCGTACCCTTGGCCGTCACCCGAGGTCGCCGCGCCGTAAAAGCTGCTTCCCATAAAAGCCGCGAGACCCGCTGTGAATCCGGAAAGCACGTAAACGCTTGTCAAGATGCGCTTGAGCCGCAACCCGGAATATCGCGACGCCTCGATGTTTCCACCGACCGCGAAAACGTTCCTCCCCATGACCGTCCGCTGCAGGTACAGAGCTCCGCCGATGGCAGTGAGGATCATGACGATCATGGGCATCGGATATAGCCCTTTGCCGAACCCAAGGTTCGCCTTCGCGAAGTTGGTCAGCGATTGCGGCACCAGAATCGTCTCTGCCTTCGTGGATACGAATGCGATGCCGCGATACACCCACATCGTGCCGAGCGTCACGATGAACGGATGAACGCCGAGGTTCGACACCATTAAGCCGTTCAGCCAGCCCGCGATCGTGCCGACGCCGCAGCAGATGAGCCCCGCGAGCAGCGGTGAGACCGTGTCGTGGCCGCGCAGCATCATCGCCATCAGCACGCCGGCCAGGGCATAGATCGAACCTACGGACAGATCGATGCCCCCCGAGATGATGACCAGCGCGCTGCCGACCGCCATGATCGCGAAGAAGCTCGTGTCGGTGGCAACCTGAACAAGCGTGCTCGGATTCAGAAAATTGTTGATGGATCGGTGCGTCTCGCGGTCGACGTGCGTCCCGGCGAAGAGCGTCAGGACGAATCCGAGCAGCAATATGATCAACACTAGCCCAGAAAGCTGGGAGTTGACGACCGACGTAAGCCTCTTCCGCATCGACGAGCTTATTCTCCCCTATGAGGGCGAGTTCTAGCACGGAATCGGCTTCGCCGAGCGTCTGTTCGATATGCCGATGCGATATGCCGAGATGACCCCTCGAGAGCTCGGCCAGGCGTGGAGTCGATTCCCGTGCGCCGTGGCGCCATGGGGGGCGCTGGAGTGGCACGGATCGCATCTGCCGCTCGGGCTCGACGGAATCGTGGCAGACCGGTTTTCGGAAAGTCTGGCCGAGAACCTCGGCGCGGTACTGCTTCCCTGCTGCTGGATGCCGGTCACTCCGCTTCCACACCGGCATTCGTTGGCAGTCCGCACCGACACGTTTCAGCGGCTCATCGACGACGTCTTGAGTGGCCTGTACGCCTCCGGCGCGCGAACGATCGCGGTAGTCACCGGGCACTACGCCCAAGGGCACGTTATCGAGCTCTACGAAGCGGCGCTTCGTGCGATGGAGGATTTCGAGGGATTGCGAGTCTTTGCCGGTTCGCCCTTGGAGCCGCTTGGCAACGAGGATCTGCTAGACCACGCGGGCCGATACGAGACGTCGCAGCTCCTGGCGATGCGTCCGGACCTGGTGCGGCTCGATCAGTTCGAGACGAGTGCTTCGGCGTCTGACAATGCTGTGCTGGGCGACGCCCCCCAGGCAGCTTCCGCCGAAGAAGGCGAGGCGCTGCTCACTTCTGGGCTCGAGCGCTGGACGACATGGATATCGTCATCGAGCCCCGTGGATTTGGAAAAGCACTATAAGCAGCGCTTCGACGTGTACCAGGAGTACGTGGACGAATTCTACGAAGGCTCGTGGGAATCGGCGATCGAAGCCTGGTGGAAAACAAAGGCGTGAGCCGGCCTCATCTGTGCTCGCTAGTGGCTTGGCTGTAGGGCCGCGGTCGGGGCTATGAGAGTCGACCTATAAGCCGGATTCTGTATTTGTACGGCGATTTATCTACGCGGCCAACCCGGAAGGTCGGCGGGCAACGTCATCCCTTCCCTATTTGGCCTTGCTTCCAGTGGGGTTTGCACGGCCAGCCGGTTACCCGGTCTGCCGGTGAGCTCTTACCTCACCATTTCACCCTTACCCTTTCGGGCGGTATGTTTCTGTTGCACTTTCCGTCGGGTCGCCCCGCCCCGGCTTGCGCCGGGCACTGTGCCCTATGAAGTCCGGACTTTCCTCCCCGCTTGCGCGAGGCCGCCGTCCGATCGACTCCCAGGAGCGATTGTACTTCGGAGCATCTGGGTTCACCCACACACGCCGCGGCTCGGTCCGCGAAAAAGCACCTATCGACCGTATTATGTCCGCATGCCTTGCACGTTTCAGCATCCGCTGCAAACTCTCTCGGCTGCGCAGACGGGCGATCTAACTGCCGCCGACCTGTTTGTTCGCGACGATTCGCGCGTCCTGATTGTCAGCGACAGCCCAGAAACGCTCACTCTCGCGACGGCGCCCGATCCATCGTCGCTGTATCAATGCGCACATCAAATTCCCGTTTCAGGCACTCTTTCGATCCGAGTCTTTCTCTACCACCTCAACGGGCAGGGAGGATATGCGAACGGATTCAACCTTTGGATCGGAGTTACTTTGCTCGGGGGCAGTGGCAGTATTCAAAACCATCGGTCGCACAGCATCGCCGGAAGCTCGAGCGATCCCATAGGAACGGTTGGAATTTGCCTTGCCCGGGCTCATGCGTTCGGTCTGCTCAATATTGATGGGGATTTTAATCTGCCGCTCCCTGGGGTCGAGCAGGCGTTTTTGGCGGGCAGCGCCGGGGCACATGGCTCAAGCACAGAGTTAGTCGGCTCGGTTCATGAATTCGACGTGGTCGGTCCGCCAGCTTCTGGCGCTACGATCCGCACGATGGTGAGCTCGGGCGCCGGCCTGCCGCCCCAGTCGCAAATGCCTATACCGAAAGCTGGGAACACTCGGGGCTGGTGGCCTTCGTCGAGCATTACGGCGATCGTATCGGCCGTCAAGGACGTCGGACCCGTCGTCCACCCGGATGAAAACACCTACTTCGTTCAGGAGCGCTCGATGTTTCAGCCCGGGAGCGCCGAGGTCACGGCCTATGCCTGGCCAAGGGACCGGTTTGGATAGGAGGGGGGCGGGCACCGGCAACAAGGGCCTGTCTGGTGTGAATCTCATCTACCAGGTGAACGTTGAAAACAGCGGCCCCAACCAGATCAGCGTCTACCAGCCGCTGCGCGCGAGAAACACCAGCGGAAAGTTCGGAGGCGCCGGAAAAGGAAGCCTTGAAAGCGCACTCGCCGTGAACAGTGAGATTCCAGCCCTTACCTTCGGGGGCGCAGCGAGCGCCGCGAACTTTGCAAACAAGAAAGTCCCTCCTAATACGGGAAGCCAGCCGATTACCGTGCTCGTCGCAGTTGCGGCTGGCTCGACCCTGCCGATAGCTCTGGACATGCTCGGCTACTGCCCGGTGCCGTAATGCTCTTCGCTCTCCCATCATCCGCGGCAATTTCGGGGCCCGAGCTTGCCTGCCCGTTCGTTGTCGAACGCAGGGTGTCGCTTGCCGCTTATCGGCCGCTATCTCTCAGGAGCGGACCGCTATATGGGGTCATCGCTTGGGACCAATACATGGTCGGAGACCTGGACCTGAGCGGGCGATTCGCCGTTTTCGCATCTGGGCGTTGGCGCATCGACCTCGCCTCAGGCAAAGTCTCACCCTTTACGCTTTATATGGCGCGAAAGTGTAAAAAGTATGTGTTCTGGCCGAGCGCGAAAGACTCGTGGCAGCCGCCCTGGCCCAAGCTCGCTCCCGGCGTCGAAACGCTTCCGAACCTTGAACCCCAGGCTATGACCGCCGTCGGCGACAAAGGTGATCGCTTCTGGCTTTCCTTCACCAGCCATAGCGCCTTCGGCGGGGCGTTTGGATTGGTCGATTTTAGGAATCCAGAGCTTGGTTCGATTTACTACAGGATTCTTGGGGGGCCCGGACGGGTGCGTCCAGGCTTGTGGCGTCACGCCCAGGATTCGAACGCCTGGCTCGCTTACGGAAACGGAGTTGAGCTGCGGGACAAGAGCTTTCACAGAAAGCTCTATTTACCGAACGCAAAGCTCGACGGATTCGTGGTCGGATACCTGGCCAAGCGGTCGCTGGTCTACGAAGTCAATGATTACCAGGGGGACTCGCGCGGAGGCGAAGCGCACGCCTCGATTCAATCTGTTTCGGCCAAGGTCGTGAAGACGCTCCGGCGACTTCCCATCGCAGTTCCACCAGGCTTTAGGTTCCTGAATTCCGTTGTGCTGCCTTCGCGGCGGCTGCTCGTATGCCTGAGCGACGCCAAGGGCCTTCCGACCGTGGCGTCCGACTACGAACTACTTCTGTCGGACAAGAATCTGAAGTCGTGGAAGGTGATCGGACATCAGTTCCTTCGAGCGGCGTCCTACGATGGAAGGCGGCTGCTGATCACGGGTTCTCAAGTGCTCGAACCCGCCTGGGTCGTTAGAATCTTGGAGTAAGTCGTCCTCGGGTATTCTTTGCCGTTCGGACGCAAATGCGCCCGATCCCAAAATTATGCCACGGGTCAGGCGGTGCCACGAGCCTCGAACCAACCCGGCAACGGCGGAGAATGAATGGCTAAACAAGCACTGATAGAAAAGCAAAAGAGAAAGCCGAAGTTCAGCACTCGCGGCTACAATCGCTGCTCCCTTTGCGGGCGGCGGCACGGATATTTCCGATTCTTCGGCATCTGCAGGATTTGCCTGCGCGAGAAGGCGCATAAGGGCGAGTTGCCCGGCGTCAAGAAGTCGAGCTGGTAGAGCTCAGGAGGTTCGATTCCCTATGCATAGCGATCCCATCGCGGACCTTCTGACGCGCATTCGCAATGGCGCTCGAGCGCACTTGCCAACCGTGGACGTTCCGCACAGCAACATCAAAGTGGAAATCGTCAAGATTCTCCAAGCCGAGGGGTACATCACCGGCTACGAGATCTCGAACGAAACCAAGTTTCCAACCATCCGGGTGCAACTTCGATACGACTCGAAGCGAAATTCCCTCATCAACCACATCGCCCGAGTGAGCAAGCCAGGGCTGCGTATCTACCGGCCCGTGAATGAGCTCAAGCCGATCCGCAGCGGACTCGCAACCAGAATCCTGAGCACGAGCGCCGGGCTGATGACCGACCGCGAGGCGCGCCGACGACGAATGGGCGGCGAAGTCCTGTGCGAGGTGTACTGATATGTCTCGAATTGGACTGAGACCGATCGATGTTCCGTCCGGCGTCACCGTCACGGTGGATGCTCCGACGAACACGGTGTACGTCAAGGGCCCGAAAGGGGAGCTTTCGCAGCCTATATCCCGGCTCCTAACCGTGAAGCAGGAAGATGGCAAGCTCAGCTTGGAGCGGCCGAACAACCTGCGTGAGGCGCGGAGCCAGCACGGGCTCGCCCGCACGCTGGTGGCGAACATGGTGGAGGGCGTGACGAAAGGGCACTCCAAGTCGCTCGACATCGTCGGCGTCGGCTACCGTGCGCAGATCCAGGGCCGGGACCTCCTGCTGAACATGGGTTATTCGCACCCTGTAACGGTGAAGGCCCCTCCGGGAGTGACGTTCGAAGTGAAGGCGGACGAGCGCTCGCGCACACAGCAGATCGTCGTAAGTGGCACCGACAAGCAGGCCGTGGGCCAAGTGGCAGCGGACGTTCGCAAAGTGCGCGCCCCGGAGCCATACAAGGGCAAGGGCATCCGGTACACCGGCGAAGTGGTCCGGCTGAAGGCCGGCAAGCGCGCGGCAGCGAAGAAGTAAAGGAGTTATCGAAAAGTGGCAACCACAACCAGATCGGAGATGCGGCAAGTCCGCCACAAGCGGCTACGGAAGCGCGTCCAAGGTTCGTCCGAGCGCCCGCGCCTGTCGGTTTATCGCAGCCTGAAGCACATCAGCGCTCAGATCATCGACGATTCGAAGGGCATGACGATCGCGGCAGCCTCCTCGCACGAGAAAGACATTGCGGGTACAGGCAACCGGGACGGCGCGAAGGCCGTCGGCCAGGCACTCGCCAAGCGAGCAAAGGAACAGGGAGTGAAGTCGGTGGTGTTCGATCGGGGCGGGTTCAAATACCACGGCCGGATCGCTGCCCTGGCGGACGGGGCGCGCGAAGGCGGCCTGGAGTTTTAGACCGATGAGAATGATGAACCGCTTGAGCGGCAAGCGAGAAAGCCGCAACACCGAGGGTCCACAGCTCGACGTCCGCGTCGTGCGAACGAACAAGGTGTTCAAGACGCACAAGGGCGGAAAGACGGCGTCCTGGTCGATCCTGGTCGTCGTCGGTGACAACAAGGGTCAGGTCGGGGTGGGACTCGGCAAAGCCCGAGGAATCCCGGACGCCATCCGAAAAGCGGAAGAGGCGGCTCGGAAGAATATGTTTCGAGTGCCCCTGATCGGCCAGACCATCCCCCACGAGATCGTGGCGCGCTCCGGCACGGCCGAGATCGTTCTGCGGCCGGCAGCGCCGGGAACCGGCGTCAAGGCAGGCGGCGCGGTGAGGGCCTGCTTAGAGGCCGCGGGTGTCCACAACGTGCTCTCCAAGTCGCTCGGCAGCCGAAACGCCATCAACATGGCCTACGCGACCATCGAAGCGTTCAAGTCGCTGAAGTCGCCCGAAGAAGTAGCTGAACGGCGAGGGCTCGAGGCCGGCAACCTCACTCCTTGGCTGGAAAAGGCACGAAAGGAGGAAGCGGATGCTGCGTATTAAGCTGGTCAAAAGCCCTATCGGCAACACCGCGCGGAATCGCGCCACCGTAACTGCGCTTGGGCTTCGCAAAATGCAGCAGACGGTCCATCAGCCGGACAACCCCGCGATCCGCGGCATGATCCACAAGGTCAAGCACATGCTGGCCGTGGATGAGGTGCCGGATGATTCCGCGCCAACGAAGGCGAAGGCCTCCCCGGCGCGCAAGGCGTCCCCCAAGAAGCCGGTAGCCGCCTCGGCAGCGGAAGCGAAGCCGAAGAAGGCTCCCGCCGCCAAGAAGGCAGCCGAGACAAAGCCGGCGAAGACGGCGAAAGCCAAGAAATCCGAGGAAAAGTAAATGGCTCTCAATAGATTTAAGCCAAGCGATGGCAGTACTCGCAAGAAGCGACGCGTTGGCCGCGGCATCGGATCGGGCATGGGCAAGACGGCGACCCGAGGGACGAAGGGCCAAAAGGCCCGTCGGCAAGTCCACCCGCTGTTCGAAGGCGGACAGCAGCCGATTCAGCGCCGCCTGCCGGTCAAGAAGGGATTCCGAAACGTCAACCACAAGGAGTACGCCATCGTAAACCTGGACGACCTTCAGAAGCACTTCGAGGCCGGGGCCGAGGTCACTCCCGATGCGCTGATCAAGGCCGGAATCATATCCAAGCAGAAGGATGGCGTGAAGATCCTGGGTTACGGCAAGCTCGATAAGAAGCTCAAAGTGCAAGCTGCGCGCTTCAGTAAGTCGGCCGCCGAGGCGATCACGGCCAAGGGCGGTGAGGCGATAACTCTGTGAGCCTTCCTAGCGGCTTCGGCGGAGGAGGCGGCTATGGCGGCGGCGACGCAGACAAGGGCCTCGCCATCCCGTTTGTCGAGACCATTCGGTTGGCCTGGGCGGACCCGGATCTCAAGCAGCGCATCCTGTTCGTATTCACGATGTTCGGCGTGTTCGCATTGGGCGTGCACGTTCCCGTGCCTGTACCCGGCGTATCTGCGGACCAGGTCTCCCAGCAGCTTCAGAACATGCCTGCCGTGTTCGACTTGCTCAACATGTTCGGTGGCGGCGCTCTGAGGCGCCTATCGGTTTTCGCGCTGGGGATGAACCCGTACATCACCGCCGCGATCATCATGCAGATCCTTGCGACGGCGCTGCCGGAGTGGAAGAAGGAAATGCAGGAGGGCGGCGAGTACGCCCGGCAACAGCAGAACAAGCGCACGCGGGCTCTGACCGTGGCTCTCTGCCTGGTCCAGGGCTGGGGACTCTTGAGCATGCTCAAGTCGGTTCCCGCCGTGGCAGCGATTCCGCTCGCCTGGCAGTTTGTGACGATCCTGTTCTGGACGACTGGAGCGATTTTCATGCTCTGGCTCGGCGAGCAGATCTCCGAGAAGGGGATCGGCAATGGCGTGTCGCTGATGATCTTCGCCGGCATCATTTTGGCGCTGCCATTCCAGGCCGAAAAGATCATGAGAGGCGTGCACGACGGAGTCGTCAAGTATTGGAGCATCCTCGTGGTCGCCGTGCTGTTCCTTGCAACGACGTGGCTGATCGTGCTGTTCACGGTGGCTCAACGCAGGATTCCGATCCAGCACATGCGGCGCATGTTGGGCACAAAAGCCGTCGGTGGACAAACGAGCTACCTGCCGATCTCGGTGAACATGGCCGGCGTCATGCCGATCATCTTCGCGGTTTCGCTGGTGGGTCTGCCGTATCAGTTCGGCATGATGCTGGGCGGGGCGAGCGCGAAACCCACTCCCCTCGGCTACTTCCTAACCCAATTGGGAACCTATCTGCAGCCGAACAACGGATCCATCATCGCGCCGTGGCTTCCCTTGCCTCGGGGAATCATCGGGTCGGTTCTGTACACCGCGATGATCTTCTTCTTCACTTACTTCTGGGTCGCCATCACGTACAACGTGGAGGACATCACGAACAACTTGAAGCGAGGAGGCTCATTCATCCCCGGCGTCAGACCCGGCAAACAGACGAAAGACTTCCTCGACGGCGTCATCTCGCGCGTTACGGTAGTGGGGGCTGCGTTCATCGCTGTGGTTGCGCTCGTGCAATACGTCGCACCCTCCCTTGCGCAAATCCAGTGGCAGTACGTGAGCATCATCGGCGGTACGTCGCTTTTGATTCTCGTGCAAGTCGCTCTGGAGACCATGCGCCAAATTGAAGCCAACCTGCTCATGCGGCAGTACGGCGGCTGAAATCGACAAGCGCTCCGAACTCTCTTCCATTCGGAGCGCTTTTGGCGTAATCTCTCATTTTCCGTGAGAGTTTTATGGCCGATATCTGCTACGACGTCGCCGTCATTGGCGGTGGTCCCGGTGGCGCCACGCTCGGGGCATTTCTAAAGAAGTACAACCCCGATCTGAGCGTCGCGATCTTCGAGCGGGAGAATTTCCCGCGTGATCACGTGGGCGAGAGCCAGCTTCCCGTGATCTCGAACGTGCTGGACGAACTCGGCATATGGAGCCGTGTCGAGGAGGCCGGCTTTCCCATCAAGATCGGCGCCACCTATCGTTGGGGGCTCACGAAGGACCTCTGGGACTTCGAGTTTCTAAGCGAGTTCCATGACGAGCCTCGGCCAGGCAAGTTCGAAGGTCAACGTCGAAAAACTGCGTTTCAGGTCGACCGCGCCATCTACGACAAGATCCTGCTCGATCACGCCCGCGAACGGGGCTGCAAAGTATTCGAGGGCGCGAAGGTCTTGGATGTGTCAAGAGAAGGGAACAAGGTAAAGGGATTGAAGATCGAAAACCCCTCGCACAAGGGGAACGGCCAGCCGGACAAGGAAGCATCCACCGACTTCGTAACCGCACGCTTCTACGTCGATGCCTCCGGCCACAGCGGAATCCTGCGAAGGGCGATGGGGGTGGAGATCGACGTTCCCTCCCACCTGCAGAATGTAGCAATTTGGGACTACTGGCAGAATGCCGACTGGGCAGTGACGGTCGGGCAGGGCGGAACGCGGATCCTGGTTCTTAGTCTCGGCTACGGGTGGATGTGGTTCATCCCGCTCGGAGCCACCCGCACCAGCATCGGCCTGGTCGTTCCGAAGGACCACCTTAAGTCGGTCGGCAAGAAGCCCGCAGATCTCTACAAGGAGGCGCTGGAATCTGAGCCGCTCCTGCAGTCGCTGATGAAGAACGCTTCAAGCGAGAACAGGCTTCAGACCACGAAAGACTGGAGCTTTGTCGCCCGGAAGCTGTGCGGCGAGAACTGGTTCCTTGTAGGCGAGAGCGCGGGCTTCGCCGACCCGATTCTCTCGGCGGGACTGTCGCTCACGCACGTCGGCGCGCAGGAGCTTGCAACTACCCTAATCGAGCTCGACCGCGGAGAGCATGGCAAGAAGTGGCTGCGAGAAGAATATGAAACTCGCCAACAGGGCAGGCTGAATCGTCATATCCGATTCGCCGACTTCTGGTACACGGCAAACGTCCAGTTCACCGAGTTGGAGGAGTTCACGAGGGAGATTGCCGAAGACGCCGGGCTGAGCCTTTCGGCGAAGGACGCGTGGCAGTGGCTTGGCACAGGCGGATTCATCAATGTGGACCTGAGCTTCACCGGTTTCGGAGGCTACGACATTCACACAACGAGGAAGATCGTCAGCCAATTCACCGCGCAAGACGTCGACCATCCGCTGGTTCGCAACAATATGTTTCAGCTCAATTTGGCAGGAGCCCAGGAAACATTTAAGCCTGTTTACCATCGCGGGAAAATCTATAAGCAGAAGGCCTTGGTGCGACGCGGGAAGATGCTCATGCTCACTCCGCCAGTGGCCTTGACCCTCAACGGCCTGAGCAAAGCCCAGCATGTGCTGGAAATCATTGGGCACATGACCGCGTCGGTATCGACAACATGGCCGGTCGCACCTGAAACACAAGTCGATCTGGCGATGCAAACGCTCGAGGCGATGGTCGCCGATGGCTGGGTCACTGGCTGGCATGACAAGACTCGCGAGTCGATCCCCGCCCGTAAGTTCGTCGGACGAGGCATCCATCCGAACGAGGATTTGGCACGATTTGAAACATTCGAGCCCGTCGGCTCGGACGCTGAATAGTTCGCGAGGCAGCAGGCGCGCGATCTTGGAATTGCAACGGTCGAGGCGAGCCGAGAGGATCGGCGCTCAACCGAGCACGACTTGATCGTGCCCACGCGCTTGCGAATCGCTCTTGGCATTCCGAATGTAAAATATGGAATGGCTCGGGTTCCTAAGCGCCCCGGGTGGCAACACTTGGGAACAAAACCTATGCGACTGATTCTCTTTGGGCCCCCGGGCGTAGGCAAAGGCACGCAAAGCGCCCTTCTGCACCAGCGGTTAGGGCTGATCGCCATTTCCTCAGGTGATATTTTCCGGCGCGAGATCGAGTCAGAAACCGGCCTGGGCAAGCTGGCGCTGCGTTACATCGAAGCTGGGCAGCTCGTGCCCGATCAAGTGACGATCGACATGATGGCGAAGCGGCTCGATCAGGCCGACATTCGCTCGGCCGGATTCGTCTTGGACGGCTTTCCGCGCACTGTATCTCAAGCGAAGGCTTTGGACCAGATTCTCAGTGACCTGGATATGCCGCTAGACAAAGTCGTGTTCCTCGACGTGCCGGATGAAGTGGTGACCCAGCGCCTGACCGGCCGGATGGGCTGCACCAAGTGCGGCGAGATCTACCATGCCAAGAACAAGCCTCCGAAACGCGAAGGGCTCTGCGACAAATGCAACGGTCCGCTGTTCGTGCGCAAGGACGACCAGCCTGAAACAATCCGCGAGCGGCTGAACGTTTACCACCTCCAAACTGCACCCCTGGCCGACTACTACGAGTCGCTCGACTGCCTGCAGCGTGTGGATGGTTACCAGAACCCGGAGAGCATCTTGGAGGATATCGTCGGAGTCGTACTTTCATGAGCGCGGTGAAAACCAAAGCTCAAATCGAGAAGATCCGAACATCGGGCAAGGTCGTGGCGCGGTGCATTCGAATGATGTCCGAAGCGATCGTGCCCGGCAAGACGACTCCGGCAGAATTGGACGCCCTCGCCGCGAAAATCATCGCAGAAGCAGGTGGCGTGCCGAGTTTTCTGAACTACAGGGGTTTCCCCGCCAACACATGCATCTCAGTGAACAAAGTCGTGGTGCACGGAATCCCGAACGACATTCCGATTCAGGAAGGTGACATTGTCAGCCTGGATGTCGGCGTGATGATCGACGGCTGGCATGCGGACGGCGCCTGGACCGTGCCAGTCGGTGAGGTCAGCCCAGAGGCTCGGCGGCTATTGAACGTGACACGGGCCGCTCTCGATCAGGGAATTGCAAAGGCCCGGGCCGGAAACCGGACCGGCGATATAGGCCATGCTGTCCAGCGTTACGTCGAAGCCCACGGTTACGGCGTAGTCCAAGAGCTGGTTGGACACGGGATCGGCCAGCACCTTCACGACGAGCCGCACAGCGTTCCAAATTTCGGCAAGCCCGGCAAGGGCGACCTTCTAAAGGAAGGAATGACCATCTGTGTCGAGCCCATGGTGAACCAGGGCACGTTTCGAGTCGTGACATTGCCCGACGGTTGGACGCTCGAGACTGCGGACGGAAAGCTTTCGGCTCATTTCGAGCACACCATAGCCGTTGGTCGTGGGCCGGCGGAGATCCTGACCGTAGAGTAGGCGCCCACTGGGACGCATCACGGCCTGGTCGGGTCCACGGTGCTACAATTGAATTGAATGGCCAGACGCAGACCCCCTTATAAGCAGCAGACCGACAAGGAGAAAGGCATCGAGCTCGAGGGCATGGTGGTTGAAAACCTCCCGAACGCTCGGTTCCGGGTCAAGCTGGACGAGGGAGAGTCGGAGATTTTGGCGCACATCAGCGGCAAGATGCGAATGAACTATATCCGTATCCTGCCCGGCGACCGGGTGCGTATCGAGCTCAGCCCCTACGATCTGACGATGGGCCGCATAGTCTATCGGTACAAGTAGCCCGGCTGCAGGCTGGCGGTTGGTTTTAGCCTTGGTGCCGAGGCATCGGCATCACTCATAATTCAGCTATGTGGGTGTTCCTGAAGAACTCGTTTCTGTCCGTCACTCGGAACCCCGAGGACGAGCGGCTGCTGCAGGTGCGTGGACGGCTGCCTGGCGACATCGAGCGAGTGTTTCCTGAGGCGGACGTGGTCGAGCGCCCGGGCCGGGAGTACCGATTCGGCACGTCGCTGAAGCCTTCGCGAGTGGTTGAAGCGGTCGGCCTTGCGCTAGAACACATCGACTATGACCGCCTAGGTGAGGCGATCGAACCTGGGCTGCGACGGGAGCTTTACGAGCAGGTGCAGCACATCATGCACGAGGCACAAGATAAGATCCCCGCCGACGACGCCAAAGCACTGTAGCGGCCGGAGCGCAAGGCTGCTGAGGATGGGTATAATTTCTTCTTGCGTCAGCCAGCATCACGCTGCCTCGGCCTCCCGTGTGGGTGGCCCGGATCAACGTTAAGACGTTCGCAAACGAGAATAAGCAAGATGAAAGTTAGGGCCAGTGTGAAAAAGATCTGCGACAAGTGCAAGATCATCAAGCGCAACGGCGTGGTGCGCGTCATTTGCGTTGTGCCGAAGCACAAGCAGCGGCAGGGCTGACGAGGAACCTTATTTAGAGCATGGCAAGAATTGCAGGTATCGACCTCCCGCGCGACAAAGCGGTTCTCTACGCGCTTCCGATGCTGTTTGGCATTGGTAAGCACAACGTGCACGAATTGGTCGAAAAAGCGGGCGTGGATCCCCGTAAGAAGGTTCGCGACCTTTCGGAATCCGAAGTCGCCCACCTCCGCGAGATAATCGATCGCGACTATCAGGTCGAAGGAGACCTTCGACGCGAAGTCAACGGCAACATTCGGCGGCTTATCGACATCAACTGCTACCGGGGCCTGCGCCATCGCCGGGGCCTGCCCGTGAACGGACAGCGCACACGCAGCAATGCCCGCACGCGCAAGGGCAAGCCGAAGACTGTCGCCGGCAAGAAGAAAGCGAAGAAGTAAGGGGACGAGTAATGGGTGACGAGTCTCGAGAAGTGAGACTGGCCGCTCAGCACTCACGACTCAGCACTTAAGACTCAATACTCAGCTATGGCACGCAAAGCAGTACAGAAAGGAAAGCAGAAGGAGCGCAAGAACATTCCCGTGGGCGTTGCCCATATTCACGCCTCCTTCAATAACACGTTGGTGACCATTACCGACCCGCAGGGCAACACGATCAGCTGGGCTAGCGCCGGCAACGTGAACTTCAAGGGCTCGCGCAAGGGAACTCCGTTCGCAGCTCAAGTCGCCGCGGACAAGGCCAGTCGACTGGCGCAAGATCATGGACTTCGACGAGTCGAGGTTCAGGTGCGCGGGCCGGGCTCCGGCCGAGAGACCGCAATTCGCGCACTGCAGGCCTCGGGCCTGGAAGTGGCCAGCATCACCGACGTCACCCCCGTGCCTCATAACGGCTGTCGACCGCCGAAGAGGCGAAGGGTCTAGGCGTCGACGCCCGGCCCAAGCCTGGAATCCATTCTCATGCCACACATCTCAACCCTCGACCTTCAAACCGATTATGGGAAATTCATCCTCGAGCCGCTGGAGCGCGGCTACGGGCAAACGATTGGAAATGCTCTGCGGCGCGTCCTGTTAAGTTCGATCCAAGGCGCGGCTGTCGCCGCTGTGCGAATCGACAAGGTGTTCCATGAGTTCGCGCCGATCCCCGGCATCAAAGAGGACACCACTGAGCTTCTTCTCAACCTGAAAGACGTCGCGATCCGCGCCGACGCCGACGGGCCATTCGATGAGATCGTGCTCAAAATCGACGTGAAGGGTCCCGGTCAAGTCACCGGAGCGGACATCATCTGCCCCGAGGGCGTCGAGATCGTCAACCCCGAGGTTTATCTGGCGACGATCAGCGATCCGAACGCGACGCTCACGATGGACATGTTCGTGGGATGGGGAGCGGGCTACGTTCTGCCGCAAAACCAGGATCGGTACAAGGGCATGATCGGCGTGCTGCCGACCGGTTCGCAATTCACGCCGGTGAAGAAGGTCAACTACACCGTGGAGGCCACGCGTGTAGGAATGCGGACCGACTACGAGCGGCTCGTACTCGACATTTGGACCAACGGAGCAGTCTCGCCCAACGACGCGCTCTCCCAGTCGGCTCACATTCTCGATAAGTATTTCCGAATGTTCTTCGACCTCGGCCGCGCGGGCTTCGAGGCGGATATCGACGTCGAGGAGACCGGCACCGACGAACTCCTCAAGAATGTTCCGGACCTTCGGATCGAGGAGCTGGACTTCTCCCAGAGGACGTTCAACTGCCTGCGAAGGGCAGGCATTCTGACCCTGAAGGCGCTCGCCGTCGCGACCGAGTCGGACCTCACGGCCATCCGGGGCTTCGGCAAGAAGTCGCTATTGGAAGTTCGAGACAAGCTGCGCGAGCACGGGCTGGAGCTTAAGCCGCCCAAGGGCGGATACCGCTCGCTCGATTCGTTCGACGACGAGGACGAAGAGGACTTCTGAGCAGCGCGCGAATTGCAAGACCATGAGACACCTAGTAGATCGTAGAAAGCTCGGCCTTCCCTCCGACCAGAGGAACGCGCTGCTGACAAACCTGCAGCGGCAATTCGTGCGCCATGGCTACGTTCGCACGACCCTCGGCCGCGCGAAGGAGACCCAGCGCCTCGTCGAGAAGCTGATCACGCTCACCAAGCTCGAGGACGGGCTGACCGCTCGTCGGCGCGCTCGCAAAGTGCTGGTCGGGCACAGCAGCTCCTCGCGAAAGCCGGAAAAGCTCTTGGCTGGGAAGACGCAATCGGAAAAGACGCAGATCTTGGCGCAGAGAAGCCTCATCAACGGCGAAGACCTGGTGAAGCATTTGTTCGACGAGATCGGGCCCAGAGTGCGAAACCGCAATGGCGGATACACGCGAATTACCAAGATCGGGCCCCGACGAGGAGATGCGGCGCCGTGCGCCGTGCTCGAGCTTATCGACTAGGCCGAGAGACAGTGGAGCTTTGAGCGGGGAACCATACGACTCCGATCTCAACGCTCAGCGACGAAAGAGCAGGATCCGCTTGGTCGTCGCTTACGACGGAACTGAGTTTTGCGGCTGGGCCGCACAAGAGGGACGGAGAACCGTCCAGGGCACATTGACAGAAGCTGTTCGCCGCGTCTCGGGCGAGGAAATCGAGATCCAGGGAGCAAGCCGCACCGACAGCGGCGCACATGCCGAGGGGCAAGTGTGCCACTTCGATGCCGATGCACAGATACCGGTCGAAAAATGGCCGGCTATCTTGAACCGGGTACTTGCGCCGGACGTCTGCGTGAGGTCGTCCGCGGCGGCGCCGATAACCTTCGACAGTCGGTTCAGCGCAGCAAGCCGGGAATATCGGTACCGAATCCAATGCTCTGCCCGCGACCCGTTCCGTTCCAGATTCGTTCACGAATATGGTCGAGAGTTGAACGTCGGGCGCATGAAAGAAGCCGCCGCCAAGCTCCTGGGGGATCATGATTTTCGAGCGTATACCGAAGAGCTGGACCCGTGCGTCGAGAATACGAGGCGCAGTCTCCTTCGATTCGAAGTGCGGTCGGTTCGAGACGAGGTGTGGGTGGACGTGGTCGGCACGGCCTTCCTGCGCGGCATGATGCGCAGAATGGCCGGGGCGCTATTTGAAGTGGGGCGTGGACGCCGGTCCGTCGAAGAGGTCAGCAGGCTCCTCGATCCGGAGGAGCGGGACAGGCTCCAGTGGCCGGTGGTGCTCCCTGCGAAGGGACTCTGCCTTATGCGCGTCCGATACGGGCGGCATCCACGGGACCATCGAACAGCTCGATAGATTTGTGCCGGCGCTGAGCCGGCGACTGGGAACGACAACAATGAATAGGACAACGACGGTTAAGGAAGGCTCGATCGAGCGAAAGTGGTACGTGGTAGATGCCGCCGGCATTCCGGTGGGCCGCCTCGCCGCTCAGGTTGCGCAGATCCTGCGAGGCAAGAACAAGCCGATGTTCGCGTACAACGCGGACTGCGGCGATTTCGTCATCATCGTCAATGCCGAGAAGGTCGCGCTCACGGGCAACAAGTCGGACGAGCTGATCTATTGGCATACGGGCTGGCCTGATGGCCTCCGCAACGTCTCCAGAGGCAAGCTCTTGGAAGACGACCCGGTCCGTCTTGTCACAAAGGCTGTGTGGGGAATGTCTCCAAAGACCAAACTTGGCCGTGAGTCATTCAAGAAGCTCAAAGTTTATGCCGGGCCCGAGCATCCTCACTCGGCACAAAATCCAATCCCGCTCGACGTTCGAAAAGCTAAGTAAAACATCCGATGCCAGCAACTGAACAAATCTATGGAACGGGGCGCCGCAAGAGTGCGATCGCCCGAGTTTGGCTCTCGCAAGGCGAGGGCTCGATTACGATCAATGGCCGCGACTTCAAGGAGTACCTCGGCCGGCCAGTCCTCGAGATCCTCGTCAAGAGCCCTCTGGTCCACCTCGGATATGAAGGGAGATACGATATCAAAGCGACGGCCAAAGGCGGCGGAATTACCGGCCAAGCCGGCGCCATTCGGCTAGGCATCGCCCGTGCGCTTCTCTCCATCGACGAAGAGTTGCGCAAGGACCTGCGATCCGCAGGATTCCTCACACGCGACGCCCGAGTGAAGGAAAGCAAGAAGTACGGCCGGAAGAAAGCCAGGCGCGGCTTCCAGTTCGTCAAGCGCTGATCGATCTGGAGCGCGGCTCACAACACCGCGCTCCGAACGTAATGCTCAAATCACTTCCAAGTCGTCCCGGTCCGGCAATACCGGGAATGGCGCAGTCGGGAGCGATTGATACCAGAACGCCACGCTGGCGATGTCGTCGCGGAGCGGCAAATACTTCCCTCCCTTACGCCAGCCGAGCGCTTGGATCGTAACACGCAGGTCCTGCTCGAAGCGGATCGGGTCCATGATGTGCCAGCGGTACATGCCGAAGCGCGTGTTGGCCACGTAGTGCCCATCGGGGCGGATCACCTGGGGCAGACCCGCGTAAGGCGTGGTGAACTCTTGGTACTCGGTCGTCGTGGCGCCGGGGCCATGCTGCTTCTGCACGTCGAAGTCATACGATCCGCAGAAGTAGTCCTCTGTACCGGTGCCACAAATCGTAGGGAATTCGCCATCTCCATCGAGGAAGAATTTGATCTCCCCCTCACCCCACCAGTTGTCGTTGTTCACCTGCCAAGCCATATACGTGCCCACGTATTGGCCTCGACCACGAATCCCCTCGGCGATCGTGTACACGTCCTTATAAGGCAAGGAGTGAACCCGTCGGAACTGCGCGTGGAAATAGGCCGCGTCTTCGGGCACATCGGTGAGGGTGTAATTGATCTGATAGAACAGCGTCATGGCCTCGAGGCCGATGTTGGTAGCCGTGATACGGCAGCGCTTGCGAAACGGCATCTCCCAGTAGCAATTAAAAGCGCTTCCCGGATTCACGCACACCGCGAGGCTCGAGACTTGGGCATATTTCTGCCAGCCGCAGGCAAAGAAGTCGCCGATCGGACACTCGACCGAAGGCTGCTCCTGATCGTCCCAGTAGATGCGCAGAATGGTCCAGCGCCAGTGCCCCGTGGGCGTCATCCAAATCTGCTGGATCGCGCCCGGCCCTTCGATATTCGCAATCTCGCGCTCTTCACCTGCCGCGATCCCGATGCACGGCGCGACCTTCCAACCGATGCCGAGGTCTCTCGCGGCGGACCGCTCGGGGTCCGGGACCGCCTTGCCTCCCTGGCCTTTCGCGCCGGTCAGATTCTCCGCACAAATCGAGCGAGTTTTAGCGCTGGAAATCCGAGACAAATTGCCGAGGTGCATGCCGAGGCCGTTGAAGCCGTCCATCGGGACATATGTTAGCCCGAGCGCCGTGCCGGTAACCTGGCCGAATGAATTCTCGGGGCGCCTGGGAGGAATTCTTCGACAGCCACGCCGAACGGTACGAGGAGAATCCGTTCACCAAGCACACATCGGAGGAGGTCGATTTCTTCCTGGACCTTTTCCCGCTCCAGCCCGGATCGAGCATCTTGGATATGGGTTGCGGAACCGGCCGTCACGCCATTGAGCTGACCAAGCGAGGGTTCGACGTCGTGGGTGTCGATCGGAGCGCCAAAATGCTCGAGGTGGCCACGCGGAACGCCCTTCGCGCCGAAGTGAGCCTGGAGCTTGTTCATGCGGACGCGCGAACGGCGGACCTCGGCAAGAGCTTCGACGCAGCCCTGTGCCTTTGCGAAGGCGGCGTGGGGCTCATCGAGCGCGGAGAGGACGCCGAGAAGCACGATGGTGCGATCTTCGCCACAATCGCCAGGCATCTCAAGCCTGGGGCGCCCTTCCTGCTGACCGCGCTGAACGGCTACTCCATCATTCGCCAGATGAAGGACGAGCACACGATCGAGGGCCGCTTCGACCCAGAGACGATGCTGGCGAGCTACCAGGACGAGTGGGACCTGCCAGAGGGAACCAAGCTGATGACGATCACCGAGCGGCTCTTCATTGCTCCGGAAGTCGTTCGAATGCTGCGCGAGGCGGGCTTCGAGGTGCTGCACGTTTACGGGGGCACCGCAGGGCACTGGGCTCGGCGGCCGCTCAGCCTCGACGAGGTGGAAGCCATGTTTGTTTGCCGAAGGGCGGGCTAGCACTTTCTTGAACCCATCGGCGTCTGACGTTGTATGCGCAAGCGCCGTCCAGAGTCCGAGACCGATTGGGCGCAGCGGGTACGCGACAATCCGCTCGACGCGACAGCGCGCTCGAAGTATGCCGCCATGCTGATGGCGGCAGGCATGATGGATGAGGCCGCCGAGCAGCTAGACGCATGCCTGCTGCTTTGCCCGAGGCCCTCGAGGAAGCGGCTGCTGATCGTCGTGCTTCGGGCGCGGGTAAAGCTCGCTGCGCGGAAGGCGAAGCTGGGCGGGTAGGGAGCCCAGGGGACTGCGGACCAGAATGCGTGCTGGGTAATCGGTGCCGTTCATTCGGCTCTACGCCTCCAGCATTCCCACACTCCTTCAACACGTTTTGGAGTTGGTCGCCAACTCGAACTTAGTCCTCTGGGAGCATATGCCCGAGCTTTGAGCGCTTCGTAGCCAAGTATTTCTGCCGGGGGCCGGCAGGTTCCGCGATCAGCGGCACATGCTCGACTATTTCGAGGCCGTATCCCTGAAGACCGGACACCTTCTTGGGGTTGTTCGTCATCAGCCGCAGCTTGTGCAGCCCCAGATCAGCTAGCACCTGAGCCCCAAGGCCGTAATCGCGAAGGTCGACCTTGAACCCTAGCGCGACGTTCGCCTCGACCGTATCGAGGCCCTGATCCTGAAGCTCGTACGCCTTGAGCTTGTTCAGAAGGCCGATGCCCCGCCCCTCTTGGGCGATGTATAGCACCACACCACGGCCGGCCTCCTCAATTTTCTCGAGCGCCATCTGCAGTTGGTCGCCACAATCGCACCGGAGCGAGCCGAGTAGGTCGCCCGTCAGGCAAGACGAGTGAATGCGCGTAAGCACCGGTTCCTCGGTGCAGACGTCTCCTTTGACAATGGCAACGTAAGGGTGGGGCTCGACGGTGGTTTCGTACACATACAAAGTGAAGTGCCCGAACTTCGTCGGAAAGTCGATGGGCCCGGCAGCGCGGCTCACCAGCTTTTCGGTCTTGCGGCGGTATGCGATCAAATCGGCGATCGTGATTATCTTGAGCCCGTGCTCTTGGGAGAACGCCTTGAGGCCCGGGAGTCGCATCATCGTGCCGTCGTCCGAAAGGATCTCGCACCCGACGCCAACAGGCTGGAATCCGGCGAGGCGGCAGAGGTCGACGATCGCCTCGGTATGACCGGCTCGGCGCAACACGCCTCCCCTTTCGGCCCGTAGCGGTATCACGTGACCGGGCCTTGCAAGGTCTTCGGGCTTGGCGAGAGGATCGATAAACACCTGCACGGTGCGTGTTCGGTCGTACGCAGACACGCCCGTCGTCGTCCCGTGAAGCGCGTCGACCGTTTCTGCCATAGCGGTGCCATGGCGGGCGGTGTTCTGTTTGGTCATCATCGGGATCTGCAGGTCAGCCAGTCGTTCTGCCGTTGCCGGGATAAAGGGAACACCCCGACCGTGCGTGATCATGAAGTTCATAATCTCCGGCGTGCAGGTCTCGGCGGCGCACACGAGGTCGCCCTCGTTCTCGCGGTCGGGATCATCCACCACGATCACTAGGTGTCCGGACTTCAACTCCTCGATCGCATCGGGAATCGTGGCAAATTCCATAAGTCGACTTATTCTACGCGGGGGGCACCCGGTCGTCGACGAAATACCCTTCGCGCTCCCAGGCATCGAAGCCGGACATGAGTACGAATCCGGTCCGAAGCCTGCGAAAGCCAAGGGACTCGTAGAATTGTTCTCGCCCCGGCACGGAGATCAGCATGACCTGCCCGATCGGCAGCTTTGAAAGTAGGTTTCTCATGAGCTGCGTGCCGACTCCTTGGCGCTGGCAATCGGGGTCGACGACAACGTCATAGACGGCAGAGCTCGAGACGCCATCGGTGATGGCCCGGCCCGCGCCGATGAGTTGACCGTCCTGCCAGGCGAAGCAACGCACATGGCTTGCAGCGAACAGTCTGCGGAGCAGGTTGGCATCCCGGCGGCCTAGTGGCGCCCGTAAGAAGAGCGATTCCATCTCCTGCCAGTCGACGCGCTGCAGATCGTCACCAAATTGAACTCGATTCATGCGCCGGACGTCCGTTCGCATTGTGGCAGGTTTGGCCGTGCCGAACCGGTCGGCGAGTCCCAGGCGCTTGACCCGGAGCCCGGTAATCGGGATAATAATGGCAGTATCGCGGGGTAGAGCAGTCTGGTAGCTCGTCGGGCTCATAACCCGGAGGTCGTGGGTTCAAATCCCTCCCCCGCACCCAACTTCCCCCTGTCCGCGCGCGGCACATTAGTGTCACTCGGCTGCTTCTTTACGAGTTATGCGCCGCTGTATCCCATGCAGGGGCCTACGAAGCTTTCTGAATGCCAGAATGCTCGGCGTGGGTGACCCGGTTACGGCCCGCCTGCTTCGACCGATATAGCGCGGCGTCCGCTTCGGCGATGAGCTGTTTTTCGGAGCCTAGCTGATTCGACACCGTGGCTACGCCCAGGCTCGCCGTTACTGGTCGCTCGGCCCAGGGGTAATGCTCGATCGCGAGACGGAACCGCTCGGCGACCTTGGCAGAATCTTCAGCGCCACAACCCCGCAATATGACTGCGAACTCCTCGCCACCATACCGAGCCGGTAGCTCGTTCGTCCGCGCGCATGATTTCAAGACCGCGGCGAACTCCTTGAGCACCTTGTCCCCGACCTGATGGCCGAACTCGTCATTGAAGTGCTTGAAGAAGTCGATATCGAGCAGGATCAGCGAATAAGGGGTGCCTGACCTCAGATGGTCCTCGTGACTCGAATCAAGCAGTTCTTGGAATTGCCGATGGTTCCACAGGCCCGTTAGACCGTCGGTAATAGCGAGCTCGTTCAGGCGCTCGTTCATGTCTTCAAGCGCCGCTTTCTGCTCGGTCAGCATCGCGGCCTGTTCGGCGATACGCTGCTCCGCTTGCTTTCTTTCGGTGATGTCCAGGTTGGCGCATATCGCGCCGACGGCTTGTCCGCTCATGCTGCGCAGGCAAATGACTTTGCATGCGAGGTATTTGCATCCGCCGTCTGAAGGCTGGAATGTCCAGTCGAAGCTGTCTTGGGGAACCCCGGAGAACACGTCCCGGATACGCTGCCTCGTCCAGATAACGGTGTCCTGTTTCTCCAAGATCGATGCGATCGGCATTTGAAATGCCTCGAATGCGGCGACGCCGAAGACTTCCTCGGCATATCGGTTCCATTCGTGGATCACTCCGGTCTCGTCGAAGGTGAAGCACGCCACGGGCAGGCCATTGAACAGCTCCTCGAACCGACGCGAGGCGAGAGTGAGGCAGGAATTCATGTCCTCGAGCGCCTGGGCGGCCTGCTCTAGTTCGCCGCTGCGGCGATGGAGGTCTTCTTCTGCCTCGAGGATTCGACGAGAGACGTTCAGCCTCGCGTGCAGCTCTTCCTTGTCCAGCGGCTTTGTGAGGAAGTCGTCCACGCCCGCTTGGAAAGCCTGGATACGCTCGGCTCTTTCCCCTTTCGCGCTGCAGAGTATGAAGTAGACGTACGGGCCTTCGAGCGCTCGAAGCTCGCGGCAAAGCTGCACCCCATCGATCTCAGGCATCATCCAGTCCGAAATGACCAGTCTGTAACGGTTTCGAGCGTGTAGATCGATGGCTATGCGCCCGTTGGCTGCACGGTCGACATGAATGTCTTGGGACCGTAGGAGCTTCTGGACGAGCATGGCGGAAACGGGGTCGTCTTCGACGATGAGAACCCTCGGATTCCTCTCGGTCCCAGCTAAGATGTCCCTTTCGAGCATAGCGGCAGCCCGGCACGTGGCCTTCAAAGTAGATTTTCGGAGATTGGGCCACGCTCCTTCAGGATGCCGTGGCGAATTTGGCTTGAACGGCAAATCTTGTCGACGGAAGTTTTTCGTTGGTCGATAGTCCCAGAAGTTTGCGTTAGCGCAATCTCGTTGGTATGATTGTCGGATGAAGCGCTTGCCAAGCCGGGGCATTTAATCGGCGCTTTGCCGTCATTTTCATATGCGGGCTCCTCTTCGAAGAAGTGTTGAGCCCACCTGCCTAAATCACGGATCGAGGGACCGACGCCCCCTCGACTCCACCATCCTCGAAATCCGAAGCTGATCAGGGGCGCTTTGGTAGCCGGACACCAGTTCGACTCCACCCCCTTGGCGCCAATGCGCTATCAGCGTCGACGTCCGGCCCTTCCAGGAGGGGACTTATGAACACTGCACAGATAGTGCAGCGCGATAACGTTGCCGCCGCGTCATCAGACGAGGCGCTCATACGATTAGAGGCCGACTTTGCCGAGGATGGCAGATACGGCCTCCGTACGATGGAGGTCACAACGACTTGCGTCCGGATTCTCGAGCCGGGCAGCGCGCAGTCATGCGTGGTCCCGATTTCTCAAATCAAAACGGCTCGAAACGAGCCGCTGGTAGGCGGCGGGCGCCTCGAGATCATGACTCACACGGGAGATTTCATCCCGTTAGTGTCGTATTCGCTGTCGGTCGCGGCCAAGTTCTCGGAAGCTGCCCGCGGGATCGAGCAGCTCTCCAAGGGCGAGCCGCTGTCGATCAATCTCAAGCATGAGCGAGTGCGCTGTGAGAAGTGCGGCCGCCTTCTGCCGGACAAAGACGGGGTATGTCCCGCATGCGTCAATCGGGGCAAGACGATGCTCCGAATCAGTCGGTTCCTATGGCCGTACCGCTACCGCGCGATCATGCTGGCGGTGCTTTCGCTGGCGGCGACGGCGCTCAACCTCGCGCCGCCCTTCATTCAGGGCTCGCTGATCGACAGCGTGCTCCAGCAGCACCGTCACATCGAAAAGCTCTGGCTGCTGATGGGCGCCTGGCTGCTCGTACTCGTGGCTTCCTCGGGCGTGCAGATTTGCACGGGCCGGCTCATCGCGTTTCTCGCCGGCAACATCGCTGCCGACTTGCGCTCGGCTGTGTACCGCGCTATCGAGTTCCTGCAGCTCACCTATTTCGACAAGAAACAGGTAGGCGCCATTGCTAGCCGTGTGACGAGCGACACCGATCGTGTATGGGGCTTTCTCGTTGACGGGCTTCCCTACCTGCTGCTGAACGGCATCTTGATGCTCGGAATCGTGTCGTTCCTGTTCTCGACGAATTGGGAGCTGGCTCTGGCGATCCTGGCGCCGATTCCGATCGTCACCGGGATCAGCGCCTGGTACTGGCGACCCATGTCGCAGATGTTCCACAAGGTTGGGCAAAAGTGGGCGCGCTTCCACACCCATCTGAACGAGTCGCTTCAGGGAATCCGCGTGGTGAAAGCGTTCGCGAAAGAAGACCTGGAATTCGGCAAGTTTCAACAAAGGAACGCGGAACTCCGGGACGCGGGCGTGAACGTCGACACCCGTTGGTACACGCTTTTCGGCGCGATGACGCTGTTCACATCGATGGGAACAGTGATCAACTGGACCGTAGGCGGACTCATGGTTTATCGCGGCGCGCTGACCCTCGGCGAATTCTGGCGGATCAATTCACTTTTGATGCTGCTTTACGGACCGCTTCAGTGGTTCGCGCAGGTGAACCAATGGTTCAGCCGGGCCATGGCCGGCGCCGACCGGATATTCGAACTGATGGACATGGAGCCGGAGCGATACGGAGATTCCGGCGTGCACAAAAAAATCGAAGGCGAAGTCGAATTCGAAGCCGTGCGATTCGGTTACGACAAATCGAATCCGGTTCTGAAGGGGCTGAGCTTCACGGTCACTCCCGGAGAGATGATCGGCCTTGTCGGCAAGTCGGGCGCAGGAAAGTCCACGACGATCAACATGCTGTGCCGGTTTTACGAGCCGGACGCCGGCGCCATCCGAATTGACGGGGTGGACTACCGCGACATCGCGCTCCAGGACCTGCGAAGCCAGATCGGCATCGTTTTGCAGGAGCCGTTCCTGTTCAACGGCACGATTGCCGACAACATCGCCTATGGAAAGCCGGGCGCAACGTTCGAAGAGGTGATCGCAGCGTCGCGCGCTGCCAACGCTCACAGCTTCGTGCTGAGCAAGCCGGATGGCTATGACACGATGGTGGGCGAGAGGGGCGCCAAGCTTTCCGGCGGCGAGCGCCAGCGCGTCTCGATCGCAAGGGCGATCCTGCACAATCCGCGGATCCTGATCCTGGACGAGGCGACCTCGTCGGTCGACATCGAAACCGAGAAGCAGATTCAGGAAGCCATCGGACGGCTTATCTGCGGGAGGACGACCTTTGCGATCGCGCACCGGCTGTCAACTCTGCGGAACGCATCGCGGCTGATCGTGCTCGAAAAGGGTGAGATCGCCGAGATGGGCACCCATGCCGAGCTGATGGAAAAGCAGGGCACGTTCTATAACTTGGTACAGGCGCAAAGCGCCATCAACGAGATCATCGGCGTAGGAGCGGCCGGCTAGCGAGAAATGCCAATGAGCTTCCAGCAGCAAGCCGATCCGGTGGAGTATCACCTCCGCTGGGTGGAATCTCTTCCGGAGCTCGCCTCCGGAAGAGTGTTGCTCCGCATTGCGCGAGACGACGAATTCGGCAAGATCGCCGACTACGTTCGAAGGAACCGCGAGCACCTGCGGCCGTGGGAGCCCACTCGCCGCGCGGAGTACTTCACGGACGACTATTGGCGCGGCGCTCCCGCCCGCGAGAGACAGGCTGCGATCCAAGGCAAGGCGTATCGCTTCCGCATATTCCTGATTGGAGACGAGACGAGCATCGTCGGGACGGTCAGCTTGCGCGACGTGGTTCTCGGGGCACGGCGTACGGCAACGCTCGGATACTCGATCGACCATGCATTCTGCGGGCGGGGACTTGCGACCGAAGCTGCGGGAATCGTGCTGCGATTCGCCGACGATGAGCTAAAGCTCAAATCGGTGGAAGCGACGTATGTGCCCTGGAATGCCGCCTCCGCCAGAGTGCTGGAAAAGCTCGGATTTAAGGTGCGGGGAGTGTCGCGCGGGTCCCTCAGAGTCAACGGAAGTTGGCATGATCAGGTCATTGCGCTCCGGCGCGCGAGCGGTTTTTCGGTTCGAAGCGAACAAACGACGAACTCATGACGGAATCAAAATTAGAAACTAAGAACCTCAGGCTGTTTTATGAGCCGAAGGACCGGCTTCGGCTAACTGTCGAAGGGGACAAGTCATACCTCGCGGTTAGGCCCGCGTGGGCGGCTCCGTTGAGCCATCCCAACCGGTTTCTTTCGCTCCTAAACTCGAAAGGCGAGGAAATCGCGATGGTAGAGGAGCCTTCGGCCCTCGATGAGCACTCGCTTGCTGCAGTCACCACGGAACTGGAGCGCCGGTATCTCACGTCGACCATCCGATCGATCGTCGAGGCGCGAAGCGATTTTGGCGCGACGTATTGGCGCGTCCAGACCAAACGAGGCGAGCGCGATTTCGTGACCCAAAGCCTGCAAGAGAATGCTCAGTGGCTGGGTGAAAGGCATCTGTTGCTTATCGACGTAGACGGCAACCGGTTCGAGATCCCTGATATCGGAGAGCTTGACGCTTCGAGCCAGAAGTTTATCGAATCGGCATTGTGATTCTAGGGGATCGAGTACATCGGATTCGGTAGCTTGAAGCGGTGGTCGGCATGGCCACCTCTCAGGTCGCTCTCCTGGTCTCCTACGTTCACAACGATGTGCCAGCCTTGGCGCTCGATTTGCGCTCGGGCACCCGACTTATAAGGCACGACGCTTCGTTCCCTGCTGCTCGCCGGTCGGAGGATCAGCGCCTGGTAGCCGACATACCCGACGTTTCGGAGGTTCTTTTCTGTGCCCTCACGGCTGGTCTCACGCCTGCCGGTGATGAAGAAAACCGCGACGCCATGCTTTCTGGCAAACCTGAAGAGGTTAAGCACGGACGCGTTTGCAGGAGCGATACCGCGATGCTCCCAGTCGTTCCACATCGGCGGAATGTAACCGAAATCCGTCTGCTTCTCCTCGGGCCAGTTAGCTAGCGCGGTCTCGTCGATGTCGAGGACCATTGCGGCTTTACGTGTCCGGCGTGCCCGCAGTAGGGCGGCGCGAGCCTGCGCTGTAACCTTGCTCATATCTCTGTCCCAGGCTCCCGAATCGTGGTAAGCGACGATTGCGGCTTTGAGGTCCGAGAGATTCTCCCTAGGCGCACCGTGGCCCCCAGCGGAGAAGACGAGTGCAGGCAGAACGAAAAGCGAGAGAACCGGCGTACGCAGCGCATGCATGGTCGTAATCCTACTCCCCGATGTGCAACAGTAAGGTGCCATGAAGTCGCTAATTCTTTCGATCGCCTTGCTCGGGCTGGCCTCGTTCGGATGCAGCTCCGACACGCCATCGACCGACACCTCCAGCACTGCCCCATCGAGCGCTGCCCCGGCAGCGCCGGCCGCCGCGGCGAGCGGTACTCCCGTTCAGGCTCAGTCGGCGACCAGCGACAGCCAGAAGCTGCCGCCAGGCATAAAGCCTCTGAAGGACGGCGACGACGTGGCTGTGCTCGACACGAACCTGGGCCAGATTATCTTGAGGTTCTTCCCGGACAAGGCGCCGAACCATGTGAAGAACTTCGAGAAGCTGGCCAAATCCGGCTTTTACGATGGCACGAAGTTCCACAGAGTGATCCCGCACTTCATGATTCAGGGCGGCGACCCCAACTCCAAGGGCAGTGACCGGTCGATCATGGGCACGGGCGGGCCCGGCTGGTCGGTAAAGGCCGAGTTCAACGACGTGCCCTTCGAGCGCGGAATCCTCGGCATGGCGCGATCCTCGGACCCCGATTCGGCCGGAAGTCAGTTCTTCATCATGGTTGAAGCGAACCCGTCTCTGAACAATCAATACACGGTCTTCGGCAAGGTTGTGAAAGGGATGGACGTCGTGGATAAAATCGTCAACTTGCCCAGAGATGAGAGAGACAACCCCGAGCCGGGCCACGAGGCCGTCTTAAAATCCGTTAAGATCGTCAAGTGGCCGATCAAGAGCTAGCGGGCGCATCGCGCCTATGAAAGCATCGTTCGTCGTCAGGAGCCTCGGCGCCTGGCGACCGTTCGTTTCCGGGCTGCTCCTTCTTCTGGCGTTCGAGCCGTTCCATCAAAGTTGGGCGGTTTTCGTCGCGCTCGTGCCCTGGCTGCTTTCGCTTCGCGGCGGCTCGGTGAAGGATGCCTGGAAGTCCGGCTACATGTTTGGACTCATTTACGGCGCGGGACAACTTCATTGGATACAGGCGTTCGCGGAGCGATGGACCGGCGACGCAGCGCTCTCGTGCTTGCCGTGGGCTCTGGCATCGTTGGCGTTTGCGGTTTATATCGGGCTCTCCGGAATCCTGATCCGGGCATGCTGGTCCCTTGATGCTCCGTGGCTGATTCCCTTTGCGTGGGCCGGCGTAGAGGTGTTTCGCAGCTACGTCCCAGTGTTCGCCTTTCCCTGGGGGCTAATCGCCTATCCGCTCGCAGGCATCCCACCGCTGATCGGTTCAGCGCATTTCGGCACGGTGTTCTTGACCTCCGCGTGGATCGTTTCGGTCGATACGGCGTTCGCCATCGCGTTAGCAGGCGGGGAGCGGCGTTTCCTGCGGCGTATGTGTGTGGCAGGGATGGTGGTGCTGGCGGCAAGCGTCGGCTATTGGATTTCGAAGCCCAAGGGAACGCCTTTTAAGGTTTGCGCCGGTCAGCCAGGTATCGACATGGCATTCGGCCAGCCTACCGCTATCAATCGGCTACTTCGGACGGCATGCGATGCGATCGTCACTCAAGCGAACGATCTCGGCGCAAACCTGCTGGTGCTGCCCGAAGGCATCTCGGGCGCTCGGGACGGCGTCACGCCCATAGTTCCATATACCGTACAGCCCAAGTGTCCGGTGCTGATTGGTGGACAGCGCGGCGAGAACCCGACCTATCAGTCGGCGTTTCTCTTCGACGGGACCTGGAGCCATGCCGACAAGACTCGGCTCGTGATTTTCGGCGAGTTCGTTCCAGGCCGGGATTGGATTCCGTTACTATCGGCGTTCAAACTTCCGCGAGGAGACCTTTCTGCGGGCGCAGACGGCGTCACGACGCTGTACGCGGGCCCTATTGCGATCGGGCCGGTGATCTGCTTCGAAGGCTTATTCCCCGACATCGCCTACCAACATGCCGCCCATGGGGCGCAGATTCTGGCGGTGATGAGCATCGACGACTGGTACATGGGAACGTCCGCGCCGTCGGAGCTTCGCGACGCTTCGATCTTTCGGGCGGTAGAAACGGGCCTGCCGCTCGTGCGGGCGGCGACGACTGGCCACACGCTCATCGTCGACTCCCGCGGGAACGTGCTCCGCGAAGCACCGATCGGTCGAACTGACGCGCTAGCGGCGACCGTAACGCTGCCTTCACGGCCCAGCCTCGTTGACCTATCGATCTTCTTCCCGGCGGGCTGCCTGGCGGTAATCGTGCTGCTTCCTGCCCTAACGCGATGGCCCAAGAAGCCTAGCTCAAGCTGAAGACTTCGATCGTCGAGAAGCTCCATAGTGGCGTCCCGGCCGGTGGGTCGATAACGATCCGTATGCTCGATTTTCCTTCCACAAGCTCGCTCGGCACGCCGTAATCTGTCACCGCCCAGCGGCGGCTGCGGTCTTGAAGCGGGGCATACCACCAGCCGGCCGGCAGACCGTCGATCACCACGCGCGCCAATTGGCGCCCGTGGAACCGGTCGTAAGTCTTCCGCAAGATCATCCCTCGACAACCGGGCGGCACTTGTTGACTCCACGCGGCGGCGTTCAAGTGGCTCGCAACGGGCGCCGAGCGCGTCGTGCCATCGGTGAAGCACGAATCCAGGTCCACGAGGCGGCTCATGTTTTGGACCTTGAAGCCGCGAGCTTTCAGGGCATCTTCATCCCAGACGTTGAAATGGTCGATTCGATCGCAGACCGAAGACGAGAGCACGACCGCAGCTCGACCGGCGCCATCGACCAACCGGAAGAACGGAACAATGAGGTTCGGCGAGGGGCTGGGAGAAGGTTCGTGCCGCTCATCGACTGCGGCGCCTGAAGGCAGGTCCAAAGCCCAGCCCGATCCGCGATATGGCAGATCGACATGAACGGTTTCGCCGCGTGGAAGTGATGTCCGCCCGGCTTGAACTGCGACCGAAACAAGCCCGTCTCCAAGCGCGACGATGAGAAGACCGTACTCGAACGTCCCTTGTGTGAGCGAAGGATCGATGGGTGCATCCGCGCGCTCGACCGTAAAGCACCCAAATCCTTCGCACGCTGCGATGACCCTCCTGCCGAGGTGGTCACGATACAAGCATTCCGAGCCCGTGAATTCAAACCTCGAAGCAGATTCGGACGGAGAGAGGGATCCATTCACGGGAAAAGTCTTTGCGGAGTCAGGTTGCGCGCTCAATTCGCCGATCTGATAGATGGTAGCACCCTATGACACCCCGCACGGAGCGCGCGAATCATCCCTTTCTTCGGCCAAGGATGTGCATCGAGAACCTGAAGCGATGCCCACTATGCGGCGCAATCAACGCTGTTCGAAACAGCGAATGCTTTGCTTGCAGTTGGCATGGCCTGTTTCTCTGCGACCGGCAGTCGGTTTGCGCGGGAGTCGCGGCGATCTTGGCCCGCTGCCCCGAACTGACCGCGCCATTGGAAGCCGAGCCTGCGAAGCTTGGGTGGGTCGAGCGAGCGGCCCGCTGGCTTGGATTGCACCGGCGGCCACTCGACTTGCGGCTCTAGGTCGGCGGCAGAAACGGGTTCTGGCGCTCCTTCTGCGCCTCGATATGCTGGACTTCGAGTTCGGCGTATAGCGAGGGATCGAGGAGCGCGAGACCGTAAAAGCACTCCGGCTTGCCCAGCCGTACGGCCCAAGCGGCGTCGCCATAGCTGTAATGCCACCATTCGTCGCGGCAATTGGAAAAGCCGACTCCCAGCATCGTGTCGACTAGGATGTGTCGGTTCTTCGCCGCCTCCTCGCTGAGCCCCAAGGAATATGTCGGGGCCGCTTGGAATCGATCGAACGGCGAAGAAACGTCCACCGGCTCTTCCTGATCGTCGACCAGCCAAATATCGACGGCTCCCCCCGTACAATGCCCGGGGGGAGCCTTTTGGTCCGTGGGGGCAGCCCAGCGACAAACAGTCCGGCGCAGGGCGCGGTAGTCACGGTGCGGATAGGCCTCGATCGCAGATCGCCAGAAAAAGTCGAAGATTCTCTGCTGGCGTTCGATGGGGCGCCATGCTTCCACGACGCCCAGCCGCAGCCCCTGCGGCAAGTTCTTTGCGGCCTGCTCGCACATCCGCGCGACAGAGAGCCTCGCGTAGGGGATCACCTGCGGACGGAGTAGCAGCAAGGACGGCGCCACTTCGCGCAAGTCGACTAGCGGCTCCCCATTTTCGTATTCCGGGACTCGATTGAGAGCGTGGATCGGCTCTGGACGTCCGCGCGAGCGATCCCAGGAGGTCACTTGAGGACAACCTCGATCGCATCGTTCTGGGAGATAAGCGGGTCGCCGATCTGACCGCTCTTGATCGCGGCCCAATCGAATTTGCGTGTGTCGCCGCGTCCGCGCACTGTCTTCACAATGATTTCTACGGAGAAACCTCGAGAGACGAGACCACCGGTCGCGTCGATGATTTGAGTCAACGTCATGCCCTTGTGAAATGCAACCGCGCCGGGATGGACGACTGCGCCGCTCACGGGTACGTACGACATCTCCGGCGTAAGACCCACGCGGATCACGTCGCCGCGGCGTATTTCAAAGCTGGAGTCCGCTGGAGATCGGAGCGCGACGCGCGTCTTGCCGCGCTGCACTGCGATCGCGGTGGGGTCGCCGTGCCCACTCAGTCCACCCACTGCTCGCAGGCAGTCGCCGAGAGTCAGAGATTTCTTGAAAGGCACCGCCCCGGGGCGCGTCACCCCACCGAGCACGAGGATATCGTTGGGAGTCGTCAATACGGGGACGGTGACCCGGTCTCCGCTGCGAAGCTCGATATCTCCCGACGTAGAATCGAACAACTGTATGGCGCCCGACGAGGACTCGATTTGGATGTGCTCGAGGTCGGCGCCAGAGCTTGGCTGTGCCACTGCGAGCACCTGAGCCAGGGTCATTCCCTTCGCTATCGGGAGCTCGCCAGGCGAAGAGACCTGCCCAAACACTTCGACCGGTCGCCCAGAGGAGGGTAGGAGCAGGACCTGGACGTGCGGGTTAGGCACCCCCGACTTGCGCAACAGCGCTCGAATATCGGCCTCGACGTTGACAAGTTCGTGCCCAGCCACGACGAGCCCGCCAATGCCAGGGATGCTGACGATGCCATCCGTGGACACGGGGCGGTCGACGCAGATTGCGGGCGACTCTTCGCAAGCGATACGTATCCGGTCGCCGGGACCGAGCGGGCGCGCGCAGGCAACGCTGACCAGGAGCAGCCCAGCCAAGATCAGAGGCAGACGCAATCGATGCCGGGAATGGGACGGTGACAACTTCTTAGTGGGCAAGTCTATTCGATGCGACCTGAATGCTACGGATGAAATGGGCGGAATCTTGGGTGAGGGGCTGGGCGCTCGGTGCTTGATAGGGAGTGTTAAGCGGGGGATCGCTGGGACCAAGGGACGGAAGAAGCTGCGGCGAGCCATAATTTCTAAGACAAATCAATCCCTTGGTTAGGGAAGGTGAAAAATGGCAGCACAACGTTACGAGGACTCGTATCTTTACCGTCTCCGGCATTCGGCCGCCCATCTCATGGCGCAGGCGCTAACGGAGCTCTACCCCGGCATCAAGCTCGCGATCGGGCCACCGATCGAAAACGGCTTCTACTACGATGTCGACTCTCCGACTCCGATCCGCGAAGAGGATCTCCCCAAGATCGAGCAGCGCATGAAAGAGCTGGCCAAATTGGACCAGCGGATCCTCTGCATTTCAGCAGACGGCCGCGAAGCCGCTCGGCGCACGATCTTGGAGGAGACGACCCTCGGCCAGGGCGAAGAGGTCGCGGAATACAAGCTTCAGCTCCTCGAAGCCATCCCCGAAGGTGAGTCGATCACGTTCTACGACCAGCAGCGCACGGACCGCGACGGTGTGAAGCATCGATTCATTGACCTTTGCCGAGGTCCCCATGTGGATTCGACGAAGGAGATCAAGCACGTGCGCCTGATGTCGGTAGCCGGCGCTTATTGGCGCGGCGACGTGAAGAACAAGCAGCTCACCAGGATCTATGGAACCGCCTTCGAGACGAAGGAAGAGCTCGAACAGTATCTTCACAACCTGGAAGAGGCGAAAAAGCGAGACCACCGAATTCTGGGCAAGGAGCTTGGCCTGTTCATGTTTTCGCCACGGGTGGGTACGGGTCTAACGCTGTGGCTGCCAAAGGGCGCGGTGCTGCGCGACACGCTCATCGAATTCCTGCGAACGGAGCAGCTCAAGCGGGGCTACCTGCCGGTCGTCACGCCACATTTGGCGAGCATCCGGCTATATGAGAAGTCCGGGCACATCATGACCTACCGGGACAAGATGTTTCCATTCATGGAGGATGGGGAGCGCGAAACCTACGTTCTCAAGCCCATGAACTGCCCGTTTCATATCGAGATCTACCAGTCGCAGATGCGTTCGTATCGCGACCTGCCGATCCGCTATGCCGAGTTCGGCACGGTCTACCGCTACGAGCAGAGCGGCGAGGTGGCCGGCATCCTACGTGCACGCGGTTTCACCCAAGACGACGCTCACCTCTTCGTCCGTCCAGACCAGCTCCTCGATGAGTTCATCGGCGTCGTAAACCTGATGAAAGTGGTGCTGGACAAGCTGGGTCTGCAAGACTTTCGAGTGCGACTCGGCACCAAGGACCCGGCGTCCACGAAGTATGTCGGCCACGATGACAACTGGCAGGCCGCAACTCAGGCTATCGAACAAGCCTGCAAGAGCCTGTCCCTGGAATACGAGGTGTCCCCTGGCGACGCGGCGTTTTACGGCCCGAAGCTCGACCTGATGATCAAGGACGCCCTCGGTCGCGAGTGGCAGATGGGCACCGTTCAGGTCGACTACAACTTGCCGGAACGGTTCGAAATCGAGTACATCGGCGAAGACTCGAAGCCGCACCGGCCGGTCATGATCCACCGAGCCCCGTTCGGCTCGATCGAGCGCATGATCGGGTTGCTAACCGAGCAGTACGCCGGTGCGTTCCCGTTCTGGCTGTCACCGGTGCAGGTCGCGGTGCTCCCGATAGCGGACCGTCACGTGGAGAAAGCCAACGAGTTGCTTGCGACGCTGCGCGACGAGCACCATGTGCGCACAGAAGTCGACGACCGACGCGAGACGCTTGGCAAGAAGATCCGCGAGAGTCAATTGCACAAGGTTCCCTACATGCTGATCCTCGGCGACCGAGATTTGGAGCAGGGGACCGTGGGAGTCCGAAGCAGGGAAAAGGGCGACTTGGGCGCGATGAAACTCGAGGAGTTTCTCGCGCTCGCACTGGGCTAGGCAGGCCCGGCCAACGGATGTAGACTGGGCACGTGAGCACCGTACAGGTTCGTTCCGACTGGCCTTTTCTTGCTTCGGCAGCGGCTTGCCTGGCCCTTGCCGCTCCTATGTGCCTGGCGCAAACGCCCCACGGAAACCGGCCGCCGAAAGGCGCAGCCAAGGGAGTCGATAAGCCCGAGCTCGTTCCTCTTTTCGCGCTTCGAAAGTCGGCTGGTTTCAAGTTGGAGGAGCTGCCATCGAGCGGATATAACCTCATGGCCTCCCAGAAATCCATCTTGCTGCCCGGATTCGGGGGGAAGCTCAAAAAGAAGCAGCCGATTGTGGTGCTGACCTATGGCTCCAAGACCGGAGGCGTATTGCGAGTGTACGAAACGCCGCGGCTCGTGGGATTCACTCCGGAATCGTTCGTGCGGACGGTGGCAAAGACCGGTCAGATCCACGACGTGAGTCGGGACCCCAAGTGGGTCGTCATAGGCAAAATAATGCACGGCGTCTTCGTGGTCCCAACGAGCGCCGACGGCCGGCTCGTTCGGCGCGCGCTCACGGAGCTTGCGCCGAACGGCCGCTAGGCCCAAACGGAAAAGCGCCGGGAAAAAATCCCGGCGCTTGTTTTGCAAAGCCCAGATTCAGTTAACGCCCTTCGTTCCTGTTTTGACCCCTTTTGGGGCCGGGATTACGTCCATATCCGCCGCCCCACCAATGTGGCCGCCGCCTTTTCTAAGGCCAGTGCCGGGAGGCTTTGGAGGATCGATCGCGGCGCTCGTAGGCGTATTGCACCCACAAGCGAATGCCGCGAGGATCACAGTGAGCGCAAGCAGCTTTGCTTTCACGATCAGAGTCCCAGGTCGTTCGTGGTACCGTCCAGGCTCCACAGATACTTGTTCATATCTGTGATGACGGCGCCATAGGTCGGGCCCTCATTAGCGGTGGCAGTGCCGTAGTCCGTGCCCGCGGCGAGCGCCGAGTCACTCATGAATTTGGCATGACCGTCGAGCCAGCCGACTGGAGCGCCGCCGTACGGTTGGTAACCGCGCACGGTCGAAGTCTGATGGCTGAGGGGGAAGTTGGACCAGTCGGTCGAACCGAGGGTAATACCATCGTAGAAAATGCACGCATTGGGCGCGGGCACGATGATCTGCGATGCACCGGGAGCGTTCGAGCCGAAGAACCCTCGATCCTTGTGGACTTCGAACGATCGAGACGTCGTGAACATGACCGTCTCTGCCGGCTTGGCGGCGGACGTCGACGACCGCGAAAGGGCCGTGTCGCACTGCCAGAACGGCGAGAGGAACAAGTAGTTGTATCCGTACTCGGGCAGACGGTTCTGGTTGTAGAACCAGGCGTTTGGGCCGCTGCTATAGACGCCGAATCCGTCGCCCACGCCAGGATCTACCATCATGGCCAGGCTCTTGATATAGGGCTGCGTGAGCTCGACCCACGTCGGAGTGTGGGTCGCCAGGTTGTCTGCGCATCGAGGAGCAACCGGGCAGCTCGTGTCACCGTAGTGACCGCCGAGGAACAACACCATATTGTCGTCGAAGTCGCCCTGGTACATGATCGCTGCGAGCGTGACCTGTTTGACGTTGGAGAGGGATGAAGTCTTCTTTGCGGCAAGCTTCGCTTGAGCGAAGACCGGGAACAGGATGGCGGCAAGTATCGCGATGATCGCGATAACAACGAGCAGTTCAACAAGCGTGAACGCCCTTCTGGTATTCATTTTTTCACCTGTGGCAAAACCAAAAGATTACGAAGTCAAACGACTTTCGCAACGACATTGTAGTGAAGATCACAGCCAAATGCAATGAAAAAATGAATGATCTTTTGTTTTTGTTGCCATGCAGAAATTTCCAGATGTGGGGGGCCAGCGCTCCAACTTGAGCGCTAATGAAGGATTGGCTCGACACCGGCCGTTCTGCCGCGATACCCCCAGGCGGTGCGAGGGTCCAGTCTGGACAGTCTGAGATTGGCGCGGCTGAAGGGATTCGAACCCCCGACTTCTTCCTCCGGAGGGAAGCGCTCTATCCACTGAGCTACAGCCGCGCGCTAGGGCAATGGTACCCAGAGCAATCGGGAGGGTCGGCTTGGGCCGCCGTCGTCTTCGGCTCGCCCGCTTCCCCGTCCCGTGAAAGCCGCCTACGACGCCGTCGGAAGCATGCTGTCGCCCGGCACCTTGCTGTGGCCCTGCTCGATGAAATACTCGAACTCGTCGCGGAAGACGCGAATGGCGCCGGCGACGGGCCACGCCGCAGCGTCCCCTAAGCCGCAAAATGATCGGCCATCGATTTGCGAGCACACCTGCTGAAGCAACTCGATATCGCCCGGTCGACCTCCGCCTTGGCGGATACGGTCAAGAATCTGCACCAGCCAGCGTGTGCCCTCCCGGCAAGGCGTGCACTTGCCGCAGCTCTCGTTCGCATAGAACAGCGACGTTCGCCAGATGAACGTGACGATATCAGTGTGCTCGTTCAGGAAAATGCAGCCGCCCGAGCCGACCATGCTCTTCACCTCGGCCATCTCCTCGTAGCCGATGATCGCTTTCTCGCAAGTTTCGGCGTCGATCATCGGCACCGAGCACCCTCCCGGAACGCACGCCTTCAGCGCGCCACCTTTCATGCCTCCGGCCATATCGAGCAGCTCCATAAGCGGGGTGCCAAATTCGATTTCGTAATTGCCGGGCTTTGCAACGTGCCCGCTCACGCTGAATATCTTCGTGCCGCGCGAGTTCTTAGTCGAGGCTCCGAGTGTGGCGAACCAGGCTCCGCCTCGGTTGACGATAAACGGCGCGCAAGCGTACGTCTCGACGTTGTTTATGAGCGTCGGCCGCTCCCATAGTCCTGCAACCGTGGGGAGCGGCGCATGTGGAAATTTCAGCCGAGGCATTCCGCGCTCACCCATGAGCGACGACATCAGCGCGGATTCCTCTCCGCATTCATAGGAACCGGCGCCCATATGCAGGAAGATGTCGAAGTCGATGCCGCTGCCGAGGATATTCTTGCCGAGAAGGTTCGCGGCGTACATCTCGTCGAGGGCACTGCGGATCGCACGCGCAGCATCGACGAACTCGCCCCTGATGTAGATATAGCCGGCATCGGAATTCGTGGCGTATCCCGCAATCGCCATCCCTTCCAGCACCAGGAAGGGAGTCTGCTCCATGAGCTGTTTATCTTTAAAGGTGCCGGGCTCGCCCTCGTCGGCGTTACATAGAACGTACTGAGGCCCGTGCTTTTCTTTAGGTAGGCCGTTCCACTTGATCCAGGCGGGAAAGCCCGCGCCTCCGCGCCCACGCAGCCCGGAAGCCTTCAACTCGTCGATGATCGCCTGGCGATCCATGCCCAGCGCTTTTTTCAGCGCATCGAAGCCGCCGAACTTACGATATCCGGCGAGCGTCGCAAATGCCGTGTCTCCGGCATGTTCGAGCAGAAGCTTGTATTCGGCCATCGGCAAGACCGAGTTTACACTCGTCGGGCCAGCCGATGACCGATGTCCTCAAGGTTCGTTGAGCCGAGCGCTTAGCGCACCCGGACGAAGTGATAGTATTTGTGGCCGTGCTTCCAAACGGTCTTTCGCACGTAGTGGTGGCCGCCCCGGTTCAGATAAGTGTGACTGAACGCTTGGGCCCGCGCCCGCTCCATGCGGCTCTGGCTCTTGCGATCCTGCTCATAGCGATACGCCGAATACAGTCCGCCGCCGATTCCGAGAGCTGCCAAGGTTTGATCGCCTTTAAGCAGCCCATAAGCGCCTACGACTCCGCCCGCAATACCGAGATTCCGCCACTGGTTCTTCAACTTCTGACGGTGGTTGAGCTGCGACTTTGTTTGTGCCGGCGCGCTCACCGGGAGAGCTACGCTCGCCGACATAACGGTCGCAGCGATAACCGGGGCCACTAGTTTTCGCACATTAATCATCTTTTTCACCAACAGGTCCAAGACTGCCGGTATGCGCGCGTTGTTCGCCCAGGTGAGCCGTCGGCTGTAAGAACGCAGGACTGGCGGCGTCAGAAGAGAGCCAAAGCGGGCCATGTTCGCTGTATCCTCAAGAGACGCGCCGACGCCCGCGATTTCAGCAGGTCGGACGGCGCTGGTACCCAAAGGAGGGACGTTTGGTGAAGCAGTACACCGCGGACAAGATACGAAACGTGGCCATTGTTGGCCACGGCGGCGCAGGCAAGACGATGCTCGTGGAGCACTTGCTCTACACCGCCGGGGCCACCGACCGAGTCGGCACTGTGGATGCCGGCAATACGCAAAGCGATTTCGATCCGCTCGAAATCCGCCGAAAGATTTCTCTCAATGCGAGCGTCGTCCCGCTCGAGTGGCACGACTGCAAGGTGAACCTGATCGACGTGCCCGGGTACCCGGACTTCATCGGCGACCTGCACGGAGTTGCCAGGGTCGTCGAGGCGATGATCATCGTCTGTGAGGCAAAGCGCGAGCTGGACGTGGGATTTGAACTTGCTTGGGAGGTCGCCGAGCAGTACGGCTTGGCCAAATGCATTTTCGTCAACAAGCTCGAGCGCGATAATGCCGACTTCTCGGGACTGATGGACACGCTCCACCAAACTTACGGGCGCAAGGTCGTGAGCACCCAGATTCCGATTGGACACCAGGCAGCGTTCAGCGGCGTGCTGGACCTGCTGAACATGAAAGTTTATAAGGGGAAGGACCGTGGAGCAGAGATCGAGGAAGTGCCCA
>JAICWL010000021.1 GCA_025934835.1 Fimbriimonadaceae bacterium
TCAAGGAGAAGTCGCAAGCGACACAATCGGAGGAAGCAATTCTCAAGTTCTAGACTGGAAACTTATTGGGGACTGGTCAGTGGCTTTTCGCCTCAGAACCTTTTGGGCGTGGCCAGAGTTCGCAGAATTGTTGAGCCAAGTCGCGACTCCGCTCCATGATCGCCCGCTCCTCCCATGTTGCTCGTTGGGCGAGAGCACTGTTCATGAGCAGCACCGTATGGTCATTAAGGTGTCCGCGCTTCGTCTGCCACGAGCCGTTTGAGATTGAGGAGTTGAGCTTTCTGGTGAGCACCGTCAGATTGCCAATGTGATCGATGAGTGCCTCACGGCGGGCCTCTGCTTCCGAATCGTCCGGATCTGGAACGGGCCAGTTCTCCCGCCACTTCTGCGGCATGATGTGCTCGATCGTTAAGGGAGTGCGGACATTCCAACCATGTTCAGATTTGCCTCCCCGCAATGACTGCTCAACGCGTGACAGAACATATGCGATTCCCACACCGCGCAGGTCCCCATAAGCTGATCTCTCCGTTTGTCGCCACACGATGAAGCCATCGTCGGGCCAGACAGAGCTGTTGCCTTCGTATTGAAGGAGGGCCGTCTGCAACTCGGCGTTTGTCCAGGCTGAGCTGTTGAGCTTGACGATGAGGTCCGCCGTTATTCTGTTGTAGTTTTTCGTTGAGACGCAACACAGGAAACGTCGAATGAGATAGCTCTCGATAGTCTCAAGCATCGAGTCGCGCTCGGACCCCGGCTGTGTGTTCGCATAGATTCCAAGGATGAGGGGATTCGGAACCGTAGCATCGAGGATGTCGAGAACGTGTCGAAGGTTGCCCGCGGCACCGGTCTTCGACTGGTCGAATTCCTTGAAGAGTGCTGCGTGCTTGGTGAAATCTGCGATGGCATCTTCTGTCGATCCGAAGAGCCCATCTTGAAATGCATCACGGTAATCGCGGAATTGGTGAGCGACGACTGATTCGCTGCCAAGCCTGAAGGTCAAGTAGTACTGGAGGAAAAGGTCAAGCCTGTGCCGTTCTCGACGGCCGACACTGACCTTGCCCCGCCAATAGTCGCTGTCCGACTCGAACTGGTGCCAATGCTGGTGATAGAGCTTCTCGGTATCGAGCCCATCTGCGGCAGCTTGCCTAAACAGCAGGTTCTTGACCAGGTCGGAGGGCAGAAGGGGGGTGCCAAGGGAGTTTAGGGTCTCAAAAATCAGCTGTCCGTCGTCGTCGTTATCCAGGTCTATCGCAACGAACACAAGGTCTTGGCGAAGTGCCGAGACAAACGCGTTTGCTCTCTCCTTCGCGAGTTCATCATTGGGACCAAGCCAAGTTAATACGCTGTCCCTGAAGAAGCCCGCTGCCTCTGCGAACCTTCCTTGAGCGGTGCTGCCCGTCATCACCTGCCGGAATGCGTCACGGTCTATGTTCGTCGGCCAAACCTTGAACTGGTGGTCGTTTGCGATCTCGAGTTCATTGCGTGTTACACGTTCGAGCAGACGCGCGGGATGGTCAAGCCCTCGTTGTGCGAAGATCTGCTTTGCAACTTCCATCAAGATTTGCAAGGTTGTCATTCGCTGCTGCCCATCGATGATCTCGCGCGAGGGGACTGTGCCGGTCGAACCGTGGAGCTTATCGAGGACGATGGCGCCCATGAAGTACGGTCTCGGATTCTTACCGTTGAGCCGTCGGTTCACGACCTCGGATAACGCATTCCACAGTGGCTCCCAGTTCTCAACCTGGTTCCACACGTACGGGCGCTGGAACAGAGGAGCCACGAATCGTATGTCGGGGCTGAGGATCTCACTCAGCGTGCGTTTGTCAGCCTGCATCCTTATCTAACTCTTTACGTGCTGTCTGAGGTTATGCCAATTCCAGACCAAGAGAGTATCCATCGTTCACAACTCGATATAGACGGATGTGGGAACAGTCCTTGTCGCTGATTGATTCACGAATGAAACGCTCGTCATCTTCAGAAGTCCTGGCCCCGAGAACAACTTCTTTAACGGCGCCTGCCGGAAAACTGAAGAGGCATACAGCAAAAGGTTTCTGATCGAGAATCTCATCTGCATGCTCCAGCCGCCGTAAGGCGCGCCACTCCTTTTCATAAGACCAGCAGCTCGGTTTAGTAAACAATATTGCCAAGTCGTTTTCTTCTGAGCGACCTGGCTCAAGGAGCTCTGGCTTCGTATCAGCGTAAGTAACCTTTTGCAGAGGTGCTGTTAGAGACTCCCAATTCGCCGGAGAAAAGAATGGGTCCTCCCCGTCGAAACCAATCAGGAACCCACGGTCTCCGGCACCGTAATGACCCCAAAGTAGTTGAACAAGAGGATCTTCTGACAGGGACAGCACTCCAAACTTATCGTTAACCTTGGAGGACATTATCTTTCCAAGTTCATCCTTCAATCGACCCGCATCCGCAATTTGTTGAGCAACGAGCTCCTCATAAAACCTTCTGAACTCCGGAAGTTGGTGGGACACAGAGGACAAGTTATGTTGAACGAAGTCATCTTCCGAGACTGCCAGCTGAACCGCTGCTGGCAGAGTTCCATACTTACGGCGAAACGTATCAGCAAGAAACGCCTCGACGGGGATGGACTTGAGAATCGGAGCGATCTGGTGCTCCACAAACTGCTTTGTAAACTCAGCGGAGACCTGAGGCGCGCCTTCATGCGGATCATTCAAGTCCGCGGGCTGAGAGAAGCGAATTCTTCTATCGACCAGCGTGGACAAACGGCTCGGTGCAAGATACTTGTAGAGCGTCAAGGTGAGGGTTAGGCTACCAGGCTCATGTGTGTTGGTTCATAGGTGTCGAGTCGTGGAGTGGTTCGTGGTGTGGTCTAACCTGAAGAATCTGTCCGGCAGTCGGTGCAAACGGCAGCGGCAGCGCTGGGCAGGCACAACTGCTGAGTTGATTTGTGCAAGTTTTGAAGCCAAAACTTGGCGGCCTCGGAGGGACTCGAACCCCCGACGCCCTCCTTAGGACGGAGGCGCTCTATCCTCTGAGCTACGAGGCCGCGCGAAGGCTCAGTTTACCGTCTCCCAGCTCCACCCCAAGCCAACCCACCGGGCACGAAAAAGCCCGGCTACTCATTCGAGACGCCGGGCTCCTCCAAGACTCTAGAATCGGTAGTGCGCGAACGCCTTGTTGGCTTCCGCCATGCGATGCGTATCTTCTCGCTTCTTGATCGTACTCCCCGTGCCGTTGTAGGCGTCCAGCAGTTCGGCCGCCAGCCGGTCGATCATGGTCTTACCACTGCGCTTGCGCGCTGCGCCGATCAGCCACCGCAAAGCCAGCGTGCGGCGTCGATCCGGCCGGACCTCCATCGGTACCTGATACGTTTGGCCGCCGACGCGCCGGGGCCGAACCTCGACGGCGGGCATGGCGTTCTGAAGCGCCTTATCGAAAACTTCGTTCGCCGGAACGCCGGCGCGCTCTTCGCAGAGCTTCATGGCTCCGTAGAAAATCTTTTCGGCCGTTACCTTCTTGCCGTCCACCATCATGCGGTTGATGAACCGGGTGATCATCTCCGACCCGTAAATCGGGTCGGGTACGGGCGGTCGCTTGGGGGCAGCTCCTTTTCGCGGCATTACTTCTTGCCTCCGGGAGCAGCCTTCGGACGCTTAGTGCCGTACTTGGATCGGCCCTGCATCCGCTTGCTCGTGCCGGCAGTCTGCTGGGTACCGCGCACGATGTGATAGCGCACACCCGGCAGATCTTTTACGCGTCCGCCGCGCACCAGCACCACCGAGTGCTCCTGAAGGTTGTGGCCCTCGCCGGGAATGTATGCCGTTACTTCGATGCCGTTCGTCAATCGCACGCGGGCGGTCTTCCTAAGCGCCGAGTTCGGCTTCTTGGGAGTCATCGTTCGGACGACCGTGCAAACTCCCCGCTTGAACGGGTTGTTCTTCAGGGCCGGCGACTTCGACTTGACCTTAGGGGCGCTTCGCCCTTTGCGTACCAATTGGTTAACGGTCGGCATTCATTCCTCTGTCCATATTGTTCGTATTTTGGGGCAGCAAAAAACCCCTTTCGTTCGACACGGCAGGGGCTGGATGGACTCGCTATTGCGTTATTGTTTCGTAACGAGCGAACCTGCCACGCCTCCTGGTCGAGTAAATCCGGGCACAATTGCGCCCAGATAGAAGATGAGTATGACACGCCCCGGTGAACCTGTCAAGCCCAAGCGCGCGGCGCGGCGCATAGTAAACTCCGCCGTTCACATGAGCGACGAAGCGATCCGAGACGTTCGGCTTGCCAAGCTGGCCAAAATGCGCGAGCTGGGCTACGATCCTTATCGCACCGAGAAGTTCGCGTCCACCGATTCCGCCACGGGGCTGCTCGCAAATTTCAAGGAGGGCAACCAGGTCAAGTTCGCCGGTCGAGTGGTTTCGTACCGGCTCATGGGAAAGGCAGGTTTCGCGCACGTAAGCGACGGCGATGCGAAGATCCAGGCGTACTTCCGAAAGGACGACCTGGGCGAGCCGGCCTGGGACGTGTTCTCGCTGCTCGACGTGGGAGATCACGTCGGCGTCGAGGGCGAGCTTTTCCTCACCAAGACCGGCGAGAAGTCGATTCACGTCCGCAGTCTGACGCCGCTCAGCAAGGCACTGCACAACCTCCCGATCGGCAAAGAGAAGGATGGGCACGTTTGGTACGGCCTCAGCGACGTGGATCAGCGGTACCGGCACCGGCATCTGGATCTCGTCACAAACGCGGAGGCCAGAGAGACTCTGGTCAACCGGGCAAAAATCACCCGCGCCGTACGGCACTATTTCGACTCGCAAGGGTATCTGGAGGTCGAAACGCCCATATTGCAGTTCGTAGCCGGCGGGGCGATGGCGACTCCCTTCCTCACGCACTACAACGCGTACGATTCGGACGTAAAGCTGCGCATATCTCTGGAGCTTTACCTAAAGCGGCTGATCTGCGGCGACCTGCCGCGCGTGTACGAAATCGGACGGGTGTTCCGGAACGAGGGCGTCTCGAATCGGCACAATCCCGAGTTCACGCTGCTCGAATTCTACGAGGCCTACGCGGACATGGAGACGATGATGAGGCGGGTCGAAGAGTGCTTCCACTTCGTAGCGGAAGAGGTATTCGGCTCGGCGGTCATCGAGCTTCCGCCGACCGAAGATGGGGCCGAGCGCTCGCTGGATTTTTCGAAGCCCTGGCGCCGGGTGGACCTGTTGCATGAGATCGAAGAGCAGACCGGACTGACCGCGGAGGACTTGCGCGATTTCGAGCGCGCCATCGCGCGGGCGAAAGAGCTGGGGATTCCGGCCAAAGCCCGTCAAGCGGGCGGTGTTCTCGACCTGGGCTCCGAGAAGCACCTGGGCGGGCTCATCGAGAAGCTCCTGGAAGTGTTCGTCGAGCCCGGGCTCCAGCAGCCGGCGTTCGTGGTGGGGTACCCGATCGAGTCATCGCCGCTAGCAAAGAAGGATTTCGACCGGCCAGGCATCACGCGCAGGTTCGAGGGATACGTGCTCGGCCGCGAAGTGTGCAACGCGTTCAGCGAGATCAACGACCCGATCGACCAGCGCGAGCGCTTCGAACAGCAGCTCCGCGAGGCGGCCAAGGGCGACGACGAGGCGCATCCGATGGACGAGGAGTTCCTTTTCGCGCTGGAGTGCGGCATGCCTCCCACCGGCGGATGCGGGATCGGCATCGATCGCATGGCAATGCTGCTGACGGGCGCCGACGTCGTGCGCGAAGTGCTCTTCTTTCCGACCATGCGGCCGACATCGTCGCCGGATTAAGCTGGTCGTTTCCTGGATGGCCGAACCAAGCAAAGCGGGCCCTCGGCCCCGATCAGCCGCCGCCACCGGGGGGCGAGGCAGGCGCGAAATTAAGCTGCCGGGTCGAGCCGTCCGCGTTTCGCAAGGTCACCGAATAGCCCGTTCGAACCAGTCCGAAAAGCCGCGACACCAGGCGCATATCGTCGTGCCCGTCGCCCCGGAGCGCCTTCAGGAACTTGTCGACCGGTGCGCCGGCGAATTCGACGACGGCCTTGCCTTCCAGGTCCCCGAGTTGGGCCACTCCGGCCAGATTCGGGATGGCTGCCAGCGTCAGATTCTCGCCATCGATCGTAAACGGCACACGCACAACCCTGGAAAGGAACAGACTCAGTTCGCCATCCCTCGAGAAAGCTTCGACATACAGCTTCTTGTTCAGAAAATCGTAAAGCAATCGGCGCTTCGCAAACAAGAGTGGGTCGAGTGTCGCACCGGCTTGGGCCGATGCCCACCGAGCATCTTCGTTTGTGCTGAAAAACGGCCAAGCAACGCTGTAGCTGCCCACGTCCATGCTTGGCGCAATGGCTTCCGATAGACTGTCGAGTCCGGGAACCATCATGATGTGCGTGTCGCCCGGCTTGAACCGTGCCCCGCTCGAATAGTATTGAAACGAGATAATGCCGGTAGTCTTGATCCCGCCCACCGAAACGGGCAAGGTGTACGCTCCGTGCGCGAATGTCATCGGAAGCGCCACGGCACGTGGCCCTTGGGGTTGTTTCCAGGCGGGATAGTGCGCCACCCAGCTCTCCGCTTCCGACTTCGGCAGTCCTTTCGGCCAGATCGTAAGTGTCGAATCCGTGCTGTCGAAGCCGACGGCTTTGCCTCTTAGAAAGTCCTGGCCGAGCACACCTTCGACGCCAGCCGACAAACCCTGGGCGTACGGTTGCACCATCGGAGAGAACTGGAGCTTGCCAAGATCGACTCCGCCGCCTGTTAGGTCCAGTCCTTGGCTCTTTCCGGCCGCGACGCTCCTTTTCATCGATTCCGTCGCGAGCGGACTGAGGGCGAACTTTCGCGGGGAGTCGCTCCCGACTTGCAAAGTGACGACCGGAAGGCCGGCCTCGAGTGATACGGGCACCCGCACCGACGGGTTTTGCGCCTGTGCGGCCGCAAGTACGGAGAGTGCTAGAAGCGTGGTAGTTGGGTTCACGGCGGTCACGAATAAGGCACTACTTGGAGCTGAGGATAACACTCCCGCCGTCCCAGCGCAGCCTTTTGCCACACTTTTTCGTCTTTCAACACGCGTTCAGAGCTTCCGAAAGTCTGCGACTCGCAGATCCTTTGGAGTCATGGAGTCGCTTAGCACCACCTTGCCTGCCCCGGGCCCGATGCGCACGTCGAGCTTGTCCTCTCGGAAAGAGCAGCCGCGAATCATCGCGTTCCCGCCAAGGATGTCGATGGCCGGTTGGTCGCCCTGCTTCCCTCCCCATTGCACCAGCGTGCAATCCGACAGACTGGTCACGCCCTTGCCGTCGATCACTGCCACACGATTGCATGGTCCCCAAAAGGCACAGTTCGACAACTTAACCTCGCCGGTGTTCGATGCGGACACACGCAACATCGTGGGGTCGGGGCCGTGAAACGACACGAACTCGCCGTTCGTGATGAGCAATCCGAAAGGGGCGCACTGGTCCACTTGGATCGCCGTGAAGCTGTCGTCGGCGCCGATGCCCACGAAGTTGCCGTTGCACGATCCGTTCGCCGTCTCGATGAACCGGTACCCAACGTTGTAGCCAAACGCGAACGTGTTCAGGCAGTATTGCCAGTCGGACCGGCCGAATATGAAAGCCTCACCGTGCTCCTGCTGCCAATTCAGCACAGCGGGCTGCACGCTCCACCAGGGGTTGAAGTGCACATTCTCGATGCGGCCGATGTCGTAGATCGCATCCACGAAGATGCCGCGTCGCAGGGGCTGCCCCTGGACGTTGCGAATGAGGTGGCGCTCATTTTGTGAGGCGTCGATGCCATTGTACGGATTGAGCAGCTCCACGTCGAGCACAGCCGGATTCTTGCCGCGCATGGCGATAGCGTAAGGGTAGGCCTCGGGCTGCTTGGCGGGATCCTGGTCCGGATAGTAGATCACCACGCCCTTCAGCGTGTCGTTGGTGCTCACCGTGACGAAAGGAGGGCCCGCCTCCGAGCCGCGCCCGCCTTGTACTAGAAAAGTGGTGCCGCCGTCGGTCGGCTTGGGCAGCCCTTTGTCGCGGATGCCGTTGTGCGCGGGAACGGACTGCCAGGAGCCGATCAGCGCCACGCCCGGAGGCATGTCGAGCGAGCCCTTGAAGTCGTAGTTTCCAGGCGGAGCGTACACCGTGCCGCCTTGGCCGGCGGCGGTCAGCGCCCGCTGAAATGCTGCCGTGTCATCCGTGTGGCCGTCCCCTTTGGCGCCGAACGTGTGAACGTCGATTGCGCCTTGAGGCGCCTGTTGGGACGACAGAAGCACCGCGAGCAAGCCTGCGAGCAATATCACACCTTTCGGGACGAATCAGCCGCCCGGAAAGAGTTGTGACATCGCGAAGACCGGCTCTAAGCGGCTTTGTGGGCGAGATCCATGAGGTCGTCGCACTCCGCGTCCATAGCCTCGAGTTCGGCGACTGGCAAGGCGAACTCCGTCCGGAAGTAATGCCGAGGCAACTCCCATTCCTCGCGCCCGAAGCCTCGCTCGGCGGCGATCTGGTCGGCGCAGAGCACGCACTCGCGACACACGTCCAGATACTGATTCTCGGGGGGCTCGGCGATGAAAGCTATTCCCTGCGCGAATAGAGACGGAAGGCGCCAAGCCGAAACCGCTGCGCAACCCAGCAAAGGAAGCGGGACGCCGAACGTCGCCTCGAATCCGTCTTCCAGAGTCGTGCCGTTCTCATGCGCGCTGAGCCATGCGCGGTCGAACAGATCCGGGGCAAGCTGGGCCAGCAGGCACGAGGGCAGGTCGTGGAGCAGCGAAGCCGCGAAGATCTCCTCGACCGTCCAGCCGGCGAGCCGGCGCTCTGCTGGGCCAACCCGTTGGTACAGTGTCCGCGAAAGAACCGCCACATAAAGGCTGTGCCGCGCGAATCGGACCGGATCGAAGAACTCCGTCTCGGTCGTTCGGCGCAAGAACGCCTGCATGGCGAAGGTCAGAGCAATTGTCCGCACCGCCCTCAGACCCAGACGGAGAACTGCGCCGCGCACTGTGGTCACGGGCTGCGTCGCTCCGTAGAACGAGCTGGACGCGGTTCTCAAAAGACTTGCCGCAAGCGACGCGTCACCGGCGATGACCGCCTCGAGCTCGGCCGCGGAAGGGTCCCCGCGGTCGATCATCTCGATCAGTCGCATTGCAGGTTCCGGAAGGTGAGGGAGAGCCCCCGACCGCCGAAAGAGCTGCACAATCTGGTTGTAATGCTCCTGGTTCATGGCTGCCGTGCCAAACGATCCCGTCCATGGGTCGCCATGAGCAATTATCGGCAGGCTATTCCCGAGATAATCGCTAACATGTGTCTGGGGACAAAATCCCATACATTTACCGGTCGAGGTCATTTCGCACCTCGCAGGCATTTCTGACGTAGTCTAAGCACTGGATGAGCACGTCTCAGCAAACCGCGAACGGCAGGGAGAAGGCGCAAGCCTCGTCTTGGTCGTTTCGCATCGCTACTGTCGCGGGCATCCCAATCCGCATTCATTTCACCTTCGTTCTGTTTTTCGCCTGGATCGCCGTATTCGGCAGCGCCGGGGGAATATCTTGGCCCCTGCTGATCCTCGCGATCTTCGCCTGTGTCGTGCTTCACGAGCTTGGCCATGCACTCGCAGCTCAGCATTTTGGAGTCGAGACGCGCGATATCACGCTCTATCCAATCGGCGGCATCGCAGTCCTGAACAGCCAGCCGAAACCTCGCCCGGAAGTCTGGATCGCGTTCGCCGGACCCGCGGTGAACCTGGCCATCGCCACCATCCTCGCAGCGGGGTTCATCGTGCTGCATAGGCACCTCCCCGTGCTTTCCTGGCGGCTAGTCGGCACATCGTTTGTCGAAGCGTTGCTCGCAGCGAATTTATCGCTAGCAATCTTCAATTTGATTCCGGCGTTCCCGATGGACGGCGGCCGCGTACTTCGCGCCGCTTTGGCGTTGAAGCTCCCGGAAGCCCGAGCCACACAGATCGCCGCAACCATCGGCCAAGGGCTGGCCATCGTGCTCGGTTTCGTAGGACTGATGATGCACGAGCAAGGCTGGCTGCTCATGTTGGTGGCCTTCTTCGTGTTCCTCGGAGCTGGCCAGGAGATGAGCGCATCGCTCACTCGCTCGTTCCTCTCCGGGCACAAGCTCGCCGACGCAATGCAAAGCCGGTTCCGAACTATCCCGAGCGGCGCAAGCCTCGAAACCGCCGCCGAGATGCTTTTAGCGGGCGCCCAGCACGACTTTCCCGTGATGAACGGCGACGAAGTCTTGGGATTGCTGACTCGCGAGAAAATCGCCGAAGGGCTGGCCACCGAAGGGCCCTCAGGTTACGTGGCGGGGCATATGATCCGGGACTTCAGGACCGCCAACCCATTCATGCCTCTGGAGAAAGCGATCGAGTTCGTCGGCCACGGCGATTCGACGCCGATCTTGGTCATGGACGACGGCAAGCTCCTGGGCATGATGACGGTAGAAAACCTCAGCGAATTCATCATGCTGGAGCACGCGAAGTCGCGGGGCCGCACCGTGGGCCAGATTTGAGCTAGCGGCGCTAGCCTGGCCGAAGCCCTGGATCAGTTCGAGCGGGTTCCGGCAGGTACGAGGTCCGGGCCCTGCATCTCCTGCTTGCCTCGGTCGATCGTGGTGGCGACTTTTCCGACCACGCTCTCGAGCTGGTTCAGCACGTCCATCGCGTACTTCTCCGCGCCTCGTCGAACCTGGATCGAATCCCTGTCGGCGGCATTGCGAATCTCTTCGGCCTGAGCCTTGCTCAGCTTTAGAATTTCGCTTTCCGCGACCATCCGCTCCTGCTGCAGCCTGGCTTCCTCCAAAATGCGGTCGGCTTCCTTGCGAGCCTCGGCTACGATTTTCTCGGACTCTTTGCGTGCGGATTCGAGCGTGGACGTCGCATCCTCCCGAGCCGTACCTATGATGCGCTCAGACTCGCGAACGGTGCTCGCCGCGACTTTCAGCTCTTGGGGCAGAGACGCGCGAATCTTGGCGATCTGCATGCTGATCTCATCCTTGTTCAAGCCCCAAACCAGGGGCCCGACACCCTGTGGGCGCTCCACTGCGAGCGTGTTCAGTTCATCGAGCAAGCGGAGAATGTCCATAGTTCTATTCGGGACGCGGCGGACGCCGGCATTCGTATTGTGACACGGCATTTTCTCCGTGCAAATGGTTTTCGGGCGTCTGCCTCATTTTGGGCGCAGAGCGTCCGCGCGTCGCGTACCATAAGGTGTAATGGCCATTCGGAAAGCGGGCTTCACCATGATCGAGCTGCTCGTGGTGATTGCGATCATCGCAATCCTCGCCGGCATCATCTTCCCGGTTTTCGCCCGTGCCAAGGCCGCCGCAAAGCAGACCCAATGCATCAGCAATCTGCGGCAAATCGGCAGCGCCATCGTGCTCTACATGAACGATTACGACGACGTGTTCCCTGCCGCCTTGGACGCTTCGGATAAATTTGCGCCGCAGATCTGGGATGCGTTCCCGGAGTGGCGGACCCGCATACCCACGATGCCCATGCTGCACGAGGTTCTGCAGCCGTATCTGAAGAACCGCGACGTGTTCCACTGCCCTTCGGATGTTGGCATGCGGGTTCTCGACAACAATTTCCCGCAGCCGCTCCTGGCGGCGCCAAGTCTCTTCTCCACCTACGGTTCGAGCTACTTCTTCAGGACCGAGATCGCATTTCGGTACTTCACGCAGACCAGTTTTCAGCTTCCCGCCGACGTGAACGTCCTATTCGATGGAGCCGGTCATTGGCATGGCGCCGGACGGGCGCTTCAGCCGGACGACGACTTCGACACGCTCGTGGATCTTTTGCGCGGATATCGATACAATTGCCTCTTCGGCGACATGCATGCCCGTTCCGTGACATTCACCCAGCTCCAACAGGCTTGGAACGTCAAGCTGTAGACGAGGCGTTCTGCCGCCCCGCGCGGGTAAACCGTACCGAAGATGCTTCCTCTTTTTGCTTTAGGGGCGGTAGCCGCGCGTCAGGCTGTCCACCTCCCTTCGCTGTTTTCCGACAATATGGTTCTCCAGCGCGATCTGCGCGCGCCGGTCTTTGGCACCGCCGCTCCGGGACAAGAGGTCGTGGTCGACCTCAGCGGGGTCCGGCAGAGCTGCCGCGCCGACAAGAACGGCAAATGGCTCGTGAGGCTGCCCAAAATGCAGGCAGCCGGCCCTTTCACACTCAGCGTTAGCGGCGGGCCGGTGATCCACAATGTGTACGTCGGAGAAGTGTGGCTCGCCTCGGGTCAATCAAACATGTCATTCCCCGAGTCCGGCGCAAACGATGCGGCACAGGTTTTGGCGTCTCCCAATCCGAATGTCCGAATGTTCACCGTCGCGCTGGTGAGCACCGAGAGCCCTGCATCGGATATCGGCGGCAATTGGCAGGTCGCCGAGCCCGCGACGGTCGGCAATTTCTCAGCAGTCGCCTATTCGTTTGCGAATGAAATTAGCCGTGCCCTCGGAGTGACCGTCGGTATCATTCACTCGTCTTGGGGAGGCACTCCTGCCGAGTCTTGGACCAGCCGCCCGGCCCTTCTTGCCGACGCCAAACTTCGGCCGATGGTCGAGAACTACCTTGCACAGCTTCGCGACTTTCCTGCTCGCAAGCAAGCCTATGACGCCGCGATGAACGAATGGATCTCCGGCAGGCACGATGGCTCCAATGAGGGGTTTCAGCAAGGCTGGGCCTACCCGATTCTCGATCAAAGCGATTGGGTCGACGCCACGCTTCCACAGCCGATCGAGACCACTTTCAACGATCCGAATCTAGACGGAGCTGTCTGGTATCGGCGCACGTTCGAGCTTCCGAATGCTTGGTACGGCAAATCAGTGCATCTGCAGCTCGGCCCGATCGACGACTACGACGACACGTATGTGAACGCGACCAAGGTCGGTCAGACTAAGCAAGATGTAGAAAACTCTTGGCAGTTTCCGAGGGTCTACAGGATCGCCCCGGGCGTCCTCCGCCGCGGCGTCAACACCATCGCCATTCGCGTCTTCGACGTGGCCGGCCAAGGTGGGCTCGTAGGTTCGGCAAACGACCTCAAACTCGTGGGCGAGGACGGCACGACCTTGCCCCTCGCGGGTGCATGGAAGGCCAAAATCGAGCGTAGGCTCGACAAGACCAAGCAGCCGCCAGAGCGTCCTTTCGGTCCGGGAAACCCCTGGGCTCCCGGCGGTCTGTACAACGGAATGATCGCGCCGCTCATTCCGTATGGAATCCGAGGAGTGATTTGGTACCAGGGCGAGTCGAACGCCGATCGGGCAATTCAATACCGACGACTCTTCCCCACCATGATCCAGGACTGGCGCAATCGATGGGGCGAAGGCGACTTTCCGTTCTTGTTCGTCCAGCTCGCGAACTTCACGGAGCGGCTGCCCCAGCCCGGCGAAAGCCAGTGGGCGGAGCTGCGCGAGGCCCAAACGTCTACTCTGCGCAAGCCCAACACCGGCATGGCCGTGATTATCGATATCGGCGAGGCGGGTGACATCCATCCGAAAAACAAGAAGGAGGTGGGACGCCGCCTGGCGCTGCTTGCTCTCGCCAAAACGTACGGCCGAAACGTCCCTCATGCGAGTCCGCTCATGCGCCGCGCTCAATTCGTCGGCGGCGAGGCCCAGGTGTTCTTCGACAATGTGGGCGAAGGATTGACGACCTCGAACAACGGTCCGGTTCGGGGCTTCGCTGTGGCGGGCGACGACCACGTGTTTCATTGGGCCGACGCCCGAATTTCGGGCTCGATGGTGCTGGCATCCAACAAGGATGTGCCCCACCCGATTGCGGTGCGCTATGCGTGGGCGAACAATCCGGAAGCGAACCTCATCAACCGAGCGGGCTTGCCGGCCTCGCCGTTCCGAAGTGACGACTGGGAAACGGGGGCAGGTGGCAAGTGAATACAATTCGACTTTGGCAGGGCTCGGCTCCTGGCGCTATGGGAGACACAGATGAGGACGTACCGACGCTGACATCCGTCGACGCGGGAAACCCCGGAGCAAAGAAGCCGGCGTTCGTCGTTTGTCCGGGCGGCGGATACGCCGGTCTTGCGCCCCACGAGGGCTTGCCCGTTGCCGAGTGGCTCGAGTCGCTCGGCATCCGGGGATTTGTGCTCAAGTATAGGCTTGGACCGCGTTACCACCATCCGGCCATGCTGACCGACGTGGAAAGGGCTATCCGCACCGTTCGTGCAAACGCGCAGACCTTTGCAGTCGACCCTACCCGCGTCGGGGTGATAGGCTTTTCCGCAGGCGGTCATTTGGCATCCACCGTCTCGACCCACGGACGGCCGGGAAACCCGCAAAGCTCCGACCCTATCGACCGAGCGTCCTCCCGGCCAGACGCCTCGGTACTCATCTATCCAGTGGTCACCATGCGGTCGCCGTACACGCATGAGTTCTCGCGCGAAATGCTTCTCGGCAAGAATCCGGACCCTAAGCTCATCGACTCGCTCTCGAACGAGAGAATGGTGTCGCTCGACACGCCTCCGACCTTTATCTGCCACGGCGCCAACGACAGCGTGGTCCCGATCGAGAACTCGCTAAACTACGCCCTTGCGCTGGCGTCCCACCACGTCCCGTTCGAGACGTACATTCCCGAGCATGGCGAGCACGGGTTCGGCATGGGCGCTACGGGTTCGATGCAGGATTGGAGGCAGCTTTGCCAGGGGTGGCTGAGGGGCCGAGGCTTCATCGGCTAAGGGCCCGGGGCGAAAGCTGGTTCGCTTCCCCACTTGACCAAGCGTTTGTCTCAAACGTGTTGTAAGATAACGTTCCTTGGGGTGACGACGCCTCTCGGATTGGCGCCATGGCGGCGACGAATTCGGAGCGCGTCATGTACGAAGTCACCACGAACGGTCGTCCCCGCCTCGAGTCGGATGCTTGCGGCATCGGTTTCCTCGCGACTCGCAAAGGCATCGCCGAGCGCCGACTCATCGACGCCGCTCTAGAGATCACGCAGCAGTTCGACCACCGAGGTGCGCCCGGTCACGGAGCGGGAATCCAGCTCGACATTCCATGGTCGCTCCTGCTCGACCGGTTTTCCGCGCATGCAAAGCTGATCGCCCAACGGGACGTGGCCCTCGGGATGTTTTTTCTCCCGTTCGACAGCGACCTTCGGACGCGCTGCGTCGAGGCGGTCGAATGGCTCGCTTCGCTCGCGGGAGCCGAGGTTCTTCAGTGGTCCGATGTGCCGGTCGATCCATCAGTTCTCAGCCCGGAAACCGGGGCGCTTCGCACGCTTCCCATCGTTCGCCAGGCGCTATTCCGAAGACCATCGGGCATGAGCGACCAGGGCTGGTTCGCTTGCCGCTACCTTTTGAGGCTCGCCCTCGACCATGATCTACGCGAGTTCGCGGGAGATTCTTTCGGCGTCGTCAGCCTCTCGAATCGCACGGTCGTCTACAAGGGGCTCGCCGAGCTTTCGAAGGTTTCGAAGTTCTATCCAGACCTGGAAGACCCTCAACTTGCTTCCCGGTATGTGCTTTTCCACAGCCGGTACTGCACAAATACCACGACGGCGTGGAGACGCGCGCAGCCATTTTGGAGCATTGCGCACAACGGCGAGATCGCTACGATCGGCGGCAACGTCGCCTGGATGAACGCGATAGGCAAGGACCTCGTTTTCAATCTGGTCGAAAAGTATCCGCAGCTCTCGTCCATTGCGGAGCATGTGGACACGGTCGTTTGCTCAGGCGGCTCCGACACCGCGAACCTCGACGACATGATGATCGCTCTGCTGGCGGGAGGTCTCAGCTTTTCGCAGGCCATGCTCGGACTGCTGCCCGGAGCCTCGGCTTTCCTGCCGGAAGACGATCCTCTTCGCGGCTTTTACCGGGCGGCGAGCGTCTACCTTGGCGCTTGCGACGGGCCCGCGGCAATCGTGGGTTGCGACGGAGATCTCGCGGTAGCCCACCTCGATAGGAACGGACTCCGCCCTCTCTGGGTTCAAACCACGCACGACTACGTGCTCGCCGCAAGCGAGCTCACCGGGGTAGAAGACCTCGGGGACGTCGAGGACCAAATCGTCATGGGTCCGGGCGAGATCATGGCAGTCGACCTGAGAACCGGCAAGGTGATCTTCGACGACGAGGCTCGATCCATGGTCGCCCGCGAACCTTTCCCCTCCCCCGAAGGTCGCACCAACGCCGGACAGGACACTCTCGCCACGTTCGACATCGAGCCCCAGGAACTCGCCCAGGTTCAGGCGGCCTTCGGCATGCACCGCGAAGACCTCGAGGTGCTGCTCGCCCCTTTGGCAGAAACAGGAAAGCCCGCAATCGGCGCGATGGGAGACGACACCTCGCCCGCCGCTCTCCTCGACGAGCATCCTCGCAGGCTCGAGGATTACTTCGCGCTGAGGTTCGCGCAGGAGACGAGTCCCCCCGTAGACCCGCTTCGCGATCACTGGGTCTTCGACACGACGGTGGCACTTGGTGACAGGGCCGGGCTCTGGTCTTTGCCGCAAGGGCCGCTGGTAACGTTCGAGCATCGGGTGCTCTCATTCGGCCAGGCAGCATGGCTCGAATCGCAGCCCTCGGCCAAAAAGGTGTCTCTGCTTTTCCCCGCCGCGGAAGGGCTGGCAGGGATGGAAGCCAAATTGGATGCGCTTATTCAGGAGCTTGTCGACGCCGCAACCCCTGGGACGATCTTCATCCTTTCAGATCGCTCACCCACTCGAGAGCTCGCTCCCCTGCCGGCCCTCAGGCTCGTGAGTCGGTTGCATCACGCCCTAAGCGCATCGGGTCGACGCAGCCGCGTAGGCATTGTTGCGGACGTCGGTATCTGGGACATCCATCAATGCGCGCTGTTCGTCACTCTCGGCGCGGATGCCGTTTGCCCCTGGCTGGGAATAGCAAGCGTTGGAGCATGCGAGGCGAATTATCTCAAAGGCGTACGGGCAGGGTTTCTCGAAGTAATGTCGATGATGGGGGTCACGCCCGCCTCGGCGTACTGCGGAGCAAGGCTCGTCGAAGCGATCGGCCTGGATCGGCACTTCATGGCTCGCGAGTTCCCCGGCGTGCCTGTGCACCTCGGCGGCATCGGACCCGAGGTGCTGGGATCGGAGCTTCTGTCATTCCACGATCAGGCATTTTCCGAATCTCGCGAGGAACTCCTCGACGTTGCCGAATTCCGTCACAGCAAGGAGGGCCGCCGACATTTCAATAATGCCGAGGTCGTCCGGAGCTTGCAGTGCGCAAGCGGCTACGCCAAGAAGATCCACTCGTCGCAGCCCGGCTCGAAGGAGGCGTACGAGGATTACAGCGCTTTGGTTCAGGCTCGAGAGCCGATCACCCTGCTGGATTGCCTTTCTGTGCGCCAGGGCCAACCGATCGACATCGACGAGGTCGAACCCGAGGAGGCGATCTTGTGGCGGTTCATGGCCCCTGGCATGAGCGAAGGCGCGCTTTCCGAGCCGGCTCACCGCACTGTCGCGCGGGCTTTCAACGTGCTGCGCCGTTACTGCTCGATCAAGGCGCCCGACAGGCTGCCGCCCGGTATCGGACCGATCGCGAACAGCGGCGAAGGGGGGTTCGACAAGAGCCGGATCGGCACCAGAGATGCCAATCGGAGTATTCAATATGCCGGCGCGCGGTTCACAATCACGCCGATGACGGCGGCTACGGCCATGGAGGCCGAAGTCAAATTCGCGCAAGGAGCTAAACCTGGGAAGGGAGGCCAGCTTCCCGGCAAGAAGGTAACCGCCAAAGTCGCTCGTCAGAGAGGATGCGAGCCGGGTTACGAGCTGGTCTCGCCGCCCATCAATCACAACCTTTACTCGATCGAAGACGTCAAGCTGATGCTCGAAAGTTGGCGTCATTTGAACCCCGACGTAAGCTGCGCGCTAAAGTTCGTGGCCACCTACGGCATTGAAATGGTGTGTGTCGGGGGCGTGAACGCAGGCGCGAATCGGCTGCACATCAGCGACGGATGCGGCGGCACGGGAGCAGCCAAGAGAGTCGACCAGAAGCATGCCGGCGTCCCGGTCGCAGCGGTGCTGCCGCGAGTTCAAGACATGCTCGTTGAGGAGGGGCTCCGGCACCTCGTGGAGATCAGCGCGGACGGCGGCGTGCAGACCGGCAAACAAGCCCTCAAACTGTTTCTGCTGGGCGCGGACAAGGTGGGGTTTGGCACGAGCCTGCTAATCGCGATAGGCTGTTCGATGCTTCGCAAGTGCCATCTAAGCGGTCCGGACCCCACGGACGCGAGCGGCAAGCGCAGGCTAGGGTGCACACCCGGTATTGCAACTCAAGACCCTCACTGGATTGCGCGCTTTGCCGGGGACAGCAAGCACATCTGCCGAATGCTCATCTTCGCCGCGCGGGAGATCCGCGAGCAACTGGCGCGAATGGGTGTCCGCAGCGTGGCCGAAATCGTAGGTCGCCGGGATCTTCTCGAGCGCCGGCCCCGCCTCGGCGGCAAGGCCGCCAAAATCGATTTTAGTCGGGCGCTTCTCGCCCCCCACGGCTCTGTAAGCCGGCGCGACTATCTCCAGCAGACTAAGCGGCACATGCCTGCGAGGTCGAAGGAAGAGAGCTTGGCGGCACACCGAGCCCAGCGCGGCAGCGACGTACTGCTCCGCCGGACTCTGACCAACGAGGCGCGGTGCGTTGGAGTGGTTGCAGCAGGGGAAATCGCCCGCGCGTGCGGCGACTTGGGGCTCGCCGAGGGTTTGCTTCGGTTCGAGCACTCCGGCGCGGCAGGCCACTTTTACGCGGCATACGCGGTTGCGGGTATGTCATTCCGAATGACCGGGCCGATAGCAGATTCCTGCTTCACGGCTGCCTACGGCGGTGAGCTGGTGGTGATTCCACCGGCCGCTCAGGAGGGCATCGCGCTGGTTGGGAACGCGTTCGGCTACGGCGCACGCGGCGGCAGAGCTTATATTGCGGGCCGGGCAGGCAATCGTTTCGGCATCTGTCTCCGCAAGAACTACGATGGTGGCGGCGCGAGGCTAGTCGTGGAGGGAGTGGCGGCGAACGCGTTTCAATACATGACCGGTGGAGTCGCGCTCGTTCTCGGTCCGACCGGGCCAAATCTGGGTTCCGGCATGACCGGCGGGTGCGTGTACCTACTCGACTGCAGACGAGAAAATCTGAATCGCGACTACGTCGGCGAGGAGCCCCTTAGCGACCGCGACGCCGAGGAAGTCATAACCATGCTGAAAGAGCATCGGGAACAGACCGGCAGCCCCATCGCACGCGAACTTCTGCTCGACTTCCCGCGCGATCGGTTCAGGAGAATATCGACGATCCGGAAGCCTGAACTGACAGAGCCCCAGGCTCAAATGCCGGAGCTCGTCGAGGTGAAATAAGGCTCCGCCCGTTATCAGGCGGAGCCTTTAGATGGGTCAGCCGCCCTTCTTGGGCGTGTCGACCTTTTGGCCCCCGGCGGGCATCGGAAGGCTATCTTTTCCTATCGCGTGCCCTGGAGGCGGGAACGTCGGGCTGCCCGACCTGGGCGGAGCGACTTCCTTCTCCGCTTGCTTCGTGTAGTCACCGCCGTCGCTCGAACCGCAACCCAGTAGCAAGGTTGCGGCGAGCATAACGAGAATGAATCTCAGCGAAGATCCCACAGGTACTTGTCCCCGTCGTAGGCTGCACCGCCGAAGCTATCCTTCACGTCGCATCCCGCGGTGAGCGAGCCCACCGTCTGCGAGTGCGAGTGGCCATCCATGAACGAGGTGTTCATGCGGCCGTTGTGTCGGGGCCACATGCCGCCGAACTCCAGCCACGAATAGGGAGCCACGCCGCTCGGATTGGGCACCCAGCCACCGTAGTTCCACCACTCCGACTGGTCGCTCGTGGGCACGAGCAGACTGCCGTTGGAGTCGTAAACGCACGGGGCCTCGACGACCCAGTTTCCAGCGCCCTTCGGCTGTCCTGAGTTCACGTCGCGATCCCAGATCGTGTCGACTGCTGCGACCGTGGAGGCCGGCGACGCGTCCTGGCCCAGATTGATCGGCTCCGAGCCGATGTAACCATCCGTCTTATAGCGATAGATCCAGGGCGAAAGGAAGTCGTAGTTGTAGCCGGCATCGGAGCGGCTTGCCCAGTAGTAATACAGGTTCGGGTCCGTCGGAGGGACGGGCGTGCCGTTCGGATCCACGCTCAAGCCGGTATCGGTTGCGAGCGGGTCCATTGGGCAGCGCAGGATCTGCCAGTTCTTCATATAAGGCTGCGTCAGCTCGGCCCAGATCATGTCTGGGTGGCCGTAGCCCCAGCCGATGACTCCCTGAGAGACCGTGCCCCCCTGGTTGACGTGCGGCATACCGTCGTCATGGTCCGTAGCGTACATCACCATACCGAGGCCGATCTGCTTGAAGTTGCTCAAGCACACGGTGGTCTTGGCGGCTACTTTCGCTTGCGCGAATACCGGGAATAGAATGGCGGCTAGGATCGCGATGATCGCGATCACGACAAGCAGTTCGATGAGCGTAAACGCTCTGTGGCAACGAGACATAATTGCACCTCACCTACGACGGCAAACTCGCCGTCGATACATTAGGTATTAAGACCCGCCCATTGTATCACCGTGTACGTTCGTCGTGATGCGATTTTGTGTTGTTGCCGAAAAAAAGTGGGCCTCCGGCGCGGGTATCTTCACCGGTATCAATGCGCACGGCCGATTGGGCACAGCGCCTCGCGGAGCGACCGGGCTTCGCGAACACTCTTGATCTCGCGAATTCGTCCGAATGGCAGTCCATCGCCTTCGAGGCGCGTCCGGTGCTGCTCGCCGCCGCCTATCTCGCCGCTCCTTCCAAGACGATAGTCGTCACAGCCACGTACGAGCGGGCGCTGCAGTGGCAGGCGAAGTTGCAGATCTGTGGAGTGCCTCCTGACGATATCTGCCAGCTTCCCAGCGGCACATCGGCGCTGTTCGAAGATGCCTCGCCCGAGCATATCGCTCTTAGCGACCGGCTCGGCTCCCTGAAGGCGCTCGTAGAAGATCGGCCGCATATCGTTCTTGCGGCTCCTCAGGCTTTGCTCGAGCGAACCTTGCCGCGGGACGTGCTGGTCGGCGCCTACATTGAGATTCGGCCCGGCGAAGAGATCGACGCCGACGCCTTTTTGGATCACCTCGTCAATCTGGGTTACGAATATCAGGAGCCGGTGCGCCTGCCGGGACAGTTCAGCCGACGAGGCGGGATCATCGACGTGTACGCCACGGGCCGCGACACCCCTTGCCGCATCGAGCTCTTCGGAGACCAGGTCGACTCCATTAGATCGTTCGACCCCAACACTCAGCGCTCGATCGGCAGGATGCCGTTCTTGAGCTTGGCGCCGTCGAGGGAGACGCTCTATCGGGGCCCGGCAGATTCGATCTGCGATTTGATCGAGCAATCCGTCGCACGTGAAGCGGCGACGCTCGACACCGACGCTGGGGTCAGACTCGAGGAGGTCGTGGCATCGGACGTGCAAGCCCTGCGCGAAAGGACGTATTTCGACCGGCTCGATCTCTACCGGCCCCTGCTGCATCCGGAATCCGGTTGCGCAATGGACCTGCTTACCGAACGGGACCTCCTCGTACTGGACGAGCCTCTGGAGCTCGAGTCGATCACCGCGCGCGCCGAGAACGAGCTCGACGAGGCCCTGGCGGCCCGATCGAAACGTGGAGAGATTCTCCATGCGATCGCTTCCGACTTCATGCTGCCTCCGGAGCACGTTGCCAACCACCCGCGAATTCTCGCAATGACGGCGATGAACGCCGTTCCGACTTGGCTCCAGATTCCCAACAAGGTAGACGTCGGCGCGGTCTCTCTCGAGAGCTATCGCGGAAGGGCGGAGGCGCTCGCATCTACACTCCGCAACTATCAGGAAGATAAGTTCGAGCTGGCGTTTTCGACCGACCAGCCGCACCGGGCCAAGACCGTTCTACGCCAGGTCGAGATATTCCCTGCCGACGAGCCCTCCGAGAACCCTGCCGGCGAAAACCTGATCCTCAGCGGCAACCTCGGCGGCGGATTCGTTATCCCATCGCAAAAGCTGGCTCTCGTCACGGATGCCGAGCTTTTCGGCGTGGCGCGGCTGAAGCTGCCCCAGAGACGCTTTCACGAGGGCGCGCCTATCGCTACCGTGCTCGACCTCAGGCACGGCGACTACGTCGTGCATATCCACTTCGGCATCGGCGTGTTCCGCGGGCTTGTCAAGAAGACCGTCGAGGGTGTCGAAAAAGAATTTCTATTCATTGAATATCAGGCGCCGGACAAGCTCTTCGTGCCCGCCGACCAGCTCGACAGAATTCAGAAGTATCTGAATCCAGGTGAGGACAACCCGAAGCTGAACCGGCTAACCGGCGGGGAATGGCAGCGCACCCTGGGAAAAGCCAAGGAGGAGGCAAAGGCCTTCGCCCGCGACCTGGTTCGGCTCTACGCGCAGAGATCGGCGGTGAGGCGCAAACCGTATGGAACGGACAGCCCTTTTCAGCACGAGATGGAAGCGACGTTCCCCTGGGTGGAGACTCCGAGCCAACTCCGGGCGATCAGCGAGACGAAGGGGGACCTTGAGCAGCCGTTCCCCATGGACCGCCTGGTATGCGGCGACGTGGGATTCGGCAAGACCGAGGTGGCAATCCGAGCCGCCTTCAAGGCCGTGCAGGACGGACGCCAGGTCGCGGTGCTCTGTCCGACTACAATCCTGAGCGAGCAGCACTTCCGAAATTTCTGCGAGCGCCTTTCGCCCTTCGGAGTGCGTATCGCGCTGATCAATCGGTTCACGCATGCCCAGAACCGAAAGCAGGCGGTCGATGAGCTGAAAACGGGCCGCGTCGAAATCGTTGTCGGCACCCATTCCCTGCTCGGCGTCGGAATTCAGTTCAAGCAGCTCGGCCTCGTAGTGATCGACGAGGAACAGAAGTTCGGCGTGAAGCAGAAGGAAATGCTCAAGGAGCTCAGAAGCGAAGTTGACGTGCTGACTCTCTCCGCGACTCCGATCCCGCGCACCCTGTCGATGGCGTTGATGGACGTGAGGCAGATGTCCCTGATCAACGACCCGCCTCCTGGCCGTCTACCCATCCGCACGTTTGTCCGCCCATTCTCGACCGAGGTCGTGAGGGAGGCGATATTGCGAGAGCTCGCCCGCGGCGGTCAGGTCTTCTACGTTTACAATCGCGTCCAGTCGATCGAGCATGTCGCCGAAAAGCTGCGTAAGCTCGTCCCCATGGCGCGCATCGGCGTTGGCCACGGCCAGATGACCGAGAAAGAGATCGAGCCCATCATGATCGGATTCATTAAGGGCGAGATCGACATCCTTCTTTCGACCACGATCATCGAAAGCGGCATCGACATACCCAACGTCAACACGCTGATCGTGGAAAATGCCGATCGCCTGGGCTTGGCCCAGCTTTATCAATTGCGCGGACGTGTCGGGCGTTCCGACCGTCAGGCTTACGCCTATCTGCTGTACCAAAGCGGCAAGGAGCTGTCGGAAGGCGCGCTCGCACGATTGCAGGCGCTCCAAGAATTCTCGACTCTGGGATCTGGCTACTCGCTCGCGTTCCGGGATCTTCAAATTCGCGGCGCCGGCGAGCTGCTGGGCAAGAAGCAAAGTGGTGCGATGATGACCGTCGGCTTCGAGCTTTACACGCAGCTTATCAATGAAGCTGTGGCGCAGCTAAAGAACTCCGTCGATGGCCAACCGATCGGCGACAAGGAGATACGCGACCCGCTTGAGTCGCTAGAAGCGCTTCCCGCGTTCGAGATACCGGTTGTTGCGTTGATCCCGGATGGATACATCAAGGACCAGGCGCAGAGGCTTTACTATTACCAACAAATGATGTCTGCGCGCGAAGAAGCGCGCCTGGCCGAGGTCCAAGGGGAAATCGAAGACCGATACGGCAAGCTGACCGAGGAAGTCCACAACGCTTTCGAAGTCATGGGACTGCGAATTCGTGCACGCGCGATCGGCATCGACAAGGTCGATGCGAGACAGGGACGAGTCAATATCTCGTTCAAAGACAGAAGCGCTCTGCCGCCGAGGGTATTCAGCTTGCTCGGTCAGAAAAACCGCGAGTGCTATCTCACGCGGGAATCGTTTATCTGGCCGTTTACGGGCCCACCGTTGGCGGCAGTTAGGCGAATTGTTCAGGGATTCGAGGATGCCATTGCAGAAATCGAGTCATCCAGAGCGGCTTTGGGCGCAACAATGGCTTGACATACTCTTAATGCGTAGCGGGAGTCGTCGCGTTGCCGTCTCCTGTTGTATAAGAGTGAGAGACACTTTTTCCGCTACGGGAATTCCAGGATGGTTCGCACCGGCGCAGATCTCTTCGCAAAGGCATTCGATGCAAGCCCGCTAGCAATGGCGCTGGTGGATGCGCGCGGCGTCGTGATCCGCGTCAACCCCTCATTCGCGAGAGCTGTCGGATGTGCCGCCGCCGAACTGGTCCGCGCGAACCTTAGCGACTACTTCGTCGATCGCCAGGGAAACGGCTCGTGGCTGCGAACCGGCGAGGATGGTGAGCGCCTCGTGCTTTCGGTAGACGCCGAGCCGCTGGATTCGGATCCGGATGGCGTTTATCTGGCCACGCTCGGCATCTATCCTCAGGCCATTGGGTCGATCAATGAGCACTCGATGTCGCTCGCGCTAGAGGCGAGCAAGACCGGGTTATGGACGAGGGATCTGCGCAGCGGTCAAATCCAGTGGTCGGCCGAGCTCACCGAGATGTTCGGATTCGCGCCCGGTGCCTTCGACGGCACGCTTGGCTCGTACATGGATCTCGTCCTCGAGGAGTACCGTCCGACCCTTCGCCAGGCCGTGAACGAGTGCATCGTCAACCACTCCGATTACGAGGTCGAATTCCGCTTTCGCAGGCTCGATGGAGCAATCCGGTGGATGAACGCCAGGGGGCGTGCGATATACGACGAAGACGACCGGCCCGTCATGCTGGTCGGCGCGGGCATCGACACCACCGAGAGGAGGCAGACCGAAGAAGCGTTGAGCCGCAGCGAGCAGCGCAACAAGCTGTTTTTCGGCATGTCCGCAGTCGGTGCGGCGCTCGTCGAGGTCAATGGCCGTCAATTTGTGGAGGTTAACGACAAGCTTTGCTCCATAACCGGCTATTCCCGCAAGGAGCTCGTGGGGATGACGATCGACCAGCTCACCCATCCGGAAGATCTCGAATCCGACAAGGAGCGCTACGCCAACCTCGTCAAGGGCGGCGTCTCAACGGCTTCGGCCGTCAAGCGGTACGTGCGAAAGGACGGCCAGGTCGTGTGGGTCCAGGTCGATCTCACTGTGCTCCGGTCGGAAAACGGTGAACCGGATATGACCGTCGGGCTGATTCAGGACGTGACTGTCCGCAAAGCGAGCGAGGACGCGTTGCGGGACAGCGAGAACCGCCTGAAGCTGGCCCTGAAGGCCGCGAAACTCGGAATATGGGACGTCGATGTGGCGACCGGCAAGGTTCACCAGTCCCCCGAAATGGCTCGGATGACGGGCACGGAATTGAGCGGGCCCGAGTCGCGCCTGGAAGATTGGCGAAGGAGCATCGAACCGCAAGATTGGGCGGTCATGTGGCGCGACTTCGAATCGGCGCTCCATCAGGGCGAGGAGTTCTCGGGCGAGTGCCGGGTTCTGCAACCAGACGGCTCCTATCGCTGGCTCGCGCCCCGGGCTATCGTGGTTCGAGACGAGCAAAATCAGCCGACCCGAGTCGTCGGAGTCGCCAAAGATATCACCGAAATCAGGCACTCCGAAAAAGCGCTGATCGACGCCGAAGAAAGGCTTCGGCTCGCCGTCAAAGCCGCGGGTCTCGGAATTTGGCAATGGGACTTGCGCTCGGGCGATTTGAACTGGAGCGAGCAGGTCCGTATCCAGTTCGACGTAGACCCCCAGACCCCGCTGAACTACACGCTCTTCGAAAGCCGAGTTGCGCCCGAAGACCGCGAGCGACTGACGCGGGCGATCGAAGTTTCGATCCGTGACAGCGCCGAGCTGATGATCGACTTTAGAACCGTCGTACGCGACGGCTCGGAGCGCTGGATCGCGTTCATGGGCCATGTTTTCCGCGGCCCGGACGGCAAGCCGGCGACTTTCATCGGCATGACTCAGGACATCACCCACCGCAAGGAATCTGAAGAAGTGGCCTTCCGGATGAACGCGATTCTCGAGCAACGTGTGCAAGAGCGCACCGAAGAGCTCGAAGCGGCGAATCGTGAGCTCGAAGGCTTCACCTATACGGTTTCGCACGACCTTCGCGCGCCGCTGCGGGCAATTATGTCGACCAGCCGCATCCTGCTCGAAGAGCACGCGGAAAGCTTGAGCTCGGAAGCCACGGGTGAGCTGGAGAGACAGTCGGCAGCCGCGAAGCGTTTGGGCGATCTGATCGACGACCTGCTGAAGCTGGCGAGGCTTGCCCGACAGCCCCTCGTCCGCGAGTCGGTCGATATTTCCGAGCTCGCCGTGGAAGTAGTGGCCGACGCGCCGGGGCCGAAAGCTCAGGTCTCAATTGAGCCTGGGATCATCGAATCGGCCGATCCGAAGCTCGTGAAGCTCCTTTTGCAGAACCTGATCGAGAACGCGTACAAGTTTGCAATGGACCGCGAACGGCCGGAAATCGAGATCGGCAGAAACGAAGAGGACGAGATCTTCGTTCGGGACCACGGAATCGGATTCGACGAGCAGTACGCCGAGCGGATATTCCTGCCTTTCGAGCGGCTGCACAGGGAGACCGATTATCCGGGGACCGGCATCGGGCTCGCAAACGTGCGCCGAATCGTGGATCGGCACGGAGGTACGGTGCGCGCGACGGCTGAGCCCGGCAAGGGAGCGACATTCTTTTTCCGCCTCAATCCGGCCGAGCGGCCAAATCGCTCGTAGGCGGGTAGCCTTCAGGCGTGGTTCGACTCGGAATCGTCGGTTTGGGGAACATGGGGTCGTCGCATGCGGCATCGATGCACCGCATCCGGGACTGCGAACTGTCCGCTGTATGCGACATTGTTCCGTCGAAGCTCGATCGCTACCCCGACCTTCAAAAGTTCGAGGACAGCGCGGAGATGATCCGCTCGGGCGTCGTAGACGCGGTTCTGATCGCCACTCCGCATTACGACCACACGACGATCGGTATCGACGCGATGCAGAACGGCCTGCACGTGCTGGTCGAGAAGCCGATTTCCGTCCATAAGGCCGATTGCCGGCGGCTGATCGCCGCGCACAGCGACCCGAAAATCGTTTTCGCCGCGATGTTCAACCAACGAACGGACCCCCACTATAAACGCCTACGAAAGCTCGTGCAGTCGGGCGAGCTGGGGGAGATTCGGCGCACGAACTGGATCGCAACGCAATGGCTCAGGACCGAAGCATACTACGCATCCGGCGGCTGGAGGGCCACGTGGCGCGGGGAAGGCGGCGGTGTGCTGATGAATCAGTGCCCGCACAATCTCGACCTATTCCAGTGGATCTGCGGGATGCCAATCTCGGTGCGAGCCTTTTGCTCGTTCGGCAAATATCACTCGATCGAAGTCGAGGACGAAGTCACGGCGTACCTCGAGTATCCCAACGGCGCGACGGGCGTTTTCGTAACGACGACGGCCGAGGGTCCAGGCACGAACAGACTCGAGATTGCCGGCGACCGCGGCAAGGTCGTGTACGAAGACGGAAAGATCCGGTTCACGCGCACGGAGCGCTCGGTGAAGGACGTCGTCGATTCATCACCCGATTCGTTTCCCAGCCTCGAGGTGTGGGATTGCGAGCTGCCCGTGCAAGGATGGGGCGGACAGCACCAGGAGATCGTCCAGAACTTCGTGGATGCCATCGAGCGCGGCGAACCGCTCGTCGCTCCTGCCGAAGAAGGGATTCGGTCGGTTGAACTGGCGAATTCCATGCTGTACTCGACCTTTACGAATTCAACGGTGAACCTCCCTCTTGACGAAAACGCTTACGAAGCCGTTTTGAAGCAAAAAATCGCCGAATCGAACGTTCAAAAGACGGTGCGGGAGCAGGCGCCGGTCGATCTTGCCAATTCATTTAAGTAATGTACATGACCCTAGAATAAATTGCCACTTTTGGCGCAACGAGGCATGGGCCGGCGGCCCACGTCGTCATGAATGGCAGACCGCCGCAAAGACGGCGGCGCCATCATCCAGCAATCTCATATCGGCCCGCGTGAGTCCCCAGACCCGCGGGCCGCTTTTTCATGCCGAGCCTCGAAGGTAGGCTCGGATGATGCAATCCCAGCACTTGAAGGCTCGCGAGCAATTCAGCCCTTCCGCCGAGGACTATGCTCGCAGCGCCGGGCACAGCGATCCCGAGGCGATGGCCGAAATGGTACGCCTCGCATCGCCGAAGCCGGGAGATCGGGCCCTAGACATCGCAACCGGGCCGGGAAACGTCGCTTTGGCACTCGCGCCCCATGTAGCGGAGTCGTTTGCGCTCGACCTTACGCCTTCAATGCTGGAGCAGGCCCAACGGCGCGCCAAGGAGATCGGGGTAACGAACCTCGTTACCGTCGAAGGCGCAGCGGAGGAACTGCCATTCCCCGATCGTCGGTTTGAAATCGTGGTCACCAGGCTCGCTCCTCACCACTTCGCGAACATCCGCCTCGCACTGAGCGAGATGGCGCGAGTCGCCGCAAGTGGAGCGCGGATCGTCGTCTCCGACACGACGGTTCCCGAGTCGGACGAGCTGGACCGAGAGATCAACGAAGTCGAGAGGCTGCGAGATTCGTCACACGTCCGCAATTACCGGCCAAGCGAATGGGTTGCCATGCTTGGGGCAGCCGGGCTCACGATCATGGCGACTCATTTGGGGCTCTACGACGGCGGCAGAAGAATGGATTTCGACGAATGGGTCCTCCGCAGCCGCACCCCCGCAAGCGCTGTGGAAGAGCTCCGCTCCCGCTTCCGAAACGCCTCGCCTGCCCTCACCGAGGCTCTCAGCATCTCGTGCAGCGGAGACGAAATCTCGTTCGTGCTCCCTCGCGTCAACGTGCTGGCGACCAAGCCCTAAATGATGCCGCTTCGTAGCAGGTCCTTCAGCACCAGCAGGCCCACGAGCCGGTCCCGATCCAAAACCGGTATCTCACCGATCTTGACGGGAAAGTTCTGAAACGCTTCGAGCGCATCGGCAGCCATCAGGCTCGGTTCGATCGTGGCCGGGCTCGGGTTCAAAATCTCGCCTGCCCGACTGTCCAACACAGCGCCGGAGGCCAGCATATGCCGCCTAAGGTCTCCTTCGCTGATAATGCCTTCCAGGCGTCCTTCGTCGTCCACCACGCAAGCGGCCCCGACGTGCTGTTGGGTCATCCTCACGATCACATCCCGCACCGACGAGCTGGAACGCACGACAGCAAGCTCGTCTAATGGCCTCATAACATCGGACACATGCAACAGCAGCCGCTTGCCCAACGAACCGCGGGGGTGAAACCGGGCGAAGTCTGCCTTGCTGAAGCCGCGCCGCTCCATCACGGCCACTGCGAGCGCGTCGCTTAGCGCCAGCATCACAGTGGTGCTGGTCGTTGGGGCCAGGTTGTGCGGGCAGGCTTCTTCGGTCACGAATGTATTGAGCACGAGGTCGGCCGCGCGTCCGCCAGTGCTATCGGAGCGCGCCGATATCAGAACGGTTTTTGCCTCAGCGGCGCGAAGCGACGGAAACAGACGAACGATCTCCTCTGTTTCGCCGCTATGGCTATAAAGCAGCACGACGTCGGCGCTCGTCACGGCGCCCAGATCTCCGTGCACGGCCTCGGCCGCATGCAAAAACAGCGCCGGCGTTCCAGTGCTGCTCAACGTCCCCGCGGTCTTTCGGGCGATGTGGCCGGATTTGCCGACGCCGCAGGTTATCACGCGCCCCGTGCATTTCAACACCCAGTCCACGGCGGTATCAAACGCCTCATCGAGCCCATCGGCGCAGCGCGATAAAGCGTCAGCCTCCTGCCGCAGGACTCTTCTGCCCGATTCCAGGCTCATGTCCTCGGCCCCAAAATCGTCTTCCCTAGGAGCGAAGCGAGCCACTCGACCGCCATCTTGGCGGTCTCATTGAGGTTGTCGACGAGCGGATTGACCTCGACCAGGTCCACCCCGGCGAGCGAATAGGCGCAGCCGACCGCCGCAAATTCCTCGAAGATCAACTCGGCGCAAAGGTGGGCTTCGCGGTAAGTCAATCCGCCTCGAACCGCCGTTCCGGTTCCAGGCGCCAGGATCGGGTCCAGGGCGTCGACGTCGAAGGAGATCCACACTTGCCTCGCTCCCACCTGCTTCAGCCAGCTGTCGAGCTGCCTGACGGTGGCCTCGACTCCGCGGCGGTCGATCTCATGCATCGTGATCGCGAGCCCGTCGAGCCGGGGCCGTTCCTGCGGGTCTACGTCTCGCAAGCCATACCAGGCGACATGGTCGGCCCGCAGCCGTGTCGGGCCCAGCGCTCGAAGCAGCCGCTGCCAGTCCTGATCTTTCGCGCCGTCCGCCTCGCTCTTCATGCCGCAGAGCGCCGCAAGCGGCATCCCGTGAACGTTGCCGGAGGTGCTGCTGCCCGGAGTGTTGATATCCGCGTGGGCGTCGATCCAAAGCACCGCGAGATCATCCCCGAAGGCGTTAAGTGCGGCGCTGATCCCGCCGACCGCGAGCGTGTGCTCCCCACCGACCACGAGCGGCATCGCGCCTCGGGCCAGCGAGGCCTCAACCGCCTCTCTCAGCTTTGCGACCATCCTCAGTAGCGGTTCGAAGTGCCGAAGCCCCTTCCCTTCCGAGTCGCACTGCTTGGGCGCGAGGTCCCCCATATCCGTCGTTGCGACCCCAAGTTCGGTCAGCGTTTCCTGCAGGCCGGCGAGTCGCACGGCCGCGGGGCCCAAACGGCTTCCGACGCTTTGACCACATAGATCGAAGGGCGCCCCGATGATGTCGACCACGGCAGTTGATTCTACTGTAACCAAAGTAAAATTCCGGCCATGAGGGTCGGTGTCACCGCTGTCCAGGGAGACTACGAGAAACACACCGAGGCGCTCCGCGATGCTTCGGCCGGCCCGCTAGACGTCGTCGAGGTACGCACGGCGGACGACCTGCGCGGCGTCGAGCGCCTCATCGTACCGGGCGGCGAAAGCACCACCGTCGGGCTCCTCATGCAACGGTTCGGGCTGGGCGACGCCCTAAAGGTGGCGGCCGCAGAAGGCATGCCGATCTGGGGCACCTGCATGGGCATGATTATCATGGCCAAGCGGATCAACGACCGGCCGGGCCAATTCACTTTGGACCTGCTGGACATCGATGTGGAGCGCAACGCTTTCGGTGCGCAGGTGCACAGTTTCGAGGATGCCGTGCATATCGGCCCGTTGGGGGAGAACATCCTGGGCGTGTTTATCCGTGCGCCGATCGTGACCCGAATGGGCCCCGATGTGCAGCCGATTGCGCGGTATCGAGAAAAGGTCGTCGCTGTGCGCCAAGGCAACGTGGTTGGAACTTCGTTTCATCCCGAGCTGACGGGGGACTCGCGAATGCACCGCTGGTTCTTGGAGCTTCCTAGCCACTACCGACCGAGATGAGCCTCTAGGGCGGCCGGATTCACGACGTTTCGCGGCGCGCCGAAGACGAGGTACTGAACCAGGTTCTCTGCCGCGTAAACGGCCGTTTGGCTCCGCGTCTCGTCCGATGCCGACCCGATGTGCGGAAGCAGCACGGTGTTTGGCAGCGACATGAATGGCGAACTCGGCGGCAACGGCTCGTGAACGAATACGTCCAGCCCGGCGCCGCGTATGACGCCGGTTCGCAGCGCCTCGGCAAGCTCATCTTCAACGACAATCGCGCCGCGGGCGATATTGACGATGATCGCCGTCGGCTTCATTATGTGGAGCTCTCGTCGGCCGATGAGGCCGCGCGTTTCGGACCCGAGCGGGGCCGTGATACAAACGAAGTCGCTCGTGATCAACAGTTCGTCCAGGTCCACTTTCTTCGCCCCGGTGCTCGCCTCCACGTCCGGCCTGTGCCTGGGCGAATAGTACAGGACGCGCATGTCGAAACCCAGGGCGCCGCGCCGAGCGACCCCCGAGCCGATATGTCCCAATCCGATAATTCCCAGGACTTTGCCGTGCACGTCGACGCCGTTATGCTCTCGGTGCTCATTGCCGGTCCAGTGACCCGAGCGCACAAGCGCATCGAGCTCGGCGACACGACGGGCTGTTGCGAGGATAAGGGCAAACGCCAGGTCGGCGGTTGTTTCGGCCAGTGGCGCCGAAGAGTTCATTACAACGATGCCCCGACGCGTAATGTCTTCGAGGTCCAAGTGGTCGTATCCGGCCGAAGGCGTAGAAATCGCGCGCAGGCTGGGTGCTGCTTGGAGCAGTTCCTTCGAGATCCTGCCGCCCAGGTGGCCCACAGCGTCTCGCATCGCCTCGATCCGATCTTCTTCCGTCTCGAACGGTCCAAGCACCTCGAAGTGCTCGCCCAGAACGTTGCGTGCCTCTTCCGGCAGGTCGTACCCAAGCACGACCCGTGGCTTCAAAGCGCCATCGCTTCCTCGAACACCTGCTCGATTCGGCGCCAATGCCTCGCCGCCGCGCCCTCATTGAAGACCGAGTGGTCCGTTACCGCGAAGCCATGCTTGGCGCCGATGTACTCTTCCATGGTGAACGTCACGCCGGCCCTCCCGTAGGCCGCGCCGAGAGTCTCGCGCTGCTCTGGCGGGAAGCTTCCGTCAGCTTCGGCCGAACCGACATACACGATCCCCTTCACCTTGTCCGCAAGCTTTGGCGGGCTCAGTGGATCGTCGGTCGCCAGGCCGCCGCCATGGAACGAGGTCCCGGCCCGCACCCGGTCGGGAAACACGCCCGCTGCGCTGAGCGCGAACTTGCCCCCCATGCAGTACCCCACCGTCCCGACACGCGTCGCATCCGCCTTGTCCTCGGCGTCCAGGCATTCCAGGAACGAGCCCATGTCTTTCATCACGCCGCGCAAATCGACCTTGCCGATCAGTTCCATGATCCTGTCTCGCCCGAGGTCGGTGCCGTAATTCTGAATCGGCTCCGACCGGTAATACAGATTCGGCAAGAGCACACAGTAGCCGGCCGAGGCGAGCCTGGCAGCCATATCACACAGTGCCGGCCGCACTCCATATGCGTCCATGAAAATGACTGCCGAGGGCCATGGCCCGACTCCGTCGGGAGTCATCATCCAAGCTTCTGCGGTGCCGTCCGCAGTTTTAATATCCACCTTATTGCGTTGCATAATCCGTTTCGGTCAGGACGGAGCCCGTGGTTGCCTCCCTCAGCGATATTAGCCTACCAACGCCGCAAACGAGTCTAGACTGAACGAGAGAGGACCAATTCGGATGGACGGACGAAGAGAAGGCGGGGGCTGGCAGGCGATAGGCTACACAGTCCGAAAGGCGTTTCAGGTTGGGCCGATACGACTTTGGAAGGCCATGCGCTCGAATAATGCCTGCAAGACCTGCGCGGTGGGGATGGGCGGCCAATCAGGCGGCATGAGAAACGAGGCCGGGCGCTTTCCGGAGGTTTGCAAGAAGTCGGTCCAAGCGATGGCAGCCGACATGCAAGGCAAGATCGCCCCAGAATTCTTCGAGGCGTATTCGCTTTCGCAGCTTCGGAACCTTTCTCCTCGCGAACTGGAAGCTTGCGGACGACTGGCGTACCCTCTCATCGCCGGACCAGGGGACACGCATTTTCGAGTCGCCTCTTGGGACGAAGCTATCTCTGCGGCATCGCATGCCATGGGTGCTGCAAAGCCGGAAAGAAGCTCTTACTACTCCAGCGGCCGCAGTTCGAACGAAGCGGGGTTCCTGCTGCAGCTCATCGCCAGGCTTCAGGGCACCAACCACGTCAGCAACTGCTCGTACTACTGCCACCAGGCGAGCGCGGTGGGGCTTTCGGCTTCGCTCGGCGCTGCCACGGCCACCATCGAGCTGGACGATCTCGAGTCCTGCGACGCCATCATCCTCATCGGCGGGAATCCCGCAAGCAACCATCCCAGGCTGATGACCCAGCTCGTGAAGCTGCGCGAGCGCGGTGGCACGGTAATCGTGGTCAATCCTGCTCGAGAAGGCGGTCTCGAGCGCTTCCGCGTTCCCTCGAATGTTCGAAGCCTGCTCTTCGGATCGGACGTTGCTTCGCTATATGTTCAACCGCGCATCGGCGGCGACATCGCCCTGTTCGCCGGAATGGCCAAGCGCCTCATCGATAGGGGAGCGATCCACGGAGCGTTCATTCAGGAGCACACCGAGGGGTTCTCCGCCCTGAAATCCTACGTCGAATCGCTTTCCTGGGACGAGATCGTGGCTTGCAGTGGAGTGTCGAGGCAGGTCGTCGAACAAGTGGCGGACGCATACGCTCGCTCGGAGCACGCTGTGCTCGCCTGGACTATGGGCATCACTCACCATTTGCATGGCGTCGAGAACGTGCAGTGGATCGTGAACCTTGCCTTGCTACGCGGCATGGTGGGCAAGAAAGGCGCCGGGCTGCTGCCCATCCGCGGCCACAGCAACGTGCAGGGCATCGGGTCGGTCGGCGTATCGCCGGCGATCAAGGAGGCCGCGCTCGCCGGGCTGAAGTCGCTCGGCATCGTGCCGCCGGCATTCAGCGGATACGACACCCTGGCGGCGTTGGAAGCGGCCGCTCGCGGTGAGATGGACTTCGCGCTTTGCCTCGGCGGCAACTTGTTCGGCGCAAGCCCGGACAGCGGCTTCGTAACCGGCGCGCTCGGACAAGTGGGCACGATCGCGTATCTCAACACTTCGCTGAACACCGGGCACGTGCATGGAATGGGCAAAACGACTGTCGTTTTTCCGGTCCTGGCGCGCGACGAGGAGCCGCAGCCGACGACCCAGGAGTCGATGTTCAATTACGTCCGTCTAAGCGACGGCGGCAAACCTCGGTTCGATGGCGCGAGAAGCGAGGTGGATGTGCTCTGCGCCATATCGGAGCAGGCTCTACCCGAGCAACGATCAATTGATTGGAAACTGTTGCGCGCACACGATGGAATCCGCTCTCTGATCGCGAAGCTCGTGCCGAACTTGGCGGAAATCGAACGCATCGCACAGACCAGGAAGGAGTTTCAAATCCCTGGAAGGGTCCTGCACGAGCCGAACTTCGCCACGCCATCCGGCAAGGCCGCCTTTGCCGCGACACCTATTCCGCCGCCGCCGGCGATGGGCGAGGACGAGCTGCTGCTCATGACGGTGCGCTCGGAAGGGCAATTCAACACCGTGGTGTTCGAGGAACTGGACATTTACCGGGGCCAAGACCGGCGAGATGTCGTGTTGATGAATCCGGCGGACATGACTCGCCTCGGCCTATCGCCGGACCAGCCTGTAGCTGCGTATAACGACTTCGGCGAGGTTGCCTGCTTGGCTAGGCCATACGACATCGCCCAGGGTTGTACCCTGATGTACTACCCGGAGGCGAACTGCCTCGTCGGACGCGAGGCCGACCCGCGCTCGAAGACACCGGCGTTCAAGGCCGCCAAAATCCGAGTGCGGGTCGGTGGGCCGCTCCGCGATGCGCCGCGAACCAGCGGCGAAGCCGCAACGCGAGCCAACATGAACGCTTGTTAGCTAGTCGAGCAGTACAGCTTGCCGGTAATGTCTCCGAGCACGAGGTTGGTGCCATCGTTGACCAGAGACTGGATGTAGCATGTGTAGCAGTTCTGACTCACGCTCAGCCCTTCGTGAGTTATGGTCACCAGGTTATCGTACGAGTCCCCTGAAGACGAAGGGTCCAGGTAAGGAACGCTGGGAGGTTGCGGATTAGGAACTGAAGGAACGCTCGTCATCCCGCCTTCGATAACCGAATTGTATGTGTACTGATATGCCTTCTGACCCGATAGCCAGTTTGCCCACCACACCCGACTGCCGAGCATGTCCACGATGAATCGCGCCCGTTCGTCCTGACTGACCGGCGCCGGTTTTCCTCTGTCGGTCACGAGGTCCACGTGGCACGTCGCGTCGAACGAGAATTCGCCGGTCTTGAAGCTCAATGAAGGTGTAGTGAAGTCCGACGAGTATGCAGGCGCCCTGTCGTGAGCCAACGCTGCCACCGGGGGAACGTAGGTGATGATCATCAGCGCCGTATCCGGCGCGTACTCTACGAAGAACAATCCGTCCGTCACCATGGGGGCATCCTGAGCCTCGGTCAATAAGGTCCGGATCGAGTTTTGAGTCAAGGGTTTTCCCTTTGGCACCCAATGATCCGTGTCCAAGCGCGGATATTGGTCCCGAAACTGATTGACGAACGTCTCCCATACCCGTCTGTTTCGTATCAGCGGGACGATGCGAGCCACGATCGGGTCGTGAGGATTCATCGGCACGTGCGGTTTTATCGACCATTGCTTGGCTAGGTCCGATAGATAGTGCTGGGGCTTCGCCAAAAGGCCAACCAGATTGTCCCAATTCGGATCGGTCACGAGTAACGAGTGCTCGGGGTGCCCCTCGTAATCCAGCGGAATGACAGAAAGATATCGGGGATTCGGCATCGCGTGTCCTCCTTCGGCGCCTGCTCGCTATCCATTATAATCCATCGGTTGAAAAAACATTGCATTATCGCCCTTAGCTGGCTGGCGCTTGCGCGACCGGACGCCGAGGTTCGCCGCGTTGGCCTGCACGAACTTTCGCCAGTCGATTTCCGCGATCCCCTGGCGAGCGGCTTTCAGATATGCGGCGCGAGATCCCTCCGAGAACGACCCGAGCCTCGCCTTGAGCGACGACGCAACGAGCGAAGGCAGCGGCTTTGGCAGACGCTGGAGCATCGCCAAAAACAGGGCCTCGTTCTCGTCATCCTTCGCCAGCCCTGCGTGGTCGGATAGCCGAAGCAGGATTCGGGCGGCCGAATGCGGGTAATTCGCCTCCGCTGCGATAAGTAGCGCACTCCACCATTGCTCGCGGGCAGCTTCGTCTTCGCCGACAGACGCCGAGATGTCCGCGGCCCGGCCGTAAACGTAGATCAACCGGTGGTGCGGGCGGCATTTCCTCGCCGTGGCGATCGCCTCACGCGCCAAGCGGCTCGCCGAGACGTTGTCGCCGTCGAGGAGCGCCAACTCGGCGTGAAGCACCTTGCCCGAAGCGAGAATCGGCCCATGCACCGAAGCCTTTAGCGGGAGTGCGTCGTACCTCAGAAGCGCGTCGCGCGCGATATCCAGTCGCCCGCTGGCGAAGGCCAAGTCGCAGATGTCCGTAAGCGAATCTGCCTCACGTTCCATATCGCCGAGCGTCCTGCACAGCTCGCTGCGCCGCGCCCACAGGGCGAGCGCCTCATCTGTGCGGCCCTTGCGCCGGGCCAGAATGCCCTGCAGCCCCGCGAGCTCGATTCCGAGCTCTGCATCATCGATGCCGCCGGCGGCGATGACAAGATCGTCAAAGCTGCTCTGCATGCCCGCCTCGGCAAATGGCCTTGCCAGGCAGCGCGCCTGTCTGAGCGCCAACTCGTGGTCGTCTTGCTCCCTGGCGTAGCGCATCGCCTCTCGCAGGTTGCCCATTTCGAGCCATAGCGTGGCGTTGCCTACGCGCCAATGGCCCTCGTCCGCCTCTTCGCGCAGACGCTCCGCGACGGAGGTGTAATGGGCCGCGTGCCGGGCTCGAAGCTCGCGGAGTTCTTTCCCGCCCCGCTGCTCCAGGAGGTGCTCGCGGACGGTATCCAAGATCCGGTACCGGGTGCGCCGTCCCGAGGCTTCACATACGAGAAGCGAGTTCTCTCGGAGCGTGGCGATTCCGTCGAATACGTCCGGCGTATCGAGCAGGGCGACTGCATCGTCCAGGAAGAACCCCCGGAACACCGACAGTTCGGTTAGCATGGTTTGCTCCGCGGGACTTAGCAAGTCGAAGGAGTCCGCGATGACTCGGTTCAAGTCCTGGTGTCGGTCGTTCTCGCCGATAGGAGGACGGCGAAGAACCCCAAGCCTCCGAGATTCGACTTGCGCGAGAAGGTCCCCGGCCGTAAGGTGCCTCAGTCGGCTGGCGGCGAGCACGATTGCGAGCGGAACGCAGTCGAGTAGCGCCACGATCCGGGTGACGATAGAATGCTCGGGCCTCTTGCCCCTAGAGCTTCTCGTAACGTGCGCCGCTGATTCGTAGAAGAGCTCACACGCGTCCGCAAGGTTCGCCATCGGTCCGAGCGCCAGCTCGAACTCCCTCGGAAGGCCGAGCACGGCCCTGCTGGTGACGAGGAACTTCGCCTTGCGCGAGAGGCGAACGAGATCATCGATCAGCGCGCGATGCCGGACGAGTGATTCGAAGCAATCCAAGACCAGCAGAAGCTGTCTATCGTCGATGACCGCCGCCAAGTCGGTCGCCGAGCGGGGCTCGGCATCGGGCTCAACGGCCGCCCAAATCGCTGAGAGCAGGGCATCGGCATCTTCGAGCCCTTCGCATGGAACCAGAGTCACGCCGTCCACAAATTCGTCGGCAACGTCTTGGGCGACTTGCTTGGCCAGGGTTGTTTTCCCCATGCCTCCCAGGCCCGTCACTGTAACGAGGCGTGTCTCGGAGTCGCGCAAGAGCCGCAGGAGCTCGGCTCGTTCCTGTGCGCGACCGATAAAGGGTCGGTCGCTCTCCGCGATGGCGCTCCGCGCTAGCCGCCGACTCGGCTCGGCTCCGGGCAGAAGCTGATACACCGCCTGCGCCGGAATCCCCTTGAGCTCCTTCGGCCCGAGCGGTCGGAACCCAAAATGGTCGAGCGTGAGCTCGAATGTGGCGGCGCCCACTAATATTTCACCGCCCTTGCAGATTCCGCAAATGCGGCTGCAGCGGTTGAGGACGCGGTCTAGGTAGTCGTCGCCTACGGGCGTCGCCTCGCCGGTAAGCAGCGCGACCCGGATCGAGCTCGGCCCCAGCCCCGGGATCCGATCGATCGATTCGAGAATCGCTAGCGCGCACCGCACAGCCTTGGGCGCCGATTCGAAAGCTGCCCATGCGGCGTCGCCGACGGTCTTGAATACCCTGCCGTCGTTTTCGGCCACCAGCTCGCGGATCAGCTCGAAATGCGCGAGTACGCTCGACCGGGCGGACGCTTCGTCCCTTTCGAACATTGCGCTGAACTGCACGATGTCCGTCACAAGAAAAGTGACTGTCCCGGAGGGAAGGGTGGAAAGCATGGCGCGTGCCTATGCCATGTTATCGCAGCTTGCTTCAGTTACAAAGTGTCGGGTCAGTTTCTGCTGCTAAGAAACGGCGGAAATCCCGCTTCGTCAGGTGTCACCACCGAATCGAACAGCCGCAGGTCGGCAAGCAGCCCGTTGAATGGCTGATTATGCGGCCCGTGGTCGTTCTGCACGTTGCCGATGCCGATGCCCGGAGAAAATCTCGGGTCCAGGCCCACGAACGGCCGAGCCGAAGTGTGGGCACAGGCGACCTTTTCGCCGTTTTCCCAGAGCGCAAGCTCGCCCGTCCGGTCGTCCATGCTGCCCACGACGTGAGTCCATCGGTCGAGGGGAAGCTCGGCCTGCACGCCCATCGCACGACCGTCTTCGCTTGACACGGCGAAGTTGATAGTTCCATCGCTCGTGATAACGAGGAAGTAGGGATCCAGCCCGGTCCGGTCATCGCCTCGAAACATGATCTCCGCTTGCGGGCTGACGCTCCCATAGTTTCGAGGGAACAGCCACACCGATACGCTGAGCGAGCCGCCGAGCCTAAGCCTTGGGTCGTCCCCGAATAGGATGCCCGGCTTGGCGCCGGAGAAATTGTACGCGTACCCACCCGCGAACTTGACCTTGGATACGCCGGGATTGACCCGGGCGTCCGCCTTCTGCCCGTTGATGAGAATCTCGCCGGCGGTGTTGAGCCAGAGGACCGGCCGCACCTGCTGATGCCGAATAGTCGAAGCGACAAAAAGTGGAAGCAGCATAGAATCCTCTCTTCGGGTTCGAGACGAACCACCATGGAGAGGGTTTCAGTTTGTCGTCGAGATTTGGCCCTGGCCGCCGTCGTCTCCGGTTTGGAGATAGACGCCCTGCCCTTCGTCGCCTATCGCGAGGTAGTACTGGTCGGCGAATGCCATCGCAGCCGGCGTGCCTTGCGCCTGAAAGCGGCCATGCCCGAAGTCCGCCACGGGGCCGCCATCCTCTATGGCCTCCCAAACGGCCAGTTGAAGACCCGCGCATTGCGCCGGAGATCTCGCTTCGTTGAAGTAGCGCGCCACGATGCGGCCCGCTTTCGCGTAGTTGCTGCCGAGAACCGAGGTTCTCCACGAGCGCACCCGGTAAACCTGACCGTCCGACACCGGCGACCGCACGGCAGCGCAAACCGAATACCACGTGCGCCATCCGTCCGTGAACCCCATCTTCCCCGCCGCCGTGTGCTTAACTTCCGAGCCGTCGATGCATACCGTGACGTTCTGGCCGCTCGCGAACCCGACGTACTTGATCGGGTGAGCTTGCCACGAGGCGACCGCTTGAGACGCCATGAAGATAGCGAAGCACAATTGGACCATGCTGACACCTGTAACGAACCGTTAGAAACTGTACGCGGCAAACAGCCGCAATGTCGCCAAAGCTCGCAGAATCGCTCAAAAGAGACCCTCTCGTGCGTAAGCCATACTATCTAACATGAGCCCAGGTTTCACGAGAGGAGGCCGGTGATTTCCGAAAACTCTGCGGTCGAAACCGATGCCGGATCGGCGAACGACTACATCCGGGAGGCTATCCGGAAGGACTTGCGAGATGGCCACTACCGGAACGTGCATACGAGATTCCCGCCGGAACCGAACGCCTACTTGCACATCGGCCACTCCAAGGCGATTTGGATCAACTACGGCATCGCGCAAGACTTCGGCGGGCTCTTCAATTTGCGCTTCGACGACACGAACCCCGAGCGAGAGGAACAGGAATTCGTCGACGGCATCATCGAAGATGTTCGGTGGCTCGGGGCGGATTGGGGCGACCGACTTTGCTTCGCTTCCGACTACTTCGATCAGATGTATGACTGGGCGAAGGATCTGATCCGGAAAGGCAAGGCATTCGTATGCGACCTGTCGGTCGAGGAGCTGAGCCGGACCCGGGGAACGCTGACCTCGCCCGGAGAGAACAGCCCTTTCCGGAACCGATCGGTCGAGGAAAACCTGGATCTTTTCGAGAGAATGCGCGCCGGTGAGTTTCCTGACGGCGCTCGAACCCTCCGAGCCAAGATCGATATGGCGTCGCCGAACCTGTATCTTCGCGACCCTGTGATGTATCGAATCCGCCACGCCGAGCACCATCGCCAAGGCAACAAGTGGTGCATCTATCCGAGCTACGACTGGGCCCACGGCCTCGAAGATTCGATCGAAGGGGTTACGCACTCGCTTTGCTCCCTTGAGTACGAGATCCATCGGCCGCTGTACAACTGGTTCTTGGAGGAGCTGGGGATCTATCATCCGCGCCAGATCGAATTCCCCCGGCTGAAACTTACGCACACGGTCATGAGCAAGCGCCGCTTCATCGAGCTTGTAAAGGGCGGATACGTGACGGGTTTCGATGACCCGCGCATGCCCACGCTCGTGGCGATGCGCAGGAGGGGATACCGGCCGGAGGCGATCATCGAGTTCGTGCGCCGCGTGGGCGTTACGAAGGCCGACAGCGTCATCGAATTTCACGTTCTCGAAGATTGCGTGAGGGAAGATTTGAACCGGGCCGCGCCTCGCGTTATGGCGGTACTCGACGCCCTCAAAGTGGTCATCGAGAATTATCCCGAGAACCGGGACGAAACGGTACAGGCCGTGAACAATCCCGAGGACCCGCTCGCAGGCAGCCGGGACGTGCCTTTCAGCAGAGAGCTCTACATCGAGCGCGAGGACTTTCAGGAGAATCCCCAGCCGAAGTTCTTTCGGCTCGCGCCGGGCCGCGAAGTGCGCCTGCGGTACGGTTATTTCATCACTTGCGTCGGAGTTGTTAAAGACGATGACGGAAACGTCACCGAGCTGAGGTGCACATACGACCCGGCGACGCGGGGCGGAGACTCGCCCGACGGTCGCAAAGTGAAGGCCACCATCCATTGGCTCTCGGCGGCCCACGCGCTGCCGATCGAGGCCCGGATCTTAGACCATCTGTTCAAAGCATCAAACCCGGACGACGTGGCCGAAGGGGAGTCTTACCTTTCTAATTTGAACCCAGATTCTTTGCGGGTCGTGCGCGGCTTCGTCGAGCCGAGCGTGGCGAATGCACAACCAGGTTCGGTGTATCAGTTCGAGAGGCTCGGATATTTTTGCGTCGACAAGGACTCGGCGCCCAACGCGTTGGTTTTCAATCGCACGGCAACCCTCCGCGACACCTGGGCGAAGATCGCCGCCAAAGCCACGCCCGGGTAGGGGAGAGTGATGGGCCGAACGCCCGCCACCCGACCCCCTAACGCCTCAGCATCTGCTTCAACTCCGAGGCGATCCCGGCGTAAGCCATGGCCGTCTGCTCGGTAATGATGCCCGCCTTCACGTACCGGACCAGCGACTGATTCATCGTCTGCATGCCCCAGAAGCTGCCCTCGTTCATCATGTGATACAGGTCGCCGAAGTGCCCATCCTCGATCGATTTGCTCACGGTCGGCGTGCAGATCAGGATCTCGAGAGCGGCCACCCGGCCTTCGCCGTCCGCCCTGGGAACGAGCTTCTGCGCAATCACCGCCCGCAGCGAGCCTGAAAGCCGCTGGCAGAGGTGGTTCTTCTCGTGAGGGGGGAACATGTTGACGATGCGGTCCAGGGTCTCATATGCCGAGGACGTATGGACGGTCGAGAAGACCAGGTGACCGGTTTCACCGGCCTGCATCGCAACTCCCATCGTCTCCTGGTCGCGCATTTCACCGATCAGGATCACGTCCGGAGCTTCTCGGACGACAGCTCGAAGCGCAGGCTGGAAGTCCGCCGTGTCGATGCCCACTTCGCGCTGACTCACATACGCCACCTTGTCGCGGTGGACGAATTCGAGCGGGTCCTCGATGGTCA
>JAICWL010000182.1 GCA_025934835.1 Fimbriimonadaceae bacterium
AGCGTCGCCCAGACCTGCGGCTCCTCGAGCTCAGCGGCGATGAACAGGTGCGCGTCGTCCCAGCACATTTTTGCCCGCGTTCGGAAGCGCGGTTTGGGTTTCGCGGATCCTTCGATGTCGACGAAATCGTCGGTCCAGGCTGCAAGCCTCCAGCACGGGTCCTCGAGCCGCCCATCGAGGCGAGGCGGTCGATCGCAGCGCGGGCAGATGTAGTGTCGCGGAGTCATGCTGGCTTGTCCCCATTATGGTTTACCGTGCGCCGCACACGAAGAGCCCGACCTCACGTCGCGATGATGCACCGAAACTGAATCTGCAACTGCGATAGCCGCGGATCGGCCCTTCAGAGGCCGCTCGAATCTGTCGGGCGGTCGCTATTTCTTGAGCGCAGACACATCCCACCCTGCAGGAAGTATCACATCCCGTGTCCTGTGGGCAGGAGTCACCTCCAGCAGCTCGATCTTTCCATTTCGGGCAACGCAGCGAACTGTGGTCTTGCCCGGGGCATGGAGCTTGAAATCGACGTCCCAGCCTTTGGGCCAAGACGGCAGTATTCGAAGTGCGCCGCCCTGCTCCAGTGGGGACGCCTGCAGCAGCATCAGATTGGCCGTGTTCAGCAGATTGCCGCCGTGATTCTGATCCGGCAGCCAGTCGAAGTTCGGGCCCCACGTAGCCGGCCAGCGATAGGCCGGGTTCGAGTTCTCGCACTTGGCCATGAGGATCCGGGCCGCCTCGTCCGTCATGCCGAGCAGGGCTGCCACATTGCCGTCATAGCCCCAGCCGACGTCGAGATGGTTAAGCCGACGGGCGTAGGCGGTCTTCGCCTCTTTCAGCAATACGGGGTGGTTCAGACAAACCAGCCGGAACGGCCACGCGGCGTACAGCTCGCCGTTCTCCACGTTGCTCGTTTTTGGAACGTACTTCTGAGCGGGGGCAAGCTCTGGGCCGTCAGGGCTTTGCTGTATGGGCAGGTCGGGACAGGCGGCGCGCATCCGCGCGTAGAAATGTTGCCGGGACTCGGAGACCAGCCCCTTGGGCAGGAGGCAGAGCCGGTCGGTGATAGCGATGAGCCCGGCTGTGGACGGCATGTCGTTTACGACGCCTTCCCAATACGTCTCCACGACCTGCGTGGGGTCGAGCACGATCTTGCCGCGCGCGTCCTTGTGGAAACGGGTGTCGAAATATGCGAGAACCGCGTCCGCCATGGGCAGCACGCGACGCTGAAGAAAGCTTCGGTCCTCGGTATAGTCCCAGCGATCGAGCATCAGCGCGACGAGTTCGGGCCCCTGATTCCAAGCGTATTGCCACCACGGGCAGAGCACGTCCTTTGGCTGATGGCCGGTTCGGTCCCAGCCGTAGTCGCCTCCGGCATACGTGCCGAAGACCGTCATCGTTTCCGGAAAGTACGCACCCGACGCGCCGTGATATGCCTTGGCTCGAGATTCAGCAAGCGGCAAGGCGGATTCGTACAGGCGAAACAGCGGTTCCATCATTTCCGTGTCGCCCGAGGCGAGCATCGGATGGTACATGTGTCGGACGTTCTGCCACCAGTGCGCGTCGCCCCAGTTGCGCCAGTCGGCATTGAACGGCTTGCCCATGGCTTTGGGCTCAACCGTGTAGTAGCCGCCGTTGAACTTGATCGGATAGGTTCCCCGCCCTTGGCAAGCCTGCACGAATCGCTGAAGGACGTAGCCGTGCATCACCTTCGGCGCGGAGTCCGAAACCACCCAACTGCGCTGCCAAAAACTGTGCCACCACCGCTTCGTTCGAGCAAGCGCCGAAGCTTCGTTCGATTTGTCGCGCTCGGATTCGACGCTCCGGCGCCAGATGTCCGGATCGTTGGTTTGCCCGGTGGCAGTGGCCACGCAAAACCCAAATGATTTCGTCGGCGCCGGAGTGGCCAGCGTCCGCGGGCCGGTCTTGGTAAATCCGGTACCAGAAAGTTCGCCTCCGAATGTGCGATGGATCAGTGGGTCGAACGTTCCCGGCAACCCCGTTAGGCTCTGTTCCTGCCAGAGCTTAGGCACCAGGCTCGTCTCATTCCGGTGATACCAAATGACCGAATTCGCGGACCAGTCAGGGAAATGGTCGGCGGATTCAATAAGCGGAAATGGAGCGTGAAGCCCTGA
>JAICWL010000137.1 GCA_025934835.1 Fimbriimonadaceae bacterium
CGCCACAGCGCGAATCTTCCCGTAGAAGGAGCCGCAGACAAGCGCCGAACTCGCACGCCCGGCCTTGTTTGGACTCAAGGCGTGTGCGCCGTAGACTGTCGTCCAGGTCGCGCTTCCTGGTACGCGGCAGCCGCGGGGTCGAGAGCGCCAGCCACCTTGCCGCTCACGCTGAGTTTGGGTGCAGTGTGACGTCTGGCCCGAACTTGGTTTTGGGTGCACGGATGTGCATCGCGGTTTTCAAGTGGAGGAGCTTCTCGGCGGATTGTTCGCGATGCCGGAGGTAGCCCGCGGCGAGGATACTGGCGATGGATCGTAGATCTTCAGTCGGAATGCCCAAGACGATTCACCGCGCTGTGGATTGGCGCCATGCGAAGGTCCGCGTCGCGGTCGTTCCGCTGTCGAGTGGCTCCTGGAAATGCGAAACACACTCCGCTGTCAACACGCGAGGAGTCCGAAAAGTGGAAACCAAGAAGTTCACCGTGTTAGCCGCGAGCGGCGGCTCTCCAAGGCGGAACGTCAGAACCGCATCGTCCGGAAATGTATGGCGGAATTGGATATCTGGCGAGGCTACGGCATGCGCGCGAAGACCGACGGCGTCAACAATAGAGGAGGCTGGGTTCGGAGAGAAATAGTTTGGCTCGCCGTCTTCGTTACGGTACCCGACATTCCACTCGCGTTCGGTTAGGAGGCTCATCGTCAATTTCCCAGGGTCGTCGTGCCGGGTGAAGCTTGCAGGCAGCTTTACAGAATTGCTGAAGGAGCAAATACCCCCTCCCGTAGATTACAGGCAAGCTCAAGCGCGCTGCACGGAGCAGCCGAGGAACAAGACGGGCGACGCGGCCAAAGTTTGGTTGGACGTTCTGGGATTAGCCGTCGAATTCGCGGTCCGCGCCAGACCGCATGTCCTCGGGCAGATCTGTGCGGATTCGGGTCCCGTCGGGATTGGCGATGCCGAGCCTCTCCAACTCCCCTGCCGCCTCTCTGACGCGCTCGCCTGCCGCTTGTAAGTGCGGATCGATTGAGTGCAAATCGACTTCGGAGGCCGGGAACTCTCGCTTACCCACCGTCTTCCTCCTCATCCACCCGTTCCCCGACGAGTTCCAAAACTTCCTGCACCGGGATCTTGGGCGCGGGCACCGTCTCGGCAAACGCGAGTCTCCTCAACCTCTCCAAAGCCTGAAAATCGTTCGCCGCTCCAGACAGATTCACATCCGGCTTTTTCTTCGATGAAGGCAGCGCGGGGGGTAGTACGTTGAGCATTGCCTCCAGCGCCGTCAGGAACGTCGGGTCTTCCTTCAGCCGCGCCTCTTCGATCACGCTCTTCGCCGCGCCGGTGTTCTGTTCCCGCGCGATCTTCGCCGCCCAGTGCAGTGTGTCGAGCATGCAGTCGCCACTCACCGGCCCCAGCTTCCCCGCGCGATGGCGCGTCAGGCTGTCCCAGAGAACTACATCGTCGCCCTTGCTCTGGCAGACCTGATTCTTCATCTGCTGATCGAAATCGAGGCCCACCACGCGAGCCAACTTCAGCGCTTCATCCGAGGGAAAACGCGGGGCGCGGAAGGCGTCCCACGCCAACACATACCACTCTGTAAGCGGGTCGAGATGATGTTGCCGCTTGACAGTAGCGAGTTGTTCCATGCGCCACTGTTTCACTTCACGCCGCGCCGCTTCCAAGGCGTCCTCTGGACGGACCGCGTACGGGTCGAATTCCTCGAACAAGCCTTTTTGCTTTCTGCTGGGCTGCGGTCGAGCGGTGCCCCGCGTCAACGGCCAAGCTTCCGTGAATGCTTGTAAGGCTGGACCGAAGCACGCGAGGTAGAGGTCGATTCCACCCATTCCTGCGTCCTGAAACTCTTTGATCTTCGAACGGACAGCCCCACGAACAGTCGGTTCCACTTCCTCCCAGTAGCGCAACTCGTCGTTTGCCCGCCGCGAATCCCGAACGCGGCAAACCAGAAAAATTGTTGACTTCGCTGCGGACTTCTCACGAATGTGCAGGCTTCCTTCAGCCTCGGTGTTAATTGGCCAAGATGCAGTGATCGTGAATCCGGCCTGGATGAGGCCGCCCGCGAGTGCATCCCATGCGCCGGTAGCCTTATGGGTGAACATAACCGTCATTACGCCGCTCGGCTTCAAGACCCGACCACACTCTGCAAAGATAGACGCCATCCTGCGTTCGTAATCCGCACCGGCTAGTTCCAAAGCGCCCTTCTGGCCAACAAAACGAGCCGGATTGGCAACGGCCTCTTGATCTTTATTGGTAAGAGAATCCTTGAACAGCTCGGGATAAATCAAGCCGGCCGTACGTTTGAGCCACACGTAGAAAAAGTCGGACAGCTCCGAGTAGGTGACATTGTTGTAATACGGTGGGTCCATCACGATACAGTCTACGGAGCCGTCAGCCAGGGGCATTGCATCCGCCGAGCCACAGCGGACCTCAACACAGCCTGATGGAGCGGGGCGATCAAATGATGGCTGATCGCTATGGCCGAGAAGTTGAATCAACTCTCGGAGCGCTTCACCGGTCTGTTCGACTGCCCAGTCGTATCCTAGGCCGGGAATAGTGGCCGCCATTTCCGCATGGCTCCACTTGAACGAAAAATCGTGTCGATCAAACTGCCCAGCCACAACCTCCCGTTGTGGTATCCATCGCACGGATCGGCAGTTGTAATTAAGAACCTTGTCGATTGCGATGGCGAGATACGCCATCGCTGCGCGGTCAAGATCTGATGGCGAGCCAACCGATTCCCAAAGGTCGTGAAACACCTCGACACTTGTGCAGTGAGTATACAGTTGGCGCGGCGAGAACATTTGCGTCCAGTGGCGCAAACCGTATTTGTCAAGCGGCCAGCGGATTACTGTCTCGTAGCCAAAGGGTATCTCTTCTTGAGGCACGATGTTGCGAGCCTGCCACTCGGGCATCTTCTCGCGGAGTTTTTCCGCAATCAGAATCTCGACATCGTCCTCTGGCCGCGGAACACGGAACCCGCGTTCCCTCTTGATCTTCGGCTTGCCCGATTTGGTTTGGCCCACCACCTTGTCGTACCGATAGACGACGGCATATAATTGCTGCCCCATGCCTCCGGCCCGCGCCTGAGACTTGATTTCGTCGCCGTCAATAACCCGTCCACAATCGGGAAAAGGACATTTGCCAACGCCACCTTTGACAGTACTCTTGCTGTGATCAACAGTGGCTTCCACGATCTCAAAGGTGCACTTTCGGGTGGACAAGTCGGGGATGAGGCGGACGCCAACTCCATTAGCGCCAAGCGCCCAGTTCGGAGACAGCGGCACGACGCCCCGGCAGTAGGGACACATTACCGTGCGCGCCCACAGATATGCGTCGCAGATCCATCCGTTGGGTTCGGCTGGGTATAGGCAGCGAATCCTCGCCCTCACTTCCTCCGCGAAGCGCTGGCCCAGTGCGGTATATCGGGTGAGCAGCGAACTGCTATATCGCAGAGGAAACTCCACCGTTGCCCTTAGGATGAAAGCGGCAACCGGATTCAGATCGTTCGCGAATGCTTTTAATCCTAAGCGCACGCCCTCAAATGGGACGCTGCCGCCGCCTGCTGTTGGGTCGAGCACCACAGCACCACCAAGACCCTCAAGGTCATGAGATGTCGGAGTGTAGCCAAACGCTCGTGGGTACCCATACGCCTGAGCTCCTAAGCGCACTCCCTCATGCGTGGCTTTGGCGATTCTCACCTTCGCGGCGGAAGCGTCCCCGTGAATCCCGAGCGTATGCAAGAATCGTGCTCGGTCGGCATCAGCCGGAAGCAAGCTCGCCAGTATCGCGGCGCGGCTCGCTACTAAGGGTCGTCGGGCGAACCACACGTGCAGACGGTTAGGAGCGGGGAAGGGCGTCATTGGCGTCCGCTCGCGCAGTCCTTCGATTCCCAAAGCGGCGATAGGCAGCCACTCTTCAATCAACAATCTGTTCATTAGTCCCTCAATGAGGTTGGGTAAGCAAGAGACGAAGTGCGGCCAATACGCGCCGTGGATACGCCCTGTGCATCACCATCCCAAGCCAATACCCCGCCTCTTCGCGGGACATCTTCTCAACGCCGTCCGCAACCTGACGGATGCGGTCCAGATTCCTCATCGGTGCGAGTCCACGGAACAGCAAACCCAGCGACAATGCCATTTCCTCGTCAACGCCCGAATCACCGTCGCGCCTTGTTCTTCCACCAAGCTTTGGATCTGCCGAATGAAGTGGGCCTCGGTCGCTTTAGCTCCAAACACCCAAGCGGCAGCAGCGAGCATGATCACAAGAGTCGGCGCTAACGACAGGGCCATGTAGTAGGCGAGTGCCGCCCCTAGCCGGGGGACTCTATCGTCTTGGTAGTTCCGAATAGCGACCGCTAACAGAGATGTAAGCTCTTTGATGGGAACGCGACTCATCTGTCAAAATCATCTCGCCGGAGATATTTGAACTCAAGGTGGGCC
>JAICWL010000070.1 GCA_025934835.1 Fimbriimonadaceae bacterium
GCCACTACATGGCCATGCGGGATCGCGGTGGCGACGGATGGGCTGAGGGCGGCGTCGACTTCGAAGCGGAAGACCCGCTGCGGAGCTATCCACGCCTGATGCAGCCGCACCGCGGCGACGAATTGTCGCGAAACTACATCCTGGATCCTCGACTGCGTGAGATCTTCTGGGCACTTCTGGACGAAGAACCGCTCGCCGTCCAGACGATGATCTACTTCAAGCCGCCCGGAGCACGAGGGCAGGCGCTCCACCAAGATCAGCGGTACCTTGCCGTCCACCCCGGCACCTGCGTGGCAGCGTGGATGGCGCTCGACGACTGCGACGAGGAGAACGGCTGCATGGTGCTGGTGCCCGGAACCAAGGACCTGCCGATCATATGCCAAGTTGAAACTCCCGGCCTCGAGGTCGAACAGTGGCACAACACCGAAACTCCCTTGCCTCCGGGCGCCAAGCCCATTCCGGCACTCATGAAGCGCGGCGACGTGCTGTTCTTTAACGGAAGCGTCATTCACGGCTCGTTCCGCAACCGAAGCGAAACCCGTTTCCGAAGGACCATGATCGCGCACTATATCGCCGCAGAGTCCGAGCAGGTCGCCAAATACTATTTCCCGGTTTTCCGAATGGACGGATCGCAGATCGAGGACATCCGAGAAAGCGTGCATGGCGGTCCTTGCGGCGTGTACGCCGCCGAAGGAGTCGAGATGAAGGGCTCGTTCGAAACCTGGAAGTCGGCTCACTGATCGCCCGAGCCGCGAACGACAATCAAGTTCGTCCCCGTCGGGTAGCCCATCCTTCCGTCGGCGCTGACCGACGCAGTTTCAGGCTTCCAGGAAATACGAAGCCCCGGGGGTTTTCAAGCTGCCCCGAACATACTTGCGAATCGCGGCCCCGCTTGAGCGCATACCCCCGCGACGATCCCCGCGCGGGGGCTGCCGGCCCGAGGAATAGACCGCAAAGGAGTGGGCCGAACGGCTTGAATCCCATAAGGCACCTTCCAAACGGGCCCGGCTCTTGACTGGCTAGCCCAAATGCTGGGTGATCCCGGTTTCTGCTGCCCGATAGGCGGCAGCGACAACCTCGAATTCATGCAAGCCCGTCTCCGGAGGGGAAGGGTTCCGAGCGCCGCCGATGGTATCCAGATAGGAACCCACCATCGACGCGAATACGTCCCCCCGCTGAGCCATCAGCACTTCGGGCTCGCCGCGCCCTTGAATGGTTACCGCGCCGCGGTCGCCGCCGAGAGCAATCGCGCCCAACGGCCCCATCGCGGTGAATCTCGGACCCTGAGGCCACGCGCCCGAGGCGTGCGTCGACAAGAACACGCCCAGCGCGCCGCACTCGTAGCGAAAAGCTAGCGCGGCGGTGTCCTCGCCGCCGAGTTCCTCACGAAACCGGGTGGTGACGGCCGAGACCGACGAGATTCGCCCCGCGACGGTCACCATCGTCGAGACTTGGTGGATTCCGCCATCGAGAAGCTGCCCCCCGCCGCTGATCGCCGGGTCGTAACGCCACCGGGTGGCCAAATACTCGCCGCCTTGCCAATGAGCATAAACGCCCTGCGTCGCCACGAGCGGCCCGATCGCGCCTTCCCGAACGAGCTTGCGGGCCAGGAGCACAGCCGGGTCGGTGTGCTGCATCTCGCCGTAATAAAGCACGCGATCGGTCGCATGGGCTGCCCGCACGATCTCTCGGCACTCCTTCAGCGTAGTGCCCAGGGGCTTTTGCAGAAGTACATGTTTGCCCGAATCCAACGCGGCGATAGCCTGCTCCCGGTGCAGGTGATGCGGGGTCAGAATGTCCACCGAGTCAATTCCAGGGTCCGCCAGGACGTCCCGGTAATCCGCGAATACGCGGGCGCCTCCTGCGAGCTTGGCCCGCGCCGATGCCCTTTCGGCATCCGCATCGCAGCATGCCACGATCTCCGCCCTGTCGGCATGCGCAAGGTAGGCCCGCGCATGACTCTCGCTGATCAGGCCGCAGCCGACGAGCGCGACTCTCAGCTTCGGCATTCTCTTAGAGGGTCCGCCTGCGTAGCTGCTGTTTCGGTTTCGCCGCGACGGATGAAGCCGGCTGCCTTTCGTAGCGAAGCTTCAGGTAGATCGTGCACTGCACGGGAGGCTCCATGATCGTCGGGTTTACCACCTTGTCGAAGCCGTCGCCGGAAAGAGGGTTGTAGTAGTAGGTCTGGTTCTTCCTGGCATACACGATCATGTACTTCGACCGATAAACGTCTCGCTCGACATTCTCGGCTTCAGCCGCCACGTACGAATCGTACATCTGGCTTGGGTAGTAAACGTCCTGCCTGTCGGTGTACACCGCCGGGTTCGACCGCAGGCGCGTGCCGAGCAGCGATTCGTATTGCGCCGCCTTCTCGTGGATCACCGCCGCAGCCTCTTTCAGCAGCCGAGCGCGCACCGCGCTCATGTCTCGCAGAACGTAGTCCACCTTCACGAGGTCGTACACACCGGCGTGGCCGGCGGCCAGCAGCAAGGCGTCGATCTTGTGCGGATCGCTGTACCGGATCGAAACGTTCTTCTTCATTTCGAAGCCGGTGAGCTCTTCCTTGGCCACGTCGCCCTCGATCTTGTAGTCGTAGGTCTTCGCTTGCGCGATGAAGTCGACGGCGATATCTTTGGGCGCGATGCCGATTGATCCAAGCTCGGCGCGAAACTTCGCTAGATTCGCGTCCATGGCGGCGACGGCCGCCTCCGGAGTAGCGCCCGGCGTGGAAAGCGCGAATACGGCTACATATTCGTCGGCGGGGATATTCATCAGCACCGACGCGTCCAGATACATCGTGCCTTCGGCAGGGATGTCGTACTGCGCCAGTGAGCGCTTGGCATGCTCGGCTTGCTCGGCGCGCGCGCGTCCGTTGCCTTGGCCGAAGCTCGCGTTTCCGGCGATCTGCGCCGAGCTCACGCTGGCTGCGATAAGAAACGTGATCGAAATGAGGGTCCTGATACTCATTGCCACGGACTGTGACGTCGCCTGCGCGCGCATGGATACCAGCCCCCGAAATTCCTTGGGAGTATGCTTTTCCTAGACACAAATGATCGCTCTCCTAGCTGCCGCTCTCGTCCTCGCTCCCCAAGCGCCGGTCGCTGCGAACGAGGGGTATTACATGCAACCGGCCATCCGGGGAAACCGGATCGTGTTCGTATCGCAGGGCGACCTGTGGGTTGTAGGAGCTGAAGGCGGGCTGGCACGCTCGCTGACGAGCCACGCAGCGCCTGCGTCCAACCCTGCCCTCTCACCCGACGGCAGGTCGGTCGCTTTCACCGGAAGGTACGAAGGCGCCGGAGACGTCTACGTCATGCCGGCCGACGGCGGCCTTCCCACCAGACTCACCTATCAGGGAGGCCAAAGGGTCGTCGGCTGGACTCCGTCGGGGAAGGTTCTTTCTTCCACGGCGATCCGCGCCGGGCTGCCGAACGACGAGTTGGACGCCATCGACCCGACGACTCGCACGCACTCGTTCGTGCCGCTTGCGCAAGCGTTCGACGGCGTCTACGAGCCAAGCGGCAAAACACTCTTCTTCACCCGCTTCGCGTTCCAGGGAAGCCACACCAAGCGCTATAAGGGCGGCACGGCGCAGAACATCTGGAAGTACACGGATGGAGCGGCCGAGGCTATCCCCCTGACGGCTTCGTACACGGGCACCAGCAAGTCTCCGATGTGGTGGCAGAACCGCGTGTACTTCATCTCCGACCGCGACGGCACGATGAATCTGTGGTCGATGGATGAGTCTGGCCACAATCTCGAGCAGCTCACGAAGCACAGCGGCTGGGATGTGCAGAGCGCCTCGCTGGACTCAGGACGTATCGCATATCAGCTAGGCGCCGATCTGTGGGTTTACGACATCGCGAGCGGCAAAGACGAGAAACTGAATGTGCGGCTTGCGGGAGACTTCGACCAGACCGAGCCCGAGTGGATCAAGAACCCGATGGCTTACCTGACCGCGGTCGAGCCCTCGCCCGATGGCGACCGAGTGGTGCTGACCGCGCGCGGCCAGGTGTTCGTCGCGCCCGTCGGCCCCGGAAGGCTGGTCGAGGTCACGCGCAAATCCGGCGTCCGCTACCGCGACGCGATGTTCGCGCCGGATGGCAAGTCGCTCCTGGCGGTCTCCGACGAAAGCGGTGAGACCGAGTGGTGGAGGCTGCCGCCGAACGGCGTCGGAGTACCGGAGCAGCTCACGCACGAGTCGAAATCGCTCACGATGACCGGCCAGGTTTCGCCAGACGGCAAGCTGATCGCCTACGCGGACAAGAATCAGGATCTTTACGTTTACGACATTGCAGCCAAGAAGACGACCAAGGTCGCCAGCGGCCCTTACGGCGAATTCGGAGGCCTGAGCTGGTCTCCCGACAGCCAGTGGCTTGCCTATGTGGGCCAGACGGTCACCTACGGGCGCATCTGGGTCTACAACCCTGCAACCGGGCAGAAGCTCCCAATTACGAGTGACCGCTCCGAGAGTTCCAGCCCGGCGTGGTCGCCGGATGGCAAGTGGCTGTACTTCCTCTCCAACCGCGATCTCCACTCCAAGGTCCCGTCCCCTTGGGGCAATCTGCAGCCGGAGCCCTATTTCGACAAGCAGACCAAGGTGTACATGGTCGCCCTAACCAAGGGGCTGCGGCCCCCATTCCAAGCGCCGGACGAGCTTCATCCGGTGAAGGAGGAGGCGAAGAAGGAAACCGGCGTGCCCAAGGTCACGATCGACTTCGACGGAGTGATCGACCGCCAGTCGGAAGTGCCGCTGCCTGCGGGCGACTATTCGCAGCTCACAGCTACCGCAGACCGGCTGTTCCTGCGGTCATCCGACGACGGGCGCGTCTCGCTGATGGCGATCGACATCAAACCCAAGGACGCGACGCCGATCACTATCGAATCGGGCATCACGGGTTACGAGCTTTCTTCGGATGGCAAGCACCTCATGGTCCGAAAGGGACCGAGCCTGTATGTGATCCCGACGTCTGCGGGCGCAGGCGCGGCGCTGGACAAACCCGTCGATCTCTCCGGCTGGTCGTTCGAAATCGATCCCCGCGAGGAGTGGCGGCAGATGTACGTGGAAGCCTGGAGGCTGGAGCGCGACTACTTCTATGATCGCAACATGGCCTCGGTCGATTGGAATGCGATGAAGGCCAAGTACATGCCGCTCGTCGACCGCGTGCGAGACCGCCAGGAGCTGAGCAACGTCCTCGAGCAGCTCATCAGCGAGCTCTCGGCGCTGCACATGTTCGTTTACGGCGGAGACAACTGGGGCCCGAGAAACTCGGTGGCGCCCGGCTTTCTCGGCGGCGTGTTCGTGCGCGACCCTGCGGCCGGCGGCTATCGCGTCACCAAGATCTACGAAACGGACCCGGATTACCCCGGCGATCGCTCGCCGCTGAGCAGACCGGGAGTCGACATGTCGGTGGGAGACGTGGTGCTCTCGGTGAACGGAGTCGATGCTCTGTCGGCCCCGACGCTTGGAGACTTGCTCCGGAACCAGGCCGGCAAGCAAGTGCTGCTCCACATCAAGGATGGCGCCACGGGCACTGTGCGCGACTGCATCGTCGAGCCGGAGAATTCTGGCCAAGACTCCGACCTGCGTTATTCGGCTTGGGAATTTTCGCGCCGGAAAAAGGTCGACGAGATGAGCAAGGGCACGATCGGCTACGTGCACCTTCGCGCCATGGGCTCCGGGGACATCGACACGTGGGCCAAGGAGTTCTATCCCGTATTCGATAGGCCCGGGCTGATCATCGACGTCCGTCACAACGAGGGCGGCAACATCGACAGTTGGATCATCGAAAAGCTGCTGCGCAAGGCATGGTTCTACTGGCAGCCGCGCGTGGGCCAGCCCAGTTGGAACATGCAGTGGGCCTATCGTGGGCACGTCGTAGTGCTCTGCGACGAGTTCACCGCCTCCGATGGTGAAGCGTTCACCGAAGGTATCAAGCGGCTCGGACTCGGCAAAGTTATCGGTACGAGAACCTGGGGCGGCGAGATTTGGCTGTCATCGAGCAATCGGCTCGTGGACAATGGAATCGCCACAGCGGCCGAGACTGCGGTGTACGGCACGGACAGTCGCTGGCTGATCGAAGGGCACGGCGTAGACCCGGATATCGTAGTCGACGACCTTCCCCACGCAACCTACTTGGGAGCCGACGCTCAGCTAAGCGCTGCGGTCGCGTACCTGCAGAAAGAAAACGCCGAGCACCCGGTGGTTACACCGCCGGTGCCGAAGTACCCCGACCACGCGATCCCACCGCGCTAGGGCCACAGAATCGGGTTGAGCTTCCCGCCCGCCGGCAGACCTGGCTCGATCGCATCGAGCCAGGTCTTGTGATCGGCGCGCTGGAAGTCGTTCACGGGCTCGGCGACCGGGGTGCCGTCCGGGAAGTAGATGATCGTCATCGCTTCGCGAACGCGATCGGTAACGTTGCCCGGCGCGCGGTGAAGCGTCCATCCGGAATGGAACGTGGCGTCGCCAGCGTTCATGCCGCCGGACGTTTTGAGCGGATAGTTCTTCTCACGTACGTACCGATCGAAATAGCTCTCGGACGCGTCGGAAATCTCGGTTGAGATCGGCACGAAGCCGTTCTCCTGCGAGCCCGCTGCGAACGTCATCGAACCCATCACCTCGGAGATGTCGACGAGCGGCATCCACATGGTGATCGCCCGATCCGTCGTCAGCGGCCAATAAAACTGGTCTTGGTGCCACGGCGTGTGCCCACCGCCCGGCTCCTTGAAAAGGGCCTGGTCGTGGTACAGCCGCACGCGGTCGACTTCCATAAGCTGCGCCGCGATCCTTGCGAACCGCTTGGCGAGAGTGAATCCGCACACTCGGTCGTCGAACGTCCAGAGGTTCATGACCTGCAGGAACGCCTTGCCGTAAGTGTCCCGCTCCTCCAGGGGCCGGGTTTCGCGATTGTGGCCCATAGTGGCGTCGAAGATGGCATCTCGGTACGGCCGTATCTCCTCCGGGGAGCACACGCCGCGCAGGAGAATGAACCCATCGCGCCGGTATTGCTCGATCTGATCCTGGCTGAGCCGGTATTCGGAATCCAGGCTGGGCAGCTCGCTCGCGCTTTGAGAGGAGACTTCTGTTGGCATCGTGCCGATAGGTCTACCACGATTCACGTTTCGAAAGCATCGCCCTGGCGGCGGGGAGTACCCTCCGAGTATGGACGTGGAAGAGGGCTGGACTAGCTATTACGACGCAACTCGAGATCGCCCCTTGAGGCCGTTCTACGCGGACTTGGAGCAGTTCCTGCCCTCTGCGGGCAAGGCGATCGATCTTGGCTGCGGAGCCGGACCGGGCACGGAATGGCTCTTGCTGCGCGGTTGGACCGTTCTCGCGCAAGACGCCGATTCCGACGGGCTGCGCCGTACCCGCGATCGGGCGCATGCGTTGGGGCCCGATGCCGAGGCGCGCCTGACGCTCGTCCAGAGCTCGTTCCAAGACCTCGAGCTGCCGAAAAGCGAGTTCGATCTTGCGCTCGCCATGTTCTCGCTGATCTTTATGCCGAGAGAAGATTTCCACGCGTTCTGGCCCAACGTAACTGCTTCGTTGCGCCCGGGAGGCCTGTTCGCCGGGCAGTTCCTCGGAGTGCATGACGAGTGGACCGGCCCCGATCTAACTCGGCTGACCCGCGCAGAGGTTGACGACCTGCTAAAGGACTACGAAGTGCTGAAGCTGGAAGAAGTGGACCGGCAGGGCCACGACGCCTTTAACCGCGAGAAGCATTGGCACGTGTTTCATATCATCGCCAGAAGAAATGGCTCTTGATAGGTGAGCAGGCCCGGAGCACGGCTACGTGGTTAGGTCGAGGAGGAGGAAGAGAGGTCACCGGCTCCGGCTGTTCGGTTTGAAGTGTGCGCCAACTACGGCGGCTTACGCGAAACGTGAGGATAAAAACTGTGGGGAGTGCTTGGCCCGTTCGAATGACATGAGCCTATCTGGAGTCGTTTTGGCCCAGATGGGCGTATCTTAAACCACAATCTAGTTGGCAAAGATGATCCACGAGCCCCTCACCGAACCCGCCCGCCTGCGAGATTCCTTTGGGCGGGTGATCGATTATCTTCGGATCTCGATCACCGACCGCTGCAATTTCCGCTGCGTCTACTGCATGCCGGAAGAAGGCTTCCCCGCGACTCCCAAGGACGAGAGCCTCACCATAGGCGAGATCGCGCGCCTCGCACGCGTCGCCGCCGGGCTGGGCATCACCAAAGTGCGGCTTACGGGCGGCGAGCCCCTGCTCCGCAAGGACCTCCCATGGTTGGCAGCGCAAATCGCGAGCCTACCGAGCGTCGAAGATATCAGCGTCACCACGAACGGCTTCCTGTTGGCCGAGCAGGCCAAAGCGCTCGCCGAAAGCGGCCTCACCCGCGTGAACGTCAGCCTGGATACGCTCGACCCCGAACGCTTCGTAAAGCTGGCCCGCCGAGGGAACCTGCAGACTGTTCTCGATGGCATCCGGGCGGCGCAGGAAGCCGGCCTCTCGCCCGTGAAGTTGAACTGCGTGCTGATGAAAGGCGCCAACGACCACGAGGCGCCCTCGTTTGCCGAAATGACCATGAACGAGGAGATCCACGTGCGGTTCATCGAGCTGATGCCGATGCGGTGGAACTTGGACGAAGGTCCATCGTTCGAGGCGTTCTCCGCGCACCAGGGCCAAGGGCTCTTACAGATCAAACAAGCTAGCGGAGGGATGCTGAACGACCTCGAAATGCGCAAGATGTACGTCTCGTCCGAGACGGTGATGCGCGATATCGAAGCGAAGCTCGGCCCGCTGGAGCCCGCGCAGCTCAAGACGAACGGCCCGGCCCGCAGCTACCGCCTCGCCGGCGCGAAGGGCACCGTAGGGTTCATAAGCCAGATTTCGAACGACCTGTGCTCTCGGTGCAACCGTTTGCGTCTCACGCACGACGGATTCCTCAGACCGTGTCTCATGTCGGATGGCGAGCTGGACCTCAGAACCCCAATGCGGGCTGGCGCGACGGATGCCGAGATTGCGGACCTATTCCGGCATGTCGTGGCCCATAAGCCCGAGCGCCATTATCTCGCCGAGGGGCAGACCGTAACGGGAAGAGGAATGAGCCAGATCGGCGGTTGATCGCCGACTCCTGCGAGTCGGCGATCTTCAACGCGGGGCGGGGTGCGGTCGGCTGCCGGAGCTCTCTCCCTTCGGCTTTCTCCTATGCTCCGGCGCTTGTCTTAAACGCTCGCCGATACTTATTGGACTATACACCGATTCGTTGCTCCAGCGCGAGCGAATTGCAACTTCGCGTACGAGTCCGCTTTGAACTTCTTGCGGAATTCCGTTGGTATTCACTGGCGCACGGGTGCGGAACGGCGCGGTTGAGGTCAGATTTACATAGGGCGTCTGCTGCGGGTTTGCTCTCCCCTTGCCGCTAGCGGCGCCCTTTCTCCACTATGCCGCGATTAGGCCGCTTCGCGTCCGACCGGCGGATCGGAAAGCAGATCGGCCCTATCGACGAACATTCGTTAGGCGCGCCAAGCGAATGCTTCCAGCCGGGCCGCGAGGAATGTAATCTAGGCTCTATGCGATTCGCAACGAAGGCGCTGCGCGTCGGCCAGGATCTCGACCCCCAGTTCAAGTCGGTCATCCCGCCGCTGTATCAATCCGCCACTTTCGGCTGGGAAGACCTCGACACCCAGCCGCCGTTTGATTACACGCGGTGCGGAAATCCGAACCGCAACACGCTCGAACAGGTCATCGCGTCGCTCGAAAACGGCTCGCGGTGCGTTCTGTTCTCGAGCGGCATGGCTGCAATCGTGTGCGCGTTGGACCTGATGCAGCACGGCGACCACCTGCTGATGGCCGGAGACATTTACGGCGGCACCTTCCGAGTCGCCGAGAAGCACCTGCCGAGGCACGGGATACAGGTCTCGGAGTTCTGCGCCCACAACCCGCTTTCGATCAACGACGCGGTTCAGCCGAATACGAAGATGTTGATCTTCGAAACTCCGACGAACCCGAACCTGCGAGTAAGCGATATCGCCGGGGTCGTGAAAGTCGCCAAGCAGCACGGATTAACCGTCGTGTTCGACAACACCTTCGCATCGCCGGCCCTCCAAAATCCGCTCGATCATGGCGTCGACATCGTCGCGCACAGCACCACGAAGTACATTAGCGGCCATTCCGACGTTATCGGCGGCGCGCTGGTGACGAACGACGACGCCCTACATGAGCATGCCTTCGAGTGGAACAAGGCGGTCGGCGCGGTGCCTTCACCGTTCGACTGTTGGCTCTCGCTTCGAGGCGTCAAGACGCTCGCGTGCCGCATGGAAAAGCACTGCAAGAACGCCCAGGCGGTGGCCGAATTCCTCGAGGAGCACCCACGCGTAGCGCGCGTGCACTACCCCGGCCTGCCTACCCACCCGGACCATCGTGTGGCGCAAAGACAGATGCGCGGCTTTGGCGGCATGCTGGCGTTCGAAGTCGACGGCTCCGCCGAGCAGGCGAAGCGCGTCGCCGAGTCGACCAAGGTCTTCCTGTTGGCCGAATCGCTTGGCGGGGTCGAATCGTTGATCGGATATCCGCCGGTGATGTCGCATGCCACGATGACCGAGGAGCAGCGGCTCGGCAAAGGCATCCCGCCGACGCTGCTTCGAGCGAGCGTCGGCATCGAAGATTCCCAGGACCTGATCGAGGATATCGATCAGGCGCTCCAATCCGCTTTCGCGTGATTCAGCCGTCGACATGCCCGAAACCGTGGTAGAAAAAGAGTTGGAGTGATCCGCCCGCGGTGCTTCGACCGCAGGCGAAACCATGGATACTCGGTACGCAACGATGTCCTCGTCTTGGCTCAGCCGTGATGACTATCCTTTTGCATCTCGGCTGATGGCAACGGAAGAGGGCGTCATGCACTTCGTCGACGAGGGGCGCGGCCATCCGGTTGTTTTCGTGCACGGCGGACCCACTTGGAGCTTCCTCTACCGTGCGCTGATCGCCGACCTCTGCCGAGATTTCCGGTGCCTCGCCCTCGACCATTTGGGATTCGGGCTTTCGGAAAAGCCTGAGCGCGCGGATTACTCTCCTCAGGCGCACGCGCGCCGCCTCGGCGAGTTTATTGACCGCTTGGGGCTCGAGGAGGTCTCCATCGTCGCCCACGATTATGGGGCGGCCATCGCGCTCGCATGGGCTCGTGAAAACCAGGATCGCCTACGCGACTTCGTGGTATTCAACGCCTGGCTATGGTCGCTCTCGGACGACCCGTTTGTGCGCAAGCTGAACCAAGTGGTAGCGAACCCGCTCAATCTGCTTTGGCAAAAGGCGCTGAACATGCCGCCCAAGTTCTTCCTGCCGGTGATGTTCGCAGACGGCTACAAGCTCCATTCGACGACGTTCAATCAGTACCTGGAGCCATTTCGCAAGGTCTCCGAGCGGCGTGGCGCAGTCGACTTCGTTCGGTCGCTGCTGCACGACGGAAAGTGGTTCGACGGGCTGTGGGCCGACCGCCGAGCATTCGCCGGCAAGCGCTCGCTGCTGATCTGGGGGCTCGACGACGCTTGGCAGGGCGAGGCTTCGCTCACCCGGTGGGCAGACGCATTCCCGCTGAGCAAGGTGGTCGCTCTGCCTGGGATCACGAACTACGTTCCGGAGCATGTGCCCAGGCGCTGCGCCGCCGAAATCAGAATGTTCCTCTCCGGAGCATCGTCCAGGGGCGTGCTCGCCGCCCGCTAGGGGCTGTCGACGATCTGCTCCAGCAACCAGAGCGCGCAAGAAAGCTTGGACTGAAGGCCGCTCCTCGCCGTTCGGCCATCGGCGAAGAGCAGCGACAACTCGTTCGAATCGACGTCGAACCCCGCGTCCGGACGACTGACATTGTTGACCGCGATTGCGAACAGGCCCTTGCGCACGATCTTCTGTCGCGCGGCGTCAAGCGCAGAATCCGGCTCCGCGGCGAATCCCACGATCCTGACGCCAGGCTTCGCGACCTTGCCAAGCTCGGCGATCACATCCGGGTTCGGCACGAGTCGCAGCTCGATCGGCTCGCTCGACCGGCGGATCTTCCCGTGAGCGCTTTGCTCCGGTCGATAGTCGGCCACCGCCGCGGCGCCGACGATCAGATCGGCCCGCTGGGCCAAGCCGCGGGCGGCTTCCAACATGTCCAGGGCCGTCTCCACCCGGACCACCTGGGCGCCGAGCGGCGGGCGGGCGGATCCTGGCCCGCACACGAGCGTCGCCTGGCCGCCCATCAGCATCACGGCGCGAGCAAGAGCGCTGCCCATTTTGCCGCTCGAGCGGTTGGAGAGGAACCGAACGGAGTCGAGCGGCTCCCTGGTCGGGCCGCTGGTGATGAGCACGGTTTTGCCGGCGAGCTTGGCGCTCCGCGCCGTTATCTCACGTACCGCATCCACGATCGCCGAGATCGACGCCAGCTTCCCTTGACCCTGTTCGCCACATGCCACATCCCCTTCGAGGGGCTCCACGATGGACGCCGCCCTCGCCCGAAGCTCATCGAGAGAGTTCCGAGTGACCTCGGAGCCGTACATATGCGGATTCATCGCCGGAGCGATCACGAGCGGCGCTTCGCTGGCCAAGACGAGCGTAGTCAGCATGTCGTCCGCGATACCGGCTGCCAGCTTGTTCAGCGTGTTGGCTGTGGCAGGCGCGACCAATATCACGTCGGCGGACCGCGCCCAATCGATGTGGGCCATCCGTCCTGCGACCGGCTCGTCGAACGCAGACGTGAGGCAGGGCTGGCCGGTGAGAGCCTCGAAGAGCGCCTGCGTCACGAACTTCTCGGCGGCGTCGGTCAGACATACGCGAACGACGAAGCCCGCGCGCATAAGCTCGCGGGCCAGGTCGGCTGATCGGTAGGCTGCCACCGATCCGGAGACGCCGAGAACGAGGTTCACACGCTATTCTAGTTCACGAGCCTTTGACGAGCGCGACGTGGTTCGTCTGGGGTGCGATGATCTGAATCGTGCCGTGGTCGGTGGATTTGTACGTTAGGGAAGCGGCCTTCGTCAGCTCGTCGAGAGCCTGCCGCAGCGGAATCCGAACCAGAAAGGCGTCAACCTTGTAGTCCGGCACCTGCGCGGAAACCTCGATGCGCACGCCGGCCTGTGTGCCGATGTCCGTAAACACCTTGCGGATGTCGGTCTTGGGCAGGTGCGTGGTGACTTTCTTCGCGAACGTCTCGCTCGAAACGAACACGGGCTTTGGCGGCGCAAGGGTCTTCGGCGAGATGCGCGCGGGGGCCTTCTTGATGTAGTAGATGCCGTCTCGAAGATCGATCTTAAGGTTCGCCTGCTCGCAGATGATGTGCAGGGCCTTTTCGTAGTCGGCGTTGTCCAGGGAAAGGAACAGCGCGAAGTGAATGTCCGGCTGGATGACGTACGACTTCTTGGCCTGGGCGAACACAGTGCCCAAAACGCCGTTCACATCGTCCCCCTTTGCCGTGACGGATACCTTGGGGTTGGCTCCCGATTGGGCGTATGCGGTCAACGCGAGACCGAGCGCGATAGCGAGTGCGATCTGTTTCATATGTATCACCGGTTCTTGGCCAGCGGAGCGCCGGACGGGTCGTAGATCCGAATGCCGGATCGGGAGGCGTGGTGTGCGGGGGCCGGGTGGGCTCGACGGGCGATTCGCTTCGGAGCCGCGCGTCGGACGACGTGCATCGGCTTGGATCCGGAGGTGCTTACGACCTTATGGATCGGCTTGGCGGGCGGGGTTTTTACGGTGGCTGCAGCGTGCTGCGCTGGGGCCGGGTTCTTGGGCGGGGTTGGTTCGGCTTTCGGAGCAGCCGTAACAGGCGGGGTGGCGATGGCTTCGGTTGGAGCGGTTGAAATTGGCCCGGGAGTCGTCGATGAACCGGCCGGCTCGACCTTCGGCCCAAAACTCTTGGCTGCGATGCTCATCCCCACGAGGACGATTGCAAGCGCCAGCGAGTAGATGAGAGGCTTCTTCATTTCCTCCCACGGACTCCTGGCGGGCAGCGGTTTGATCTTGGGCTTCTTATTCTCCGCGGCGATCGCTCGGATGGCGTCCACGAGCGGCTTGTCCGCGATCGACTCTTCTTCGACCTCGACGACGGCCGTCGGCGCGGGCTTGGCGCTCTTGGGTGGGGTAATCATCGCCATCAACGCCTGACGCCTTTGCTGGAGAAGCATCTGGCAGTCGTCGCATTCGGCGATGTGGGCCTCGAGCTGCCTCAGAGCTTCCGGTGAAAGCGGATCACCCGAGAGGTAGCGGCCGATTTGGCCCTTCGCTAACTGACACTCTATGTTTTGAACCGACATCCTTGAGAACCTGGTTGAGGTTTTCCGTATCGAGCCGAGAGCGGCCCACTAGGATCGTCGGTATTTCGCTGGGAAACTTCAGGTGTTTTTGCGGGCCAAATTAGCCGGGAGGACTCACGCGCACCTGGAACTCCAGGCTGCCGAGCCGGATGACATCCTCGGGAGTCATCCTCGTGCGCATATTCGGCGCAAGCTTGGCATCGTTGAGCATCGTGCCGTTCGTCGATCCCGTATCCGTAATGAACACGCCGTCGTCGGTCACCTCTATCGTGCCATGGCGGCCGCTCACATAAGGGTCGCCGATCTGAACGTCGTTGTCGGATTTGCGGCCGAACGTGTTGGCTCCGGCTTTAAGCGGAATCTCGCGCCCCTCGCCCACGAGCATCGCCGGCGGAACCTCCACGCGGGGCGCCATGGTCATGGCTGCGGTGCGGTTCGAGGCGACCATCTGCGTGGTGTTGCCGCCTTTCTGTCCGGGCATCGAAATTTGCGCTTCGAGCCCGCCGAAACTGAGACGCTCGCCCCCGTTCAGATCCATTTTCTCGCCCGGCTGCAGGGCGACGCCATCGACTTTGGTGCCGTTGGTGCTGCCGAGGTCCTCGATCGAAAGACGTCCGTCGTCGCTTACGATTTGGGCGTGGCGGCGCGAGATACGCCCGTCGGGCAGCATGATGTCCCCTTCGCGGCCGATGACGTTGATTCCCGGTCGAATCGGCTGCTCGCGTCCCCCTTCCTCGACGAGCATCGGAAGCTGGATCGTCGGCGCTCCGAACGCGTCGTCCGGGAGAGAGCGGTCGAAGATCAGACCGCAGTCCACGCAGAACATGACGCCCGCTGGATTGAACGTCTTGCACACAGGGCATTGGACCGGCTTGATCGTCTGCGTGGCGTTCAGCGACGGCGCAGTGCCGAGCATGGTCTTGTTCGGATCGAGAGTCGGCGCGCCCGAAATCAACTGCGTTCTGTTCGCGTCATTCATGGTTCCAGCCTCCGAGAAGACGTTTCGGCGTCCTCCATTAGTTTGCACCGGCGCGTACATCCTCCGCGCAGCGTCAGCCCTGTAACCCAGAATGAGCCCATACTTTGATCGCAGCGGCCCGGCTATGAGCCCCGTCATAGCGGAGGGCCGTAGAACCTGGCAAGATACGAAAGATGGCAAAGCTCTCGGCGACTCCCAAAAAGCTGCAAGACGACTTCGGGCCGCACCTAAATTCCACGCCGCCCGGCGGTTGGAAGGGCCGCGGCGTGCCGGAAAAGCTTGTCAAAACGCACTGCTGCTTCTGCGGACAGCAATGCGGCATCCAGCTCAAAGTGCGCGAGGGAAAGGTTATCGGCTTCGAGCCCTGGGAGGATTTTCCTTTCAACCGCGGGAAGCTCTGCCCCAAGGGGGTGAAGCGCTACATGCAGGACAATCATCCGGACCGCCTGCTCGCCCCGATGAAGCGCGTCGAAGGCGAGGGATTTGCGCCGATCTCCTGGGATGAGGCCCTGGATGCCACGGTCAGCGCCATCCGCCGCGCCCAGGAGAAGTACGGCATGAATTCCGTTGCCGTCTTGAGCGGCGTTTCGCTCACCAACGAAAAGAGCTATCTCATGGGCAAGTTCGCCCGAGTGGCGGTTCAAACTGCCGAGCTCGACTATAACGGCCGGCTCTGCATGGTCAGCGCAGGAGCCGGCAACAAGAAGGCGTTTGGCATCGATAGGGCCGCTAACCCTTGGGCCGATATCCCGCTCGCGGATGTTATCCTTTGCGCCGGAACGAACGTCGCCGAATGCTCGCCCATCACGACCGACTACATATGGCGTGCGCGCGATCGGGGCGCCAAGCTCATCATGGTCGACCCCCGCATTACGCCGCTCGCCCGAACGTGCGACCTGCACTTGCCCGTGAGACCCGGCGCAGATTCTGCGCTCTTTGGCGCGATGCTACGAATCCTCATCGAGGACGGGCTCGTGAACCGGGAGTTCGTCGCGGAGCACACCTCGGGATGGGAGGAAACCGAAAAGGCGGCCATGTCCATGAGCGTCGAAGAAGCCTCGCGGATTTCCGGGGTCGAAGTCGAGGACATTCGTAAAGCCGCGCGCATGTGGGGCGAAGCCAAGACCTCCATGCTGCTCCACGCAAGAGGCATCGAGCATCACACCAAAGGCGTCGACAACGTCATCTCGTGCATCAACTTGGTCCTCGCTACGGGCAGGATCGGCCGGCCCGGATGCGGCTACGGCACCATCACCGGCCAGGGCAACGGACAAGGTGGCCGCGAGCAAGGGCACAAGTGCGACCAGCTTCCCGGAAACCGGGACATCGAGAACCCCGAGCACCGCGCCTACGTGGCCTCGGTCTGGGGCATTCCCGAATCCGAGCTGCCGCACAAGGGGCACACGGCGCAGGAGATCATGAACATGATCCACGCCGGAGAGATCAAGGCGCTGCTTTCGATCTGTTTCAACCCCGTGGTCTCACTGCCCGATGCCCAGTTCACCCACGACGCGCTCGACAAGCTGGAGCACTACACCGCCATCGACTTCTTCTTGAGCGAAACGGCCCAGCACGCGGACATCGTGCTTGCAGGCTCGCTGCAAGAGGAAGAGGAGGGAACCTCAACGAACGTCGAAGGGCGCGTCATCAAGATCAACAAGGCCGTAGAGCCCCCGGGCGATGCCCGAGCCGACACCTGGATCATCCTCGAGCTTGCGCGCAGACTGGGGCGGGGCCAATATTTCGACCACTTCAAGTGCAGCGAAGACATTTTCAACGAGCTGCGGGTTGCCTCTCACGGAGGCACCGCCGACTACTACGGCATCACGTACGAGCGCATCGAGGAGGAGTACGGCGTGTTCTGGCCGTGTCCCGAAATCGGCCACCCAGGCACGCCGAGGCTATTCCAAGACTTGCGGTTCTACACGCCGGACGGCAAAGCGCACTTCAACCCCGTCACGTACCGGCCCAGCGCCGAGGAGCCGGACGAGGAGTATCCGGTCATCCTGACCACCGGGAGGGTCGTCTCCCAGTATCTGAGCGGCACTCAAACTCGACGCATAGGCGGGCTGGTGGATCTCTGCCCGGAGCCGTACGTCGAGATTCATCCCACGCTCGCCGCGCAGCACGGCATCCAGGACGGCAAGCCGATGCGAGTCGTCAGCCGAAGGGGCGAGTTGGTGCTCAATGCCAAAGTCGTAACC
>JAICWL010000104.1 GCA_025934835.1 Fimbriimonadaceae bacterium
AGGGGTGAGGGTTCGAGAGCAATGGAATCCAAGACAAAAACGTCCATCAAGATAACCCCCCTCTCCCCGAGGGAGAGGGGCAGGGGTGAGGGTTCGAGAGCAATGGAATCCAAGACAAAAACGTCCATCAAGATAACCCCCCTCTCCCCGAGGGAGAGGGGTAGGGGTGAGGGTTCGAGAGCTACAGAACCAAAGACCACGAGGGCCACGCGGCAATTCGACGCATTCGCCATGCGTGCAACCACCACCGCCGGCTTCCTCACCCGAGACTCTGCCAAGGCGCTCATCGGAGGTAAACACGCCCTATGGACCAGGTGAGCTTCAATGGATGGAAGCGCAACGCGCGCATCGTCTGCCAAGACGTCGAGATGATCGTCACGCTAGAGGTCGGTCCACGAATCATCTTTCTCGGCTTCATCGGCGGCGAAAACATGTTCTTCGTAAACCCTCCGGACGCTGGCAAGACCGGAGGGGACCAATTCCGTGGGTACGGGGGGCACCGGCTCTGGATCGCACCCGAAGAGCCATTGAGGACCCTCCAGCCCGACAACGCTCCCGTTCAGTACCGCGAAGAGGACGGCTTCCATGTTTTCTCTTCTGCCCCCGATAAATTCTCGACGCGGAAGGAGATGCGCATCCGCCCCGAGGCCGATTCGGGCCGATTCGTGATCCTTCACCGCGTTTACAACCACTCGCCCTACGACCTCGCCCTCGCTGCCTGGAGCCCAACGCAATGCAGCGGGGGTGTCGTACTATTTCCCCAAGCCCCCCACGCCACTCACGACGAGCGCCTTCTGCCCACAAGGCCGCTTGTGATGTGGGGCTACACGAAAATCTCCGACCCTCGCTGGACCTGGGGTGATAGGCTCGTTCGACTTCGCCATGACCCGAATATGGGTCCGACCAAGCTTGGCTCGCTGGTCGAGCAGGGGTACGCCGCTTGCGCCAACCGGGGCAACCTGTTCCTGAAGCGATTCGCATGCCAGCCCGATCAATCCTATCCGGACTTCAACTGCAACTTCGAAACGTTCACCCGCCAGGACATGCTGGAGATCGAATCGCTTGGCCCGATGGTCAGCGTGCCGGCAGGCGGCTACGTCGAGCACCAGGAAACCTGGTATCTCCTCAGAAACCAGATGCCTCCGGCAGAGGACGGCGCGTGCGCGGACTGGCTGGCGGATATCGCTTCGGCCAGGCCTCTGTAACTCGCTAGTGGTGCGTCACAGGTACGGCCCACGGCAGCGCCGGCATCCCGCCTCGGATGTGCACGACCGCGCCCGACGGAGGACGCGCCATCAACCCGCCGGTGGCGTTCAAATAGAAGTTGCCTTTCGGGTGGCGGGTTTCTCCGCCTTCGCGAAATGTGCCATTCGAGGTTCCCGGATAAGCCAGCCGCGTCACCGCATCGGTGCTGCTCGTGGGGTTTAAATTGTCGTTGTTCCAGCCGATGACGAACCCGTCGTTGCCGGCGACCTTACCGGATGAATCCTTGAGCGGCAGAGGGTCGTAGGAGCCGCTCGCGCCGAAGTTGCTCGTTTCTCCGACTACGATCTGCTCGTCCGGATTCTCGACGATCGACAGCAGTGCGGACGCGTACGGCGCGTACATTCCGTAAGTCGACTCCAGCTTCTTGCCCATCTCGGTCGGATGCTGCATGGACGTCAGCTCGTTTGGCTGCGCGGATGGGCAGGTCAGGCCCGCTCGCGCATTCAGAAACGCCGAGGCGTCGTCGATCCAGGTGTAAGGCAATCCGCTAGCGTCGAGCTGAAGATTGCCGTTCGAATCGGTGGCCCCAAGCGGAGGGAGCCGGTCGTCGTGATTCTGAGCGTACAGCGCCAGTGCCTCGCCGATCGCCTTGAGGTTTGCTTTGCACCTACTCTTTTCGCTTTCTCCCTTCATGTATTGGTACACGGGATAGAGCAGGATCGACAGAATGACGAGCGCGGTGACGACGACCTTGACGTCCTTCTTGGAAACGTACTGGCTCCGGACCCGAATGTCACCCTCAGGCGCGTTTGGGTCGAAGCCTTGCTGGTCCAGGCTCATTGGCTGTAGCTCACCCGCGACTGATAGTTGTCCTTCAATCCGTAGTGAGCGAGAGCGACGTCGAGCTTGTCCGTGTCCACGACGAGCGTCGAGCCGCGTCCCTCGCGGACCGGGATTTGGCCGAGCTGAATATTCGCCTGGGGAACATGCTGCGCGAACGTCATGAGCGCGGCGATTTCGTCTTCGGTGAGCTTCCTGTTCAAAACCGCGACGGCCGTGTCGGCCACGCGGGGAAGGGCGAACGGGTGCGAGATGACCGCGTTCTTGAACGCGAGCAGAAACTGTCGTTGCCGATCCTGCCTGTGGAGATCGTCGTCGGAGTGGCGGAATCGTACGAACATCTCGGCGTCGTAGCCGTTCAGCGTCTTCGGGCCCGGATAGAAGTTTACGTGCACGTTGCCGGCGTTGTCGTCGTACTTCATCCGCTTGTCGATCGTCACCGGCACGCCGCCGACTGCGTCGACCATGTTTCGAAAGGCGTCGTAATCCAGCGTGATCACTCGGTCGATCGTCACGCCGGGCAAAATCGCCTCGACGGCCGCCTTTTCAAGCTCGTCCTCTTGGCCCTTCTTGGCGATCGAATGGTAGGCGTTGATCTTTCGGGCGCCATACCCTGGCAGGCTGCAGAGCGTGTCCCTGGGGACCGTGACGCCGGTGACCCGATTGTTCTTGAAATCGAGCTTGGCGACCATGATCATGTCGGCCCGCGCATACTTGCGCCGGATGTTGCTGCCGTTGGCGTAGGTTCCTCGGTAATAACGATCCTCGTCGCAGCCCAAGATGAGCAGCGTGATCGAGTCGTCGTGGAATATCGCCTGAGGGGCGACAGGGTGCAGCCGCTGACCCAGAATCGCAGCGAGCATCTTGCTGCTCATGGCCCATCCGCCTACGGCGCCCACAGCGAGGAAAAAGATCAGGTAGGCAAGATATAGGATGGCGCCCAGCACTACGAGTCCCGCCGGCTTCTTTCGCTGCTGATTCCTCATGGTATGAGCGAACACCATTATGGCAGACCGAATTCAGCAAGGCCGAGTGCCCGAATTGCCAATATTCAGTGCGTTGCGGCTACTTCCGCACGTTGCGTGCTGTTCGGTATGGCCAATCGGAAGGTCGTTCCGCGCCCGACCTCGGAGTCGATCGTCACCAAGCCGTTGTGTGTAGCGGCGAGCTCCATCACGATCTTTGTGCCCCAGCCGGAGCCGCTGCCCTTGTCCCACTGACTCCGCGCGTTGCCTCGGAGTATCCGCTCGGCCACGTCCTCGGTCATCCCCGGCCCAGAGTCCTGTACCTCGATGATGTGGTCCTTCCCGTCGAAGTAGTACCGAACCACCACCTCGCCGAAATACGACGTCTCGTCCTCTTCGTCGATCAACGTCCGCCAGTCTTCGGGGATCGTTTCCTTCACCGCCTTGATGGCGTTGCCCACGAGGTTCTGCACGATCCTGAAGATGTAGAGCTCGTCGTGCAGCGTCGGCGGCGCATCTTGCTGGATGTCGTAGCGCAACGCAACGCGGTTCGCGCGGCCCTCTGTCTCCAGGTAGGCGGCGCTGGTCTGTATCGTCTCCGCCAGCGGCGCGACCTTCATGTCGGGCCTGAGCTCCCGCCCGGCCGACATATCCGAAATCAGCCTCGAATACCCCACGATCCGGTCCACCGAGTCCTTCAGGTCTCCGAACATCGGGTCGAGCGTCTCGACGTACATTTTCACCGCTTCGTCTTGGGTGCTGGCATCCACGTGCTCCTTCAGACCGTGCATCGCCATGTCGCTGAAGCTCAGGTTCGCGTACAAAGATGCCGCGAGGTTTCCGATGTCATGGCTGACCTTGCCCATCCCGAGAAGGGTGGACGCGCGGCTGCTCTCTTCCGAAAGCCGGAAATTCATATAAGCCATCGTGGAGACCGCGCCTACAGTATCCAGGACCGAGCAGTCAGCCTCCGTAAACTCGCCGTCCAGCTTGTTCAAGAGCTGCACGACTCCGATCGGCGTTTCGTCGTCCATAAGCAAAGGCGATGCCAGCATCGTGCTGATCGGCACACCGGTCTTGCGCTCGAAGTCGTTCCACTCGTCGCGAGGACGGTCGGGAAACGACTTGCAGATCGTTTTTCGAAGCTGGAAAGCCTGGCCGGCCATGCCGTAGTCGTCTGGGATGTCCGGAACCGGCAGCCGGTCCGCCACATCCTCGGGCAGCACGTGCTGAAACCTAAGGCGGCAAGTAGCGGGGTCATGCAGATAGATCGTGCCGCCCGACGCGCCGACGGCGTCCACGCAAATCGCAAGGACGTCCTTCATCAGCTCGTTGAACTTGCCGTTGCTGGCAAGCTTTCGGGTGGCGTGCTGAACCGCGCGGATCAGCCGCTCATTGGTATCCATCTGTACACCTAAGTTTACTTGCGCCTGGGCGTGTTGCGCCGTTCATTCCGGCTCGGCGGCGCCTTCTCGTCGTGCGGATTCGTTGAGCGCTCTCACTCGTTCGACGATTTCCCTGGCCCCCGCTTCGAATCCACGATCCGTCGGCTCGTAATATCGTTTGTCCACAAGCGCGTCGGGAAGGTTCACCTGGCCGGCCTCGCCCCGTTCGAAGTCGTGCGCGTACACGTAGCCGGAGCCGTACCCGAGACCCTTCATCAGCTTTGTCGGAGCGTTCCGAAGGTGCAGCGGCACCGGATCGTTGCGCGTGCGCTTCACGTCCTCCACGGCTGCCCCATATCCCATGTAAAGCGCGTTGCTCTTGGGCGCGAGCGCCATGTAGGCCACCGCTTCCGCAAGCGCCAGCGCCCCTTCGGGCATTCCGATGAAATGGATCGCCTGCTGGGCAGCCATCGCGAGCGGCAGAGCCCTGGGGTCCGCGAGTCCGACGTCCTCGCTGGCCATGCGAATGACCCGGCGGGCGATGAACAGTGGGTCCTCGCCGCCGTCCAGCATCCGTGCGAGCCAGTAGATCGAAGCGTCCACGTCGCTGCCTCGCACGCTCTTGTGGAGCGCCGAGATCAAGTCGAAGTGCATCTCCCCGTCCTTGTCGTAAAGCGCCGAGCGCTGCTGCACCGCGCTCGTCACCGTCTCCAGGTCGATGATGCCGTTCGAAGAAACCGCCGCGCAAAGCTCCAGCATGTTCAGCGCGGATCGCGCGTCCCCGTTCGCTAGGTTCACTATCGCGTCCTCAGCCTCCGCAGTCAAGCTCGCACCCCCTAGGAGGCTCTTCGCGCGATCGACGACCCGCCGTATGTCTTCATCGCTGAGCGGATTGAGCACGTAAACGCGCGAACGCGAAAGCAGGGCCGAGATGACCTCGAACGAAGGGTTCTCCGTGGTCGCGCCGATCAGCGTTACCACGCCATCCTCCACGTACGGCAGGATCGCGTCCTGCTGGGCCTTGTTGAACCTGTGGATCTCATCGATGAAAAGAATCGTCCGTTCGCCCCGTGCGCGGTGGCGCTTGGCCGATTCGACGATCTTTCTGAGGTCCGCCACGCCCGCCGACACCGCGCTGACACGTTCGAACCTCGCCCGAGTGCGTCTCGCAACGAGCTCCGCGAGCGTCGTTTTGCCTACTCCCGGAGGACCCCAAAAAATAATCGACGAAACTCGGTCCGCTTCGACGGCCTTGCGAAACGCTGCGCCGGGACCAACCAGATGCTCCTGGCCGAAAAACTCGTCGAACGAGGTCGGACGTATGCGCGCGGCAAGAGGAGCCTCCGGCGACGGCTCGAGGATTCCCGGATCGGCATCGAAGAGCCCGTCTTGGTCCATACTTACAGGGTACGACGCGTCGGGCGGTTCGCTCGCAGCGCCGAGGCGGGACTAATATGGCTGGAGATGGCGGCGGATTGAATGGTTGGGGGGGACTTTTCCTTCTCTTGGTGCTGCTCACGGTGTTGTCGCCGATCCTTTTTGCGATCGGATCGTTCCTGCTCAGGCACTCGGTCAACGAAAAGTACTTCGAGGACAAGTAACCCGCTAGCGGCCGGTCCTGTTACACTGCCGGTGCTCCATGAAGCTCAGCACCCTGACGCTGCCCGTCGTGTTCGCGCTCGCCGCTTGGGCTCTTTGGCCGCGACCTTCCGGGGGAGCCGCCGAGGTCGCTCCCTCATCCAACCCCGCAAATGTCAAGTACGTCATCCGGGTGGCGCCTGGCTTCTACATGCCGGACCGAAGGCCCATGGACGTGGGCAAGCCCCTCCAGGGCCTGAATGAAGTCGCCGCCGACTTCGAAAAGCTCTACCCGGATACTCGCATCGAGTTCGTCGACGTGCCCTCAGTTCGCGAATGGGTCGTCACGCAGCTTGCGGCCGGCACGGCGCCGGACATCATGAACATCAACGTCGAGGACGTTTGGCAAGATGTCCAGAAGGGCTGGTACGTGCCGCTCGATTCGTTCTTGGAGCAGTCCAATCCGTTCGTTCCCAAAGGGAGCCCGGGCAGCCGCCAGTGGTGGGACATGTTCAAGTATCAGGCGATCAGCAGGGGCAAGGCCGCGCCCGACGGCAAGATGTACTGCCTGACGCTCGACATGATCGAGACCGGAATCTTCTACAACAAATCCCTGTTCGCCAAGTTCGGAGTGTCCCCACCGAAGGATTGGGTCGACTTCCTGCGCATTCAGCAGATATTCAAGGACGCCGGATATACGCCGATGCTCGTCGACTCGGGCGCGATCGCGGACTGGGGCATGGATCTTCTATTCGACCAGCTTTACGACCAGCTTCTCCCCGGCATCGATCTATCGAAAGATCCCAAGCGGGAGCAGTATCTCCAAGGCTATCTCGACTGGGATGAGATCTGCTACCTGCACGGCAAGGGGTACTTCACGAAGGACGATGCGCGCTACCTCGAGACCTTCCGGATCATGAAGGACTGGCGCAGGTTCATGCCCCTCAACCTCTCGAGCGTAGACCTAACGAAGGAATTCATCAACCAGCGGGGGCCGATGTGGTGGAGCAGCAGCCTCAGCGTCTACAAGTTGGCGCGAGACCCCGACATGGCGTTTCCATGGGGCGTTTTCTACCTGCCAGCGATCCCAAAGTCGTACAGCAAATACGCGAATGGACATCCGATGTGCGTCATCGGAGGCTCCGCAACCCAGCTCGAGCTCTCGAACAGCGCAATACAGGACACGCACGACGTTCGGACCTCGGAGCGCCTCAAGCGCTGCGTCGCATTCCTACAGTTCCTTTGCCTTCCCAAAAACACGGACCGCGTCGTGAACGAGTGGGTCGCGCTGCTGCCGAATATCAAAGGCGTACCCGTCCAGCCCGAGCTCCAGCCGTTCGACACGATTCTGAAGAGACAGTACGGCACCACGAAGTGGATGTTCACTTTCGACCTGCGCTTCGACGACGTCTACCAGCGGATGTTAGAGCTGTATCTCAATGGAGGCGTCTCGCTCAGCGAGTTCGTCGGCTGGATGCAAAGGGACATCGACAGCGGCTGCTCGACCGTCGTGCGACGAAAACATCTGGACCTTTCCAAGTTCGACCCCGTATGGCGCAGCCTAGCCCCCGAGCGGGCCAGAATGGAGGACTTGCCCCATGCTCCGTAGGGCCATCCGCAGCCTCCCGCTGTACGCTATCCTGACGCCGAGCCTCATCCTACTGGCGATTTTCAACGTGGCGCCGTTTGTGCTCGCGTTCGCGGCTTCGTTCTTCGACTTCGAGATTGGCGGCGATTCGCGATTCGTCGGTCTCGCGAACTACGTCGAGTACCTGACGAACGATCCCACGCTGCTGCCCAGCTTCGAGAACCTGCTGTTCCTCACGTTTTTCGCCTGCCTGTTTGTGACTGTCTGCCCGCTGGTCGTGGCGAAGATGATCTTCAGCCTAAAGTCCGAGCGCGCGAGATACATTTACCGGCTCATGTTTCTTCTCCCGGTCGTGGTGCCCGGCATAGCAGGAACCATGATTTGGGGAGGCCTCATTCTGGGGGATTCGGGGCTGGTAAACGAGACGCTTCGGCTGCTCGGCATGGAGGGACGCGGCTGGCTTTCGGATCCCCAGACCGTGCTTTGGGCCCTGGCGCTTATCGGCTTTCCTTTTGCCGGCGGAATCAACGTGCTGATCTACTACGCCGGGCTCACGTCGATTCCGGATACGGTCCACGATGCCGCGAGCATGGATGGCGCGGTCGGATTGCGCAAGTTCCTGAGGATCGACGTCCCGCTCGTCATGAGCCAGGTCAAGCTGCTGCTTATCCTGACGATCATCGGAAACGTGCAGGGCTTCGAGGGGCTGTTTGTGCTTACGCGAGGCGGCCCCGGATTCAAATCCATGGTCCCGGGGCTCTGGATGTATTTCAACGCGTTCAGCTTTCAGCGCATGGGGTACGCCTCCGCTATCGGGGTTGTGCTGTTTCTGCTGATCCTCGGCCTGACGGTGCTGAACATGCGCCTGATCCGGTCCTCGGAAGACCTTCAGGCGGCAACGATATGAAGCCGCAGGTCGCGATCCATGTGGCGCTCATCGCCATACTCGCCCTCACGCTCTTGCCGTTCGTGTTCCTCGTCGACAATTCGCTTCGAACCAATTCAGAGCTGAACCACAGCTTCTTCGGCCTGCCCAAAGCGTTGACTCGCATGGCCGCTGCGCTTGGAAAGCCGACCGTCGAAATCGACCGGGAGGACGCCAAAGGCAGAATCGTCGGCTCGCAAAGCGTGCCCGCCGTCGAGGGTGAGCGCGTACTTTCGGGAAAGCTCTTCCAGAGCTACTCCTACGCTTGGGAGATCCTGCGGGGCTACACCGTGAACACCCTCCTGGTCTCGCTGGTGACCGTACTCGGCGTGCTCACCCTCGGGTCCTCCGCCGCGTACGTGTTTTCGAGATACCGGTTCCCGGGCAGGAATGCTCTCTTCCTGGGCGTGCTAAGCCTAATGATGATTCCCGGCGTGCTGACGCTCGTGCCGAGCTTCATGCTCGTCAAGAAGCTCGGCCTGCTGAATTCCTACTGGGTTCTGATCCTTCCTTATATCGCGGGAGGGCAAATCTTCGCCCTCTTCCTGTTCAAGAGCTTTTTCGATGGCCTGCCCAACGAGCTGTTCGAATCGGCTCGAATCGATGGCGCAGGGCACTTCGCGCTCTATTGGCGGCTCGTGCTCCCGCTCTCCAAGCAGGTGCTCGCCGTCGTCG